>NZ_CP137134.1:1624669-1949603 GCF_033095785.1 Nitrosospira sp. Is2 | reverse complement strand
AATGACACAAAGGGATACTCCGCGGGTCCAGCAGCACAATTCCTACCGCTATTGCGCGTAAGCACTTATGCGTATTGGACATGGGATTCTGGTGAAACATGCGACTGCAATGTTCCGTTTGTGTGGGTTACCGTACTGATTGCGATCGTCATCGGCCCTATTCTTGTCGGATCGGCGCGTCTTGGAATTGTGAGATGAATCGGCGGCGTGCCCTGAACTATTTTGGCATTTACTCTTGGGGGAAACGGTCATGAGCTACGAAAATCGCGATCTTTATGGCATGTACAAACGCTACGACAAGAAGGGGCCAGGGCCCCGCCTGATGGGCGCCGGCACGCTCATTGGGGAGGATGTGTACAATCATAAGCACGAAGATTTGGGTGACATCGAGGAAATCATGCTGGAAATGGATAGCGGCAAAGTTGCCTACGCCGTGTTGTCCTTCGGCGGCTTGTTGGGCGTGGGCGAGAAGCTCTTTGCGGTGCCGTGGAGTGCGCTGAAGCTGGATACCGAGAACAAGCGATTCATTCTCAATGTGGATAAGGAGCGCCTCGAAACTGCTCCCGGCTTTGCCAAGGATAACTGGCCCGACATGACGGACCTAAGCTGGCAGAACACGATTCATTCCTTTTACGGAACCAAATCCTACACAGAACCTGCGACGCAACCCGAGGACACGCCGGACACCCCATATGAGGACACCCCCTACACCATCACGCAGACGGCCAATCCCAATTCCGGGCGAGTCTGGTAATTCCTTGGGCGTTTCGGCGTGATCGGGCCGGGGAGAATCGGACGAGATATCTCGGATTTCGGTTCAGAATAGTGCCGTCGCTTGACGGCGTTGGCGCCTCCTCGTGGCTGCTTAATCCCAGAGTTCTTCGTGAACGGGCGTAGCCTCTATCCATTGCGGGGGCGGAGCCGGACATGAGCTACTGAGGGGAAGCCACACGTGACACGCATATCAAACGAAGTGTTAAAACATGGGTTGCTGAACGCATCCGCCGGTTAAGGTCAGTGGGATGCTTACGGAGAAACCCCTCGCTCTTATCACTGGTTCGGAAGGCAGAATCGGTAAGGCAATTGCGGCAGAGCTGGGCGATGACTATATAGTTGTCGGTTTCGAGCAGAAATGTGACACCGACGCAAACTGCATTGCTGTCGACATCTCATCTGACGAAGCCATGTCCAGAGCGTGCGAGCAATTACGCCATGGCTACGGGTCCCGAATTTCATAGGTCATTCACCTGGCGGCGTTTTACGACTTCTCCGATACGCCAAATCCCCTGCATGAAGAAGTCAACGTAAAGGGAACGTGGCGACTCCTGAAGTCACTTCAAGCGTTTGACGTCGAGCAGTTCATTTATGCCAGCACGATGCTGGTGCATGCTCCGACCGCGCCGGGCTTGCCTATAACGGAAGATGGAGCCTTGGAGCCTAAATGGCCTTATCCCGAATCCAAAGCCGTAGCAGAAACTGAGGTAAGCATTCATCACGGCTGCGTTCCATTTGTAATAATGCGATTAGCGGGGGTGTATACCGAATGGGGGGAAGTTCCGTCATTGAGTACCCAGATTCAACGCATTTACGAGCGCCAGCTGCAAAGCCATGTATTCCCTGGCAATCCATCCCATGGTCAAGCGTTTGTACATATGGATGACGTCGCGCACGCATTTCGCCTTGCTGTTGATAAGCGCTCGCAATTGCCCCAGGAAGCCAGCTATTGATCGGTGAACCGCGAACAGAAAGCTATGAAGGACTACAGAACTTGATCGGGCAGCTCATTTACGCCGAACCTTGGCCCACCCATCAGGTACCAAAAACGGTCGCCGTGGCGGGCGCCTGGCTGCAGAACAAAATGGAAGATGTTATCCCCAATGTAATAGATCGGGGACCGAACCATTCGTAAAACCTTTCATGGTGGCGTTATTGGATGATCACTTTGAACTGGATATTCGCGCGCGAGGCGACTTCTCCATTGGAGACCAGCGCATACGTTACGCGAGACGTTACCGGAGATTACGGAACATCTGAAACGCAGCCCCGAGGCGTGGTACATCCGTAATAAAATTCCGCCGCCTCGATGGCTTGAGGATATCGAAAAAAGTGCTGTTCCCACTACGCTCCTGATTGCACAGAGTAATAAGAAAGAGCTTGATGAACATCGGCAAACGCTGTGGTGTCACTTCGCCAACATAGGACTTGGGTTATGGTTGCTATCGAGTCCGTTTACTTTTGGGCTCGCCGAAAACTGGATGGAATCCGGAGCCATGGCATCTCCAACTCAGCGCCGCCTGCCTCTGTTGGACACGTGGATGACGGCGAATGATGTCGTTACCGGACTGTTAATCATTCTCTTCGCTTGCCTTTCGATCGCGCGTGACTACGGCTGGGCGCGCTGGATAACGGCCCTACTGGAGTCTGGCTGTTTTTTGCCCCCCTTTTCTTCTGGACAACGAGCGCCGCGACGTACGCCATCGACACGCTCGTGGGTATACTCGTTATATTGTTTGCGGTAGTGATTTCTCCACCGCCCGGCGTCAGTCCTCTTGCACGCATGACAGGGCCTGATATCCCGCCTGGCTGGAGTTACACTCCGTCGGGTATGATTAATCGAATACCGATCGTGGCGCTTGCGGTTGTAGGGCTCCTCATCTCCCGCTGTATGGCCGCCTTTCAACTGGGTCATATAGATTCCGTCTGGGATCCGTTCTTTGGCGATGGAACCGCGAAGATCATTACTTCGGAGGTGTCTGAAGCATGGCCCGTCGCTGATGCGGGGTTAGGCGCCGCAGTCTATGCGTTGGAAATCGTAACCGGTGTCATCGGGGATAAGCGGCGTTGGCGCACCATGCCGCGGGTAGTTCTGTTTTTTGGAATATTGATCGTACCGCTGGGTGTGGTTAGCATTTTCTTTATTATTATCCAGCCTATTGTAATCGGTACTTGGTGTACCTTGTGCCTTGTCGCGTCGTTGGCAATGCTGCTCCAGATACCCTATTCGTTCGATGAAATTCTTGCCACGCTGCAGTTTCTAAAAGACCGACGGCGGCAGGGCAAATCTATTTGGCATGTCTTATGGCATGGAGACACCATGGAAGCTGGCAGCATGGACGAGGCGAATGAATTTGGCGGATCGTTTACAGCCGTGTTGCGCCAGATACTGCGGACCGGCATTCGTTTTACATGGACCATGGCCGCAAGCATTGCTATCGCCATCACGTTGATGTTCTCGCGCGTCACCTTTGGTACAGCTGGGGCTGCTGCGGACAGCGATCATGTGATCGGATTGCTTGTAGTGACGTTTTCGATCATGGCATTGAGCGAAGTGGGACGCCCGCTTCGTTTCGCCAACGTCCCCTTGGGAGCTTGGCTGATTGCGGCGCCTATCCTGTTAACGGGTTATTCCAGTCTTGCTGCAACTGCGAGCGTTATCTGCGGTGTGCTACTGATTCTGCTCGCGCTGCCCCGTGGCCCCATTGAAAGTCGTTAGGGCGCCTGCGATCGATTCATCCTGATTGTTGATGCCAAAAAATAGCATGGGCCCCGTCAGCCGACAAGATCGTGCGGGGCGGTCGTTGTCCGTCATACCAGATCAGGCGATATGACCGAGCGCAGCAGCAATTCCGCTGATAATTCCTTTTGTTTGTGACTGAACCACCACACAGCGCCCTTTCGCATACTCCAGCCTTGGGGCGATCCAGACATGAGTAGGGCAGCGACTTCTCCGAGCGTTGGTTGGTGGCCCACGATCAGGACCGCGCCTTTGCCCTCGGGCCAGCCGGCCGCAGCCAGGAGCGCTTTTGGATGCGCGCCCGGCCCAATTTCCTTAAGCGTCTCAAATTGGTTACTCAACGCCGTGGCGGTCTGCTGGGCCCGCGTGGCCGGGCTGACAATCAAGCGAGTATGCTCAGGTAACCTGGGTTTGAGCCATTCAGCCATGAGCTGCGCCTGCTTTTTCCCCTTGCCGGTGAGTTTACGAGAACTATCGGGCGCACCCTCCTCAGCCTCGGCATGCCGCCATAAAATGAGTTCCACCTTTCCCCCACGTAGTTGAAGTGAAGCAGCTGTTCCAATCTGAACATATTCATTATAGAGTATAAAAGGACCCTGCTCGTCTGCGGGCCAGCATGGGGGTGAAATCATACTACGCAGGAGTTTCGGGAATCAGCGGCGGGGATTACTATAAACCCGAATTCGGGTTAATTGTTGCGTTGGGGTTCGGGTTTTTAGAGGTTCGAAGGGTTGGGAATGGGGCGAGAGGAATTTTCCGCTCTACTGTAACGATCGGACCTGAAAGGGGAGGATGTGGAACGGCGGGCATCTCGCCCGCCATTTCTGCGATTAAGACTTCAGCGCGGACATCGGCGCGCCGAAATTGATATGGAAAGGCGCTCCATTGATTACCAGCGCTGGGACGGATTTTACGCCAGCGGCTTCAGCGTCAGAAATCCGGTCCTTTTGTTCGCCAAGATGAACAAGTTCAACGTCGTAACGGTCCGGGTCTAAAGCATCTGCAATCTGCCGCTCGGCGTCCACACACACGGGACAGCCAGCGTGATAAAAGGTAGCGGTTGTTTTCATAAATCTCTCTCCAATAAAATGAAAATGTCGGTGGGGCCTACCCACGCCGCGCAAACGGTTAGCCGGAAGCGCGACAGCGAGATTATAAACGCAGCCCTCCCCTTGCGCCAGCAGACAATTGGCTTCCCTGCGGAGTATCTGGGTGGCGAGAAAGCGGCGCGCCAGCTGCAAGGGTTCGTTGATTCGATACTTTACACATATAAAAGTTGACAAAGTACGGAGGGGTTGGTAAGCTGTGTCTTAGGTTGCGGCGATGTTTATACGTTTCTATCGCTAATAGATTTCCCTAGTATAAAACCAGACTTTCCCTAATATGCCGGTTGCATTAGCTGGATTAGGACGAAACTACCCGTATCCCATTTGGATTATTGCGATCATGAAGACAAATTTAGCGAATATCATGGCTGCGTTATCGATGGCAGGCTTGCTTGCTTCGCTGAGCCCTTTTGCGGTGGCGTCGCAACCGGTCGGAGCTGCTGAGATTCGCGCGGCAGCCGAGAGCGCCATTACGCAAAGCGATCATGAGGCCGTGGCAAAGCAATATGAAGATGCCGCAACGGAATTGCAGGCAAAGTTAGCGGAAAAAATGGAACTGCTAGAACACTACGAGGATAAAAGTTATCTTTTTGGCAGGCAGGCTCAGGACCTGAAATCGCACACCCAAGCATTAATCCGCAATTACGAGAAGGCTGTCAGGAAAAACCTGCAAGCTGCCACGATGCATCGACAGATCGCTGCAAGGCTAAAAGACAGTCCTGTTTCCGCCGAAGCTCGGACTCCTGATGCGCTAAGTGGACTGTAGCCGACTCTCGGTAGACGATTCGGAAATGCTGGCTGTAATAGCTTATTACCAATTAGATGCTAATCGCAGCGGGACAGGAAATCATGAACGTACTAGAAGACATTTCTACAAATGGCAAGACTGGGTTGACCCCGGTTTTGGGTAGACACAACGAGCATTCGTTCGAAGTACCTTTGGCGTGCTGGCTGTTCCTTTCTGCAACTATTGGCTTTACGTTGTACGCGTCCTTGATGTCCTTTCTCTCAACAGGCCGTATTTGGCCGGTGATTTTTATTCTGGTACTTTTTCTCTTGCTGGGAAATTCTTATCTGAAGATGAAGCAACGCAAGCACTGGGCTGTTTTCCTGGAGCCCTATGCGTTTTCCTCCGAACTTAAGAGTGAGATTACGGAGCGCTATCTGCCCGCCAAGGACCACGTGGCTTCACCCAGGCAAAGGCTGGGGCAGTATTTTAGGTTAGAACGGGATTGTAGCGTCTAGGGAGAATAGAAACTGATCCTTTCTACCATCAAACGGCCGGAAAGCCATATCGATGCCATCGGCCCGATCGTAACGGATGTTAGGGCGAATATTCACCTTTTGCATTGACTTCCAGTCAATCCGCAACCGCTTGGCGGGTTTCCAGTTCATCCCTAGCGTGACCGCATAGTAATCGGCGGGCGCGCTGATGAAAGGGACGTTTCCTGCGTAACTGACGCCCCTGTTGTTAAGCGCGGAAAGTATGCGGTAGGGTGAAAAGACACGCCAGCCATCTCGATCATTAAACCGCTCCGCACGTACGCCGATGGACAGGTCAGGGAGAAGGTCATAGGTTAAGTGTGTGTTGATGCTATACCATTCCGCATTCTGAATCCCCCCGGGCAGATTGATATTAGCCGCCCAGCCGTGCGTATGGTGCACGACCATATGGGTTCGGGGGGTGATCCGATGCTGCAGCACAACGCTATACATGAGCCAGGGGTCATTTGTTGCTGTGCGGCCGTATGTGCCACCAACGGTGGCCGAGCTTCTTTTATCGTCACTGCTCCAAAGGAGGGCACCTAATGCGCCCCAATTGTTCAGCTGTTTATCAAATCCGCCGTCCCAACCCCCGGTTGCGCTGCCCGTGGTTGCGGCACTTATAACCGACCAGTTTTGGTTGACGGAATAATTCGCCATCAATCCCGTATGCGTAAAGGGCTCGCCGCTGTTAAGGATATAAGCACGGGTATAGAAAAAGTTATCGGGAGCAGGAACGGTTTCATAACCAAGTGGCGTATAGAAATGTCCCGCCTTAATATTGAGGCCGTTACCAAGGGGCACGTAAGCCTCCACATAAGCCTGTGGAAGGGCTATGCCATAGGTGCGGGTCGATTTACAGCACAAATTAAGATCCCACTCGCCCCTGTCGGTCGGTGCGCCGGTATTCTCATCGAATGCGGAAACGCCGAAAGCCTGAGCATAAATGGCGTCCGTGCCAAACAGAAAATCGAAGCGGCCTCCAATGTCCCATTCTTTGCCTGTGGAAACCACCGGCCGCTGTAAAAATAAATTGAACTGGTTTAACTGGAATCGGTTGGCCCGATCGGCGAAAGTAACGGTTCCATTGAATCCATCCGACGGGTTATTTGCGTTATAGGTAATGCCACCGTTGATCCAGCCGCCCAATTCGAAACCGCTTTCCTTGAACAGGTTGGTTAAGTTGTTGGCATGCACATCACTTACATTGAAACTGGCGAACAATAGGAGACTTATCGCCGCAAACAACGCCTCGGTTTTGTTTATTGCTGTGCTGTTCATTTATCTAATCCTTTGAAAGGCTGGTAACATAAAGATCGACCCTGCAGTTCGAGATAGTCATATCGGAGCACCTCGGCTTTCTCTGGAATGAGCAAATTTGTGCGTAAGCTTTCCGACGTCAATTGCTCGATGCCGATTGGTTTTTATAAAGCCGGTCGTCTATTTCTGGGTTGTACGGCATGGTGTAACCGAATCATGCCTCTGGAGAGCGAAAAAAAAAACGCTGATCGCTTAAGGGTTTTTACAGTTGAGTTTGTTGCTATGTGATTTAGCCAGAGCCTCTGCGTACCGGCATCTGGTCAATGCTAAGGCCACCATCGCGATAACATATTGCGGGGTGTTGCAGGCGATTATCGAACTCAATCATAAGATCGGCAGCGCCCAATAATCCATCACGAGTAGTAAATGAAAATGATTGTGTATGCTATTAACGTGGCGGCCGTTCTGGCTGCTTTTGCTGCAGACCTTGGCATCGCATATGCAGATGACCACAGCCAAAAGACTTTTGAGCATCTGGAAGAGGCCATTAGAAGCGGTAAAGAAGGCAGCGCTCAAGGCGTGGTCAGCCATACCGAAGAAGCCAAAAAGGAATTGATAGAACAGAATAAAGAGCATCCTTATACCCACCTCCAAAAGCCTATTTATGGAGAGCATGGAAAATCAGAACACGACAGGGAAGTCTTCGAGGAAATGGACCTTGCCATTGATGAAGCCAAGGAAGGGCATTCCCAGCAAGCGGTCGAAGCTCTGGAACGGGCCTCCGATCATTTAAGGGAGAAAGAGCACGCAAAATGAATGGGGAGCGGCCTGAATTGGCGGGCTATGATTGACTGACCATCGTGGCTACACTCCCACAAGAATTCTGCCCTGGTCCACCAACAGCTATCGGGGCTGGCGCTGCGCTCGAGCAGCAACCAGCTTAGCGCTGAGGGTGGAGCGTTTGCACCGTCGGCAGGTTCATCCAGCCCTTGTTCCCGCAGCTGCGCCTATTCGACCGCATAGCCCACGATCATCAGGGAAACCGGGCCGCACGATTACCGGCATGCGCTCATGGATTGGCTGCATTAATGCATTGCAGTCTATTGTGATCGACTCTGCAAAAATGTAGCGGGCGACAATGTTGTTCCGCGAAACTTGCCTTTAAAGAAAGGAGTCTTGCATGAAGAAAAACCGTTTGCTGTGGAGCAGATCGTTGCAGTACTGAAGGAAGCTGAGGGTGGGGCGCCGGTGGAGGGAGCTGAGTCGCCGGAGCGGCTTACGGAGCAAAGGTTTTATGGTTGGAGAAAAGCAGTGCGCTGGCCTGGTTACCCGCTTCCATCATGCAATGATTGAATCCGTGACTTGTGCGTCTAACCCCTTTGTCGCAGTGGCGGTGGCAGTCACGCGCTAGCTCCTCTCCGTTTGTGAAAACACGCTCCGGAATTAAGGAGTTATAGAATTGGCGCCTTGTCTGCATTCTCTTAAGCTAATCGGGCTTAAGGGTTAGTGCGACTGAATATATTTTGTTTTTGCTCTGTCCGCTGATCTCTGCCGCAACTTTCACTGCCTGTTTTAATGGTAAATCTTTTAGTAACAGCTTTAAGGTGCGTAGAGTCTGGTCACTCAGTTCGCGGTCTGTAGCAGCCTCGGCGCCGGAAAGAATGAGAACGAACTCGCCTCTCTGACGGTTGGGATCAGCCTGGAGCCAGGCGACGGCGTCGCCGAGAGTACAGGTATGAATGCTTTCGAATAATTTCGTCAATTCCCGCCCGATTGCGAGCTGACGATGTGCGCCGAACACATCGGCGAGGTCAGAGACGGACTCAAGTATTCTGTGGGGCGCTTCGTAAAAAACTACGCTGTGTGGATATAATTTAAGCTCTTCCAGTTCCCTCCGCCTCGGTCCGGGACTGGCGGGCAGGAAGCCATAGAAAAGGAAGCGCGGCGCGTGAATGCCGGATGCCGATAGCGCACATATTGCGGCGCTGGCGCCCGGGACGGGCACTACGTTGTATCCTTTCTCCCGCACGAACTTTACCAGCGTCGCCCCAGGATCTGAAATTCCCGGGGTGCCCGCGTCAGTAACGAACGCTACTGTCTTCCCGGTACCAAGCAGATTGACAACCCTTTCGGCAGCCCTCATCTCGTTGTGCTGATGCACGGCAATCATTTGTTTTGTGATCGAAAAATGTGCCAGCAAGTGGCGTGTAGTGCGGGTATCCTCGGCGGCGACCACGTCGATGGCCGCGAGCACATCCAGGCCGCGCAGCGTAATGTCGCGCAGATTGCCAATCGGCGTGGCTACAATATATAGGGTCGCCGGCGTAATTGTGTCAGCTGGATGCATTATTGAGGTTCAGCTTATGGCTGGGGCCCGGGTTGCGGTAAAATACGTTTTTTTGCCCCTTCCTCTGCGCCGGTTTTCTCAGTTTAAGGTTGCGCGTGGGCACTAAGGAGGTTGCTGGATTGACCGGTAGCGATGCTGAGAGGTGTGCCGAGGAGTTTCTCAAGCAGCATGGTCTTGTATTGCTTCAACGAAACTACCGCTGCCGTTTTGGCGAAATTGATCTTATCATGCGCGACGGGGCAGCGCTGGTGTTCGTCGAGGTTCGGATGCGCGCGAGCGAGTTTTTTGGTGGTGCAGCAAGCAGCATTACGGGGTTGAAGCGGGAAAGAATAGTTCGCACCGCGCGGCACTATCTTGCCTCGCTGAGGGTCGAGCCCTCATGCCGGTTCGACGCGGTGTTATTGTCCGGTCGCGAGGGCGAGCAAATCGAGTGGGTCAAGGACGCTTTTGGCGAGTTTGGCGAGTAATGCGCCAGGATGGGGGAGAAACATTGTTTTTATGTGCGAGTTATCCATGAGGGGTTTAATGCAGAATTTATATCGGAAACCGACGCTTTTACTCTTGCTGCTGTTGCCTTTTTTTTCCGGCTGTGCCCTGTTGGTCGCAACCGGGGTAGCGGGTGTTGGGACGGGGGTGGCGGTATCTCAGGATCGACGTACTGGCGGTATGTTCGTCGAGGATCAGGGAATTGAGTTAAAGAGCGACCGTCGCATTAGCGAAAAAATGGGAAGTAATGTACATGTCAATGTTACGAGCTTTAACCGTAATGTACTTCTGACGGGCGAGGTACCGTCCGAGAGTGCAAAAAAAGAGATTGAACAACTGGTTCGGGATGTGGATCACGTGCGTGCCGTAACGAATGAGATTACGGTGGGGCCGGCGAGCTCTTTTACCTCGCGCAGCAACGATGCGCTAATTACGTCTAAGGTCAAAGGCCGTTTCATGGATGGAGGGAGGTTCCAGATTAACCATGTGAAAGTCGTGACCGAGGACAGCGTAGTTTACCTGCTTGGGATTGTAACGGTTGATGAAGCCGGGAGCGCAGTGGATATCGCAAGGTCCACCAGCGGGGTACGCAAGGTCGTGAAAGTATTTGAATACATTAACTGATTTGCTACCGCCCGTGGACGGCCCTCCAGCGATCGTCGGTGATAGTCAGTTAAGCCCAACACTCTGCTGAGACAAATGCCGTTGTCGGAGAGGCGGTTCATCTCAGCCGGTGTGCTGGTTGAGGCTGTAGCCGTTGATGGGATGCTAGTTAAATGCTTTCGGAACCCGTGGATGCCGATAAGGCGAATTGGTGAGACGCGGCGTGGTTCACTTAGTTGGCGGCCGCGATTTTGTCGGTTGTTGCAAGAACTCAAATGCACGGGCAATGAGCGCTCATCCGCGGTTCTTTCAGGCCATTAAAGCGGTTACCAACGTCTTTTCTCTTGTTGTTTGGATGCCCCATGCTCTCGCCTGATTTTGTCGCGCGGCTACGCAGCTTGATCCCGACGGACCGGGTATTTACCGACCCGGTCGACTGTTTTGCCTACGCGTATGACAACAGCCGCAAATTTTTTCCTCCCGATTCGGTTGTATTTCCGGTCACTCACTTGGAGGTGCAGGCCGTTTTGTCGCTTTGCAATCAGTATAAGGTTCCGGTTACCCCCCGTGGACGCGGAACAGGCACGGCGGGGGGCAGCCTGCCCGAGCGAGGGGGGATTGCTTTGTCCCTCGAACGCATGTTGCGGATCATCGCGGTCGATCCAGCCAATCGCGTAATTGTGGCGGAACCGGGCGTCCTGAACGAGTCTATACAGGAGGCGGCACGGCCTTTTGGTTTTTTTTGGCCTCCGGATCCATCGAGCGCGGCCTACTCAAGTATAGGGGGGAACCTAGCAACGTCTGCAGGCGGGCCTCACGCCGTGAAATATGGTACGACGAGGGATCATGTGCTGGGACTTAGGGGCGTAACAGGCGGTGGGGAAATGATCAGAACAGGGTGCTATACGACCAAAGGTGTGGTGGGTTACGACCTTACGCGACTGCTGATAGGATCCGAAGGGACCTTGGCGGTCATCACCGAGGCGACGCTCAAGCTGACGCCCCTCCCTCAGGCGCGGGCCGGCGTGACGGCATTTTTTGCGGATCTATCGAGCTGTGCCGCGGCGATCGTCCGCGTGATGGCGCTCCCCCAAACGCCTAGCGCGCTTGAATTTCTGGATGCCGGATCACTCCAGCTAATACGCGGCCACTTTCCGGATATGGTGCCAGCCGCGGCTGCTGCAATGCTCATGATAGAGGTCGACGGGTCGGAGCAATCCATTGCCGAATCCCGCATTGCGGTTCTGCAGGCCTGTCGTGATAAGGAGTTGATTCAAGGCGAAGAGGTCCAGGACGCGGCTTCCTTGTGGGCTGCGCGCAAGGCATTGTCCCCGCTGTTGCGCGATATTGCGCCTAAAAAAATCAATGAGGACGTGGTTGTTCCGGTTTCCGCATTACCCGTTTTCCTTGATGGATTGAAACAGCTAAGTTCCAAGTACAGCGTTGCAAATGTTAACTTTGGTCATGCCGGCAACGGTAATATTCACGTCAATCTTCTCGTGAACCCGGAGTCTTCCGATGAATTGACGCGGGCGGATCGGTGCTTGAATGAGATATTTGATCTTGTAATCCGCCTTAACGGCACCTTGTCAGGAGAACATGGCGTGGGCAGCGAAAAACGGGCGTACATCGAAAAAGAAATCGATCCGCCAACACTAGCGATTATGAAGGGAATCAAGAAAGTATTTGATCCCAACAACATCCTCAATCCGGGGAAACTGTTTCCTTAGGGCAAAATAAGCCGAGATGATCTCCACGTGGGCCCTGTGGAGGGGTAGGTCTTTTAGCCAGACCTTAATAGCTCCGTGAGGTCATGAGCCAAAACGTCCGCCCCTTTTTCGTTCGTTACATAGAGCCGCAGGCGTCCGTTGGGATCGTAAATATACGTACCGGTTGAATGGTCGACGCTGTGATGCTCTGGCATTGCGGCCATTTGCTTCTGATAAAACGTTTTGAATTCGCCGGCGGTTTTCTTTGTAGTTTCGATGTCGCCCGATAGGCCGAGGAACGTGGGATCAAAACTCGAGACGTACTGCCTGAGGAGTTCTGGTGTGTCGTGTTCAGGATCTATGGTAACGAATAGCACCTGGACCCGCTTGGCATCATCACCGAGTCTGCGCATGGCCGCAGCAATATTCGCCATTGTCGTTGGGCACGCGTCCGGGCAATTAGTGTAGCCAAAAAATATTACGACCGCCTTACCCTTGAAATCCGCTAACGTTCGAATGGCGCCCGAATGGTCGGCGAGCTTGAAATCAGCACCGAAGTTGGCGCCGGTAATATCCGTTGAAAGAAAAACTGTTTTGGCAGTATTGTTACATGCTGCTAACAGGCAACCCAGCAGAACAAGCGCGGCGGCACTGGCCGCCGCGATGTTGACTCTACGAAGCGCCATAGCGCCACGAGTTAAAAACGGATGTAGTGGTCAACAAGCAATACCACAAACAGTGCCGCCAAATAAACGATGGAATAGCGAAATGCTTTTTTGGCGATCTCATCACTGTAATTCAGGTAGATTCTCAGAGCGTAGTAGAGAAATATGCCATCCAGAACCGCTGCGCCGGCGAGATAGATGAGCCCGCTCATCTGCGTCGCGTATGGCATCAATGTTACGGCAATGAGTATCAGGGTATAGAGCAGAACCTGCAACCGGGTATACTTCTCGCCATGAGTAACCGGAAGCATCGGCATGCCTACTTTAGCGTATTCGAGCTTGCGGTACAGCGCCAATGCCCAGAAATGAGGTGGCGTCCATGCAAAAATGATGAGAAATAAAAGCAACGCGTCGGCGGTTACTTCTCCCGTTACCGCAGCCCATCCCAAAACAGGCGGCATAGCGCCTGAAGCGCCGCCAATAACGATGTTTTGCGGCGTCATCGGCTTAAGTATCACAGTATATATGATCGCATAACCGACAAAAGTACCGAGTGTCAGCCACATTGTTAGCGGGTTCACCAACTGATGAAGCATCAGCAGCCCGCTTCCACCGATCAGCGCCAGAAAAAAAAGCGTCTCGGGGGAGGTTACCTGGCCGCGCGGCAGTGGCCTGCCACGCGTGCGCGCCATGACGGCATCAATTTTCTGCTCCACCAGACAATTTACGGCCGCCGCCGCGCCTGCTACCAGGGCGATTCCAATCGTTCCGAATATCAGCGCGTTAAGCGGTACAGCGCCCGGCACCGAAAGAAACATGCCGATAAACGCGGTGAACACGATGAGGGAAACAACCCTGGGCTTGGTCAAGCGGTAAAACTGCTGCACCCGCGAAGCGGTTTCCTGCCAGGCGATACTAGTAGTAGCCATAACCTTCTCCTAATTCAATACAGGCTTAGCCTGTGTTTAACCCGTTTTTAGGCGGCGGTCGAAAACTGAAACTCGGATTATTGCGTTAATCCCCAATTCCTTAGGCAATGCGCTCGTTTCGGAAGGTCTAGTGTTTTTGATCGGTTCCCATTGCATGCTCAAGTTGAGAAACTTTCAGCAAGCGCTTAATATCTTTCGCCATCTGAGCGGGATCGGGATTTTTTGGAAAACGCATCATGAGATTTCCGATCGGATCGACGAGGTAAATATGATCATGTTGGGAACCGACAGCCGGAATTTCCGGGAGCAGATCGCTGCCCTTCGCATTGATCAGCACCATTCCATCGAACTCCTTCACAAGTTCGGGCGCCGGAGCTTCCCCGTCATCGATCAGCCATAACCTTTCCAATCGATCTTTTTCCTTGTGTTGTGTTAAGCGCACCTGACGCATGTAATACAATTTTTTCTGACACTGGTCATCGCATTTCCCGGAATCCACCATCACCATCACCCACTTCCCACGAAGCTGGCGGACGCGAAAAATAGTTTGATCAGCCTGATTCAAAGCTGAGCCAGCCAACGGCTTGACCTGAAGCAGTTCTCCATAGTTAACGGTATCACCAGGCCGAACACCAAGAAAATGAAGCGTATAGGATGCGATAATAGGCGCGCACAACAGGATGAACAGTAAAATCAGTGTGCGTCTATTTTTTTTCAAACCGCTGTCGTTTGCCACTTAACACCAAGTAAATTATCAATACAGCCAAAGCCATCGCAAACCACTGAACGGCATACCCCAGATTTTTCGCAGAGCCTGAATCCGGACGCGGCCACTGCCGAACCAGACCGTCCTGCACGTCGTCCTTTTGCAGGATCATTACAGGCTGCAGCGCCAGCCCCGTCGCACCGCGATATCGGTTGAGATCAAGATTTTCCCAGACCCTTCCGGATATCATGTCCTGAGACAATTCGAGCGTTTTCTGCATTGCCGTTGTTGCAATACCGGAGACAATTACCGGTCCGGGGGGCGTATGTACCTCGGGCAACTTGCTTCGATCTCGATCTGCAGGCGCCCAACCTCGATTAACCAGGACATGCATGGAGCTTGTGCCTATTCTTAGCGGGGTGATGATATGGTAACCAGCCACACCCTTATAAATCTTGTTATCGAGGTAAATAGTAAGTCCCGGCACATATTCCCCGCGCGCCTCCACTTGACGATATTGAAAATCCTCAAGTTTCACCTCCACGGGAGGGAGTGCAACTGCGGGTTCCTGCGAAAGCCGATCCAGCCGTTCCTGTCTGGAGTCCTTTTCCTGGGCGCGCGAAAGTTGCCAGTTGCCAAGTTGTACCATGATCGTGATGACAACCGCCGCGACTACTGTTGACCATAATCGCGGCTTGAACCGCCAGCCTGAAATAGTCATTGGATAGTATGCAGAACTCAGCTAAACTTAATTCCAGACCCCGATAATTACAGGAATATATCGTGAAAATCGCAGCCGTACTGTTTCTATTCCTCATACTCGGCAGCTTGGCATCGGCCTTGTACTATATGGTGAAAGACAAGGGGCATGGTACCCGCGCCGTAAAGTCCCTCACCCTTCGCATCAGCCTGTCGCTTCTTCTGTTTACCCTGCTAATGCTGGGAACCTATATGGGTTTCATAACGCTTTAGCAGGGGTAGTGGCTTGAATTTCTATATGAGCCAGTACACAAAAATAAACAGTCCCAGCCAGACCACATCAACGAAGTGCCAATACCATGCGACACCCTCGAAACCAAAGTGGTTCTCTGGGGTAAAGTGACCAGCCATTACCCGACACCAGATGACCAGCAACATGATGGAGCCCAGCGTCACATGGAAGCCATGAAAGCCCGTCAACATGTAAAACGATGCGCCATACGCTCCGGTGGTCAGCTTGAGGTTGAGGTCTGAATATGCATGACCGTATTCATATGCCTGCAGGCCGACGAACAGAAACCCCAACGCGAAGGTGAGAAACAGCCCCAGCTTGAGTTGCCCGCGCTTGTTCAGCTTCAATGCCCAGTGCGCCCAAGTGACAGTTACGCCAGATGTCAGCAGTATGAGGGTATTGATTGCCGGAAGTCCCCAGGGGCCCATCGGCATGAACTTCTCGCTGATGCCCGGACCGGCCGTGGGCCAATCGCCGGTGAAGTCCGGCCAGAGGATTTTATGCTCCAGATCGGATAACCAGGGAATCGAATACACGCGCATGTAAAACAGGGCGCCGAAGAAGGCGGCAAAGAACATGACCTCGGAAAAGATGAACCAACTCATCCCCCAGCGGAAAGACTTGTCCACCTGCTGGTTATACACCCCTCCCTCACTTTCGCGAGCTACAACGCCAAACCAGCCGAACATCATGTAGATGAGTATGGCGAATCCTATCGCCAGCAATCCGTATCCCAGCGGAAGTTTGTTAACCGAAAATGCCGCACCGAAACCCATAAACAACAGCGCAATCGACCCTGTGATAGGCCAGGGTGACGGCGCTGGAACGTAATAGTGACCCCCTTCTTGGCTCATGCTATTTCTCCTGCGAATGATTTAAATAATCTTTAACGTGTTACAAACTTAACGAGCAAAAACACAGCTAGAACAAACAGGGCCGCACCGATTATTCCCGCGATTATTACCTGTCCCATTGTCAGCGTCGCTGCGTCGCGGTCGTGATCGCTCTGTTTCCGGACTCCAAAAAAAGCCCAAGAGACTGCCTTCATTGCTTGAAAAAATGTTGCTTTGGGCGGTTTTTCCTCGTCGTCTTTCAACGTTGACTTGCTCGGTTACCCATCACTTGCGGCTCGATCACTCCCAAGTTCAAAAAATGTGTACGAAATGGTCACTGTATTGAAATCAGCGGGCAGGGTCGGTTCAATCATGAATTGAACCGGCATCTGCCTCGTCTCATTTGGCTTTAATACCTGTTTGCTGAAACAAAAACATTCCAGCTTTTTCAGATGCTTGGCAAGCAATTGCGGACTGTAGCTGGGTATCGCCTGACCGTTGATCTCGCGGTTCGAGTTATTCTTTACCTCGTACATAACCTCAACCAGTTCGCCTGGATGCACGCGTATGTTGCGTTGAAGCGGCTTGAAGTCCCAGGGTAATCCGCGGGTATTTGCGTCCAGGTCCACCGTTACCCAGCGGGCAGTATCAACCTTGACTTCTTCCGTTAACGTATCTGCCTGCAATAAATTATTGATACCCGTTACTTCACAGATCTTTTCGTAAAACGGCACCAACGCAAAACCAAAGCCAAACATCACTAAGGTAAAAATCAATAGCTTCTTTAGTATTACCGAGTTGGCGTGAACTGTATTCATTTCCAGTTCTTTACGAGAACACCCACAAATATTGCCGTCACGATCGCGAACAGAAAGAGGGCGGTTTTGATCGCTCTGCGCCTTCTTTCTGTGTCGTTGGACATTATCAACCCTTGCTACTTAACAATTGGAGGGGTTGTAAAGCTGTGATACGGAGCGGGCGACGGCAGTGTCCATTCGAGCGTTTTGGCTCCTTCCCACGGCTTGGCTGGTGCTTTCGCGCCGCCGCGGATGCACTTCAAAACAACGTAGAGGAACAGGAGCTGAGTAAACCCGAAGCCGAAGGCGCCGATACTGGAAATCATATTGAAATCGGCAAATTGCAACGCATAGTCGGGAATTCGGCGCGGCATACCTGCCAGGCCCAGGAAGTGCTGGACAAAGAAGGTGAGGTTGAAGAAGAACATCGACAACCAGAAATGCCACTTGCCCAGGGTCTCGTCATACATGTGCCCGGTCCATTTCGGTATCCAGTAGTAAACCCCACCGAAGATCGAGAACAGGGCGCCCGATACCAGCACATAGTGAAAATGAGCGATTACATAGTAGGTGTCCTGTACCTGAATATCGATCGGCACGATCGCGCATATCACCCCGCTGAAGCCGCCGAGGGTAAACAGGAAGATGAAACCGATGGCAAACAGCATAGGGGTCTCAAAGGTCATGGAACCGCGCCACATGGTTGCAGTCCAGTTGAACACCTTCACGCCGGTCGGCACCGCAATCAACATGGTGGCGTACATGAAAAATAGCTGGCCAGTCACTGGCATGCCCGCGGTGAACATGTGATGTGCCCAGACAATACAGGACAGAATTGCGATGGACGCGGTAGCGTAAACCATTGACGAATATCCAAACAATGGTTTGCGGGCAAACGTGGGGATAATTTCCGACACAATGCCAAATGCCGGCAGGATCATGATGTAGACTTCCGGGTGACCGAAGAACCAGAATATGTGCTGGAACATCACCGGGTCGCCGCCGCCAGCCGCATTAAAGAAGTTGGTACCAAAATTGCGGTCCGTCAGCAGCATGGTCACCGCTCCGGCCAGTACCGGCATCACCATGACCAGCAGATAGGCGGTGATCAGCCAGGTCCAGACGAACAAGGGCATTTTCATCAGGGTCATTCCCGGCGCCCGAAGGTTGAGAATGGTGGTGATGATGTTGATTGAGCCCATGATGGAGGAAGCACCCATTATGTGGAGCGCAAAGATGGCCATATCCATGCCCATGCCCATTTGTACAGACAATGGCGGATAAATCGTCCAGCCGCCTGCTGGGGCGCCCCCAGGTACAAAGAATGAGCTCATCAGCAGCAGCGCCGCTGGCGGCAACAGCCAGAAACTCCAGTTGTTCATGCGCGCGAAGGCCATGTCCGGCGCGCCGACCATCATCGGAACCTGCCAGTTCGCAAATCCGACAAAGGCCGGCATAATGGCTCCGAACACCATCACAAGGCCATGCATAGTAGTCAACTGGTTGAAAAACTCGGGTTGAACAATCTGCAACCCCGGCTGAAACAGCTCTGCGCGAATGGTCAGCGCCATCACACCCCCGCTAAGGAACATGATGAAGCTGAACCACAGGTACATCGTGCCAATATCTTTGTGGTTGGTGGCGCCAACCCATCGCATCAAACCAGTCGGATGATGGTCGTGGTCGTCGTGGTGTCCTATATCGTGATCTACTGCTGCCATGATTTCCTCCTGATGCTATTTTCTTAACTGGTTGATTTCGGATGGTTGCACCAGATCGCCTGCCGTATTGCCCCAGGCATTGCGCTCATAGGTGACCACCGCCGCGATTTGCACGTCCGACAGGTGCTTGAATGCCGCCATCGCCGTGCCAGTCTTGCCATTCATGACGATATTAATATGCTCGGCCTTGGGTCCCGTCGCGATTTTTGAGCCATCCAGCGCCGCAAACGTGCCGGGGATACCCTTGCCGTTGGCCTGGTGACAAGCCACACAGTTGGCGGCATAAACCTTCTCGCCTTCGGCTTTCAACTCATCCATCGTGAATTCCTTGTTGACATCCACCGTCGCCGCCGCCAATTTGGTCTTCTGCTCGCTCACCCACTGGGCATACTTGGCCGGTTCCACCGCTTCCACGATGATTGGCATGAAGCCGTGCTCCTTGCCGCACAGCTCAGCGCATTGCCCGCGATAGGTACCCGGCCTGTCCGCCGTGAACCAGACGTCGCGGATGAAGCCGGGAATGGCGTCCTGCTTGACGCCTAGTGCAGGCACCCACCAGGCGTGGATCACGTCGTTGGCAGTCAGAAGTACACGTACCTTTTTGCCTACCGGCACTACCACGCGGTTGTCAACTTCCAGAAGGTAATTCTCGCCCTTGGGCGCGGCATTCTCGATCTGCGCCTTCGGGGTTGCAAGACTGCTCAGAAAGCTGATTCCTTCTCCCTCGCCCGTTAGGTAGTCATAGCCCCATTTCCATTGATATCCCGTCGCCTTGATGGTGATGTCCGGACTGGAGGTGTCTTTCATGGCAATGATGGTCTTGGTTGCGGGGTAGGCCATGCCAACCAAAATGAAGATTGGAATAATGGTCCAGATAATCTCGACCGTGGTGCTGTGGTGAAAGTTTGCAGCCGGAAAACCTAGCGACTTGCGGTGCTTCAATACGGAGTAAAACATCGTTCCGAACACACCTATGAATATCGCCAGGCAGATCCATAACAGCATAGTGTGCTGATCATATATCTGCTGCGCAATAATCGATTGCGGTTCGGGTAAGTTCAACTGGTAGGGATCCGGCTTCGCAGCCATCCCCAGCCCGCTATACAGCCCAGCCGTCACCACCCCCACTATTCTTGCTGCTGCTTTACTGCTCATATTTCCCCCCAACTTGATTACTGATTACAGTACGAGCCACTAAATCCAAAATCCACGATATTGACCGGCTCTCACGGACTGACTGACTTCTGGTTATCTCTGCTTCCCCCGAACTCATGATCCGGCACAGCCATTCCTCATGTCAGGCGCAAAAAATAACCACGTTGCGAATGTCGTTAATTGTGTTATTCTATGGGCTTATGTGAATTCCAAACGCTAAGAATAAACGCATTTCAATAAGTTCAAAGTTTCAACTAAAAAAAAAATATGCGCAACCATCATCAACAGTTAAAAAATCGGATTCCCCATCCACGAAAAGTAATACGAAGTTGGAGACCACGACTACAACATCCGCTGACACAATTAATCCTATTTATGCGCTCTGATTGTTGAATCCGGTAAAACTCGCAAATCGC
Organism: Nitrosospira sp. Is2; assembly: GCF_033095785.1. Lineage (GTDB taxonomy): Bacteria > Pseudomonadota > Gammaproteobacteria > Burkholderiales > Nitrosomonadaceae > Nitrosospira. The sequence continues at coordinate 1,929,102 of NZ_CP137134.1, read as the reverse complement.
ATAAAATCAGAACTCGCCTGAAACCCATATATCTCGCCCGATTCAGGCACTTATTAGTCCTCGTTTACAGCTTCGGCTGCTTCCGTTTTTCCCTCTTTTCTTCGTTATTCGTTTTAGTTATTTGACCCGTGGGCCCCCTACCAAAACAGGCCGGAATTCTATCACAGCAAAATTAGCCGTACAAGAAAGAACACCATCTTTATTAATCAAAATTAATAATGCCCCTATTCTAAAAAGCGGTATTTTTCCCTCTTGAAAACGTGGTAATTTTACCCTAATGGAATTATGGGTAAAATCGCCCGGGAAAGAAAAACTAACCGTATGTCATGTCCCGTTTTGCCTCCCCGTAAACGGGCGTTCGTATCGTTGGAATGCAGTTTCAGAGGATCAGGGGAGTCAGGTGGTACCGGATCAACCGGACATGAAAAACAGCTGGAACTTGCCCCGACCGCACGCTGACGCAAGGCGATACACAACCGGGCGCGCTTTGCTGCATTTCTGAGGCATTTCGCAGCCTTATTGGTAAAACCTTTGGCTCAGTAGCGGGGAAAGTTCGCAAGTAATTGAGCCAGAACACCCGGACCTTGCTCCGAGGACGGTGCCGTTAAGCCTGTAGCAGTCGCCGGGCAAACCGCCTTGACGAAACGGCCGAGTTTTGTCTATTATGGCATCGCTATGATAAAACTACTGGGATTTCGGTTATTAATTAGGGAGTTGGAATATTGTTGAAACAACAGGTTTTAAAAGGAACATTTTTAACCCTGCTTCTGGCCGGGGTCTCGGGGACGCATGCGCAGACGGCTACGGCCTCCGATCATAGCGATTCCCACCCGGGCAAGGAGTATGCGATATTCAATAACTTCGGCGACCTGGTTCGACCGGCCGATTACAGAGAATGGATTTTCGTTGGCGCCCAGGTCACGCCGAACGACATGAATGAGGGGAAACCCGCGTTCCCGGAATTTCATAATGTTTACATCGATCCTGCTAGCTGGGCTCATTATAAAAAGACCGGGGTATTCCGGAGCGGCACGATTATAGTGAAGGAACTGGCCAGCGTTGGCACGAAGAGCTCGGCAAGTGGCAATGGGTATTTCCAGGGGGAATTTCTCGGCATCGCGGCAACAGTCAAGGACAAGAAGCGGTTCGCAGACAAGCCCAACAACTGGGCCTATTTCGGCTTTGATGATAAGTCAAGCGCCGCGGCGCAGCGGGATGACGCCTGCGCGGCCTGCCACAAGGCCAACGCCGCTGAAGACATGGTCTTCACCCAACATTATCCCGTGCTGCGCGCGGCAAAAGCCGCGGGCAAGGCCAGATAACAGGAACGGGAAAGAACGATACGGGCGAGAAGCCTGCGCGTGTGGTAGGCGTGGTAGTTCCGAAAACGCGTGACCTTCTCTGCCTTAGGTACCTGCACCTGACTTGATGCTCAACCCGCTCAAGGCCGGGTGCTTTTTTTCATCATCTTTTTCTTTTCAGGATACCAGAATGAAGGAAACCAACGATGCCCTCAGGGCAAGCATGGCTCCCGAGTTGCAGACATCAGGCTGGCTTAATACCCCTCAGCCTATATCCCTTGATTCGCTACGCGGCAAAGTGGTTGTGTTGCACACCTTTCAGATTTTCTGTCCGGGTTGCGTACAGATGGGAATTCCCCAGGCACAGCGAATATCCCAGGAATTCGATCCGAGCCGGGTTGCGGTGATCGGAATGCATACTGTTTTTGAACATCATGAAGTCATGGGTCGTGACGCGCTTGAGGTATTTGTATACGAATATAGACTGCGCTTTCCTATCGGGATTGATAAGTACGATGGCCCGGCACAAGGTGTACCCCTCACGATGCGCGCTTATCAAATGCAAGGAACGCCAAGCCTTGTTCTGATCGATAAGGGAGGGCGCATTCGCTTGCATAAATTCGGTCACGTAAGCGACCTGACGGTAGGCTTTTCCATTGGCGCGCTGCTTTCCGAAGAAGTGGATGAAGCGCCGGACCTGACGGCAGACCCGGGGACGGATGCGGGAAATGCCGCATGTGACGAGGACGGTTGCAGCATCTGAGCGGTTCGCACGAGGACGCGATTCAACCGTTGCGTTCTCCTTGTCATGTAATAGCCGCGATCTGCATCGATCGTATGCCAAACCGCCGCAACAGCAGGCTTCGGCCGTGAAACATAGCAACCGCTTCCGGCAGCAAACCGCTGGCTGCTCTCTACCTTCCCCTGCTCGAGACTTCTTAAGAGTGCTGTATTAATCTCTGTTTGGCTTGTTGTCAGGGTTAACGCGCTCCGCAATGCTCTTGAGAGCATCCGCGGCGACTTCACGCATGAGATTGGTGATGGCGTGGGTCAGTTCTATGCCCGCCTCAAGTTGTTGGTGTCCAACTGAAGTGATCTGCTGATTAAAAGCCTTAAGGGTATCCTTAAGCTGCGCACCGACAGCGGTTCCATTCCGCTTAGCGTGCAAGGCCAAATCATGCAACGTTTCACTGACCGCTTTGTGCGCAGTTGAAGCAGAACTCTGCAATATTTCGAGAAACAGACTCTCAACGCTTTCGAGGTCTTTGCGCACGCGCATAAGCTCTTCATTCGAGAACTTCTGGGCCCGCCCCGCTGCTTCCTCCAAAGCCAGTTTCGACGCTTCAGCAAGCTGCGCCAGCGCGGCGTCCAGACCGGCCACCGCATCCCTGGTCGATTTCAGCACCATTTGTGCCTGTACCGGGGTCTGTTGCAATTTCTGCTCCGCCCCTTCACGAGCGCCCTTAAGTACAGCTGAGATAACATGTCGCAGGGATTCGTGATCTCGATGTTGCTTGCGCAAAGCCCTTATCGTCAGGTCGTGCACGTCCTGCTGAACATTGCTTCCCTGGACAACAGTATTTCGTATTTCCGCTTCAAGCACGGAGGTGTCCGTGCTTGTGCCACCGCCGACTTCACCGCCAGTTGCGCTCTGCATGATAGAAACACTCCTTTGTGATAAGAATCATTGGATGTGATGGAAGACGTCACCCCACCGCGAGCTTTTCCAGCCCATCCATGTAGGACCGTAAAACGTGGGGAATCCATACGCTCCCGTCAGCCTCCTGGAAATTTTCCAGAATCGCCACAAGCGTTCTTCCCACCGCCAAACCAGAACCATTCAGTATATGGACCAGCTCCGGTTTACCTCTCTCGTTGCGAAAACGCGCCTGCATGCGCCGTGCCTGAAATGCTTCGCAATTGCTGCAGGACGATATTTCGCGGTAGGTCTTCTGCTCCGGCAGCCATACCTCAACATCGTATGTTTTTGCGGCTGAAAAACCCATGTCACCGGTACAGAGCAACATTATGCGATAAGGCAGCTCTAGTTTCTGGAGAATCTTCTCGGCGTGGCCGGTCAGTTCCTCGAGCGCTTCGTAAGATTTCTCCGGATGCACGACTTGCACCAGTTCGACTTTGTCGAACTGGTGCTGTCGAATCATACCGCGGGTATCTCTGCCGTAGCTTCCCGCTTCGGAACGGAAACACGGGGTATGCGCGGTGAGTTTTATCGGCAACGACTCAAGCGCGACGATCTCATCGCGTACGATGTTACTCAGCGGAACTTCGGACGTAGGAATTAGATACAACGATTCATCCGTGCGCGAAGACGTACCCCTTTGGTAATGCTCGCCTGCTAGCGCTCGTTCGGCCGATCCTTCTTTCATCTCAAAACCGAACCGTTGGACCTTGAACAGGTCTTCTTCGAACTTTGGCAGCTGGCCTGTGCCCCGCAGACTTTCAGCATTGACGAGATACGGCACGTACGTCTCGGTGTAGCCATGCTCACGCGTGTGCATGTCCAGCATGAACTGCGCGAGCGCGCGGTGTAGCCGGGCAAGGGGACCCTTCATCAGGCTGAAGCGCGCGCCGCTGAGTTTTGCGGCAGTCGGAAAATCCAGAAGACCGAGATTTTCTCCGATGCTGACATGATCTTTAACCGCGAAATCAAATGTGCGCGGAATACCCCAACGGCGCACTTCGCGATTATCGTTCTCGTTATCACCCACCGGCACGCTGGCGTGCGGCAGGTTGGGAACCTGCATTAGCATGTCGTGTAATGCGGCTTGAGTCCGTTGCAGCCGCGTTTCAGCCAGATGCAGCTCTTCCCCAAGATTAGCCACGTCGGCGAGAAGATGGATACTATCTTCCCCTTTGCTTTTCGCATTGCCGATCTGCTTCGACACGGCATTGCGCCGCGCTTGCAGTTCCTGAGTATGAGTCTGGAGACTTTTACGCTCAGCCTCCGTGGTCTCGAATTCTTTGATGGGAAAGCTATGGCCGCGCGTGGCAAGAATTCCGGCAACGCTTTCCAGGTTTGTGCGTAATAACTGAATATCTAACATCTAAACTCCAACAATCGCATGCCTAATGCCCCCAATGCAAAGGGCGGCCATTGAGCGGTCCATAGCTTTAGCTTTTACGGCTTTTTCTTTACCTGATCATCCAGTGCGTGGAGATGCGCAAGCCTTTCGGCTATTTTACCTTCGAATCCCCGCATCGCCGGTTCGTAAAATTTAACCTCTGGCATATCGTCTGGGAAATAATTTTCTCCTGCAGCATACGCCTCGGGATCGTCATGAGCGTATCTGTATTCTCGGCCGAAGCCCAGCTCCTTCATCAATCGGGTGGGCGCATTGCGTAAATGCTCAGGTACAGGGTGAGATTTATCGCTGCTGATAAAAGCGCGGGTTTTTGTGTAGGCAACGTAGGCGGCATTACTTTTAGGCGCACAGGAAAGATATACAGTGGCCTGCGCCAGCGCAAGTTCGCCTTCGGGGCTGCCCAGGCGTTCATATGTTTCAGAGGCATCCAACGCTACGCGCAAGGCGCGCGGATCTGCAAGACCAATGTCCTCTACAGACGCACGAATAAGCCGTCGGGCAATGTAGCGTGGATCGGCTCCACCATCTAACATTCGGCACAACCAGTAAAGCGCAGCATCGGGATTCGAACCACGCAGTGATTTATGAAGCGCCGAAATCTGATCGTAAAACTCATCGCCACCTTTATCAAACCGGCGAGAACCACGAGAAAGCGTGTTCCGGATAAAATCCACGCCGACGGTCCTGATTCCGCCAATAGCCGCGGCAGTCTGAATCTGCTCCAGAAAATTGAGCAGCCGCCGGGCGTCGCCGTCTGCGTATCCGATCAATAGTGATTTGGCATCGGCCGGGAACTCCAGTTCTTTCAGCACGAATCCCGCAGCACGCTCAAACAGGATGTTGAGTTCACTTTCGGATAAAGGGGTGAGCACATACACCTGCGCACGCGACAACAACGCGTTGTTAACCTCAAACGAAGGATTTTCCGTAGTGGCCCCGATGAAGGTTACCAGCCCTTGTTCCACATAGGGCAGGAAGGCATCCTGCTGGGATTTGTTGAAGCGGTGTACCTCATCCACGAACAGGATCGTATGCCGGCCGGATTGTTGCAGTACGGCGCGTGCGCGCTCAATCGCTTCGCGTATATCCTTAACCCCTGATAACACCGCAGACAGAGCAATAAATTCAGCATCAAACGCGACCGCCATGAGTCGGGCCAATGTGGTCTTGCCAGTGCCGGGCGGGCCCCACAGAATCATCGAATGCAGCTTGCGCGATTCAAAAGCAAGGCGTAACGGCTTGCCAGGACCAAGCAAGTGCTGCTGTCCGACCACATCTTTCAATTCCCGCGGACGCAGCCGTTCCGCAAGGGGCGCAGCCGGTTGCGGCCCTTCAAATAAATCACTCACTGATCACGTCCGCGCCAGGAGGCGGATTGAATTTAAACAATTCCGGCGCAAGTCTTGAGTTTTGTTCGAGGCCAGCAAATACCAGGACCGTAGTCTGCCCAAAATAGTCGTGAAGTTCCATTGCTTTCAACGCCCCCTTCCGCGTGAAACCCAAGCGAACCCATTCAAAAGTGCTTTCTTTGGCTTTTGGTCTTGCCTCAAGCCATTCCGTATCTCCCTGTAAACCGAGTTCCTCAAGATCAAATTCCGTTTCGATGTTGCCGCTACCCGCAAGCAAAGCGGCCGGGCTGCTGCCAATAGCCGCGTCGAGCTTACGCACGGTAACCTGGTTGAGATCCTGGTCGTAAAACCAGATGCGGGCGCCGTCACCGACGATCAGCTGCTCATAAGGCTTCTCATAAATCCAGCGGAACTTGCCCGGCCGTTCAAACTGCATGATCCCACTTCCCTTTTGCACCACGCGCGCATTTTTATCCAGAACTGTCTGTGAAAATTCCGCGCGGACCGTACGAGCGTTCTGAATGAAGCTCTTCAGGCTGTCGATCGCCCCCGCCTCGGCAATGGAACTGGCTAAACAGAAAAGTAATATGCAGCTTCTTTTAACGAAATTCATGTTGTTTCCTGAAAGAAGAACGTTGCGGCAAGGAGTAAGCGGCTTCCCCACGGTTTGTGACAGGATAAGCCGCATACCCAGTCGCTGCACGATATAGTTATGTACCTATAGATTAATGCAATTTTACCGGCTTCCGCACTTGCCTGCTGGCATTAAAAACCTTGCTGCGTGCAAACAAAAACGCCAGTGGACGCTTCCCGGCGTCTTGAAAGAAGTTTTATGGAGGTAATAATTGCGGGGCTCAAGCTCACATTTTTGTTGGCAGGAGCCAGCGATTGTTATGCTGTAAATCGCACTCACTATTTGATAACCCACACCCAGATCTACAGTTGATCTTTTTCAGAAAGCAACTGTCTTATATTAGCCCTGATGAAAAAGTGGTTGTAATTATCACGAACTTGCTATAATTAAGAGCGGTCTAAGAATCGCTGGCGGTATTGCCCGCCAACAAACGTTGGAAGCTATTTCTGTACTCTCATATTAGTAACAGGAGGAAATGAATATGGCAACAACCTATGAAACGTCGAGCACGGCGAAGTCAGGAGGACGCGATTACGACATGTCGCTGTGGTACGACTCAAGGTGGTACAAATTTGGGCTCATCACCATGCTGGCGGTGGCGATATTCTGGGTCTGGTATCAGCGGACCTTTGCCTATTCGCACGGGATGGACTCGATGGAACCCGAGTTCGAGAAAGTCTGGATGGGATTATGGCGCGTACACATGATCGTCATGCCGCTGTTTGCACTGGTTACCTGGGGCTGGATCTGGAAGACCCGCGACACCCAGGCACAACTGGACAATCTTGATCCGAAACTTGAAATCAAGCGTTACTTCTACTGGATGATGTGGCTGGGCGTCTACCTGTTTGGCGTTTACTGGGGCGGCAGCTTCTTCACCGAGCAAGACGCATCCTGGCACCAGGTCATCATTCGCGACACGAGCTTCACCCCGAGCCATGTGGTTGTATTCTACGGCTCCTTCCCGATGTACATCGTCTGCGGCGTGGCAAGCTACCTGTATGCCATGACCCGTCTGCCGCTGTACTCCCGCGGCACCTCGTTCCCGCTGGTCATGGCCATTGCTGGTCCGCTCATGATTCTGCCGAACGTAGGCCTGAACGAATGGGGCCATGCCTTCTGGTTCATGGAAGAACTCTTCAGCGCACCGCTGCATTGGGGCTTCGTGATTCTGGGCTGGGCAGGTCTGTTTTCCGGTGGCATTGCAGCACAAATCATCACCCGCTACTCCAACCTGACCGATGTTGTCTGGAACGGACAGAGCAAAGTCATCCTCAACAACCGGATCGTACCCTGATCTGACCGGCTGACAGACTGAAACCAATACGGCCCTGCTCGCACAACCGCGCGAGCGGGGCCGTATCATTTCGTACGATCACGGTGCTGGTGTTACTGCACGGGACCGATAACAAGTGATATGCGTCCGTCGATGAACTACGAAAGGCGCAATGCCTTTATCAAACCCACCCAGTTATTCATTCCGTGCCGGAACAAGGACCTCGCGGTTGCCATTCGTTTGCATCGCTGAGACAAGGCCGGCACGTTCCATTTCCTCGATCAACCTCGCCGCCCGGTTATATCCGATGCGCAGATGCCGCTGTACCAGCGAGATAGACGCGCGGCGGGATTTGAGCACCACCGCGACAGCTTCATCATAAAGCGGGTCGGTCTCGCCGTTTCCTTGTCCGGCCATGCCTCCATTCTCATTTCCGCCGTTCTCTTCTTCCACTGCGCTCAGCACGCCATCCACATAACGCGGTTCACCATGCTCTTTCAGGTAATTCACAACCCGGTGAACCTCCTGATCGGCGACAAAAGCACCGTGAACACGCTGCGGGTATCCGCTTCCGGGAGGGAGATAAAGCATGTCCCCCTGGCCCAGCAGCGCCTCTGCGCCCATCTGATCTAGTATGGTCCGGGAGTCCACCTTGCTGGACACCTGAAACGCCACCCGCGTTGGAATATTGGCTTTGATAAGCCCGGTGATCACGTCTACCGAAGGGCGCTGCGTGGCAAGTAGTAAATGTACGCCCGCAGCGCGGGCTTTTTGCGCAAGCCGTGCAATCAACTCTTCGACTTTCTTGCCCACCACCATCATCAAGTCGGCAAGTTCGTCAATTACCACCACTATCAATGGCATCTCTTCCAGCGGCTCCGGAGTGTCTGGGGTCAAACTGAACGGGTTGGTAAGCGGCTTCTCGTCCCGCATCGCATCCCTTACTTTTTGATTGTACCCACCAAGATTGCGTACCCCCAACGTTGACATCAGCTTATAACGCCGTTCCATTTCCGCCACGCACCATCGCAATGCGCTTGCCGCCTGCCGCATATCCGTCACCACCGGCGCTAATAGGTGCGGAATGCCCTCATAAACGGACAATTCAAGCATTTTCGGGTCAACGAGAATCAGCCGCACCTGTTCAGGGGTAGCTTTGTAGAGCAGGCTCAGTAGCATGGCGTTAATTGCGACCGATTTTCCCGAGCCGGTCGTACCCGCGACCAGAACATGAGGCATTTTCGCCAGGTCCGCGCATACCGGGTGGCCACCTATATCCTTACCCAGCGCGATGGTCAACGGAGACCCCATGTCGGCATAAGCCTGCGAACTCAATATTTCCGAAAGCCGCACCACTTGACGCCTGGGATTAGGAATTTCCAGCCCCATACTGGTTTTGCCGGGGATCGTTTCGACTACGCGAATGCTTACCACCGACAGGGACCGGGCCAGGTCTTTCACGAGATTGAGAATCTGGTTTCCTTTCACGCCAACAGCAGGCTCGATTTCGTATCGGGTAATGACCGGACCAGGGTATGCGGCCACCACTTTGACCTCTACGCCAAAATCGATCAATTTTCGTTCAATCAGGCGCGACGTGAATTCAAGCGTGTCACTTGATAGCACTTCGACATCCTTCTTAACCGGCTCATCAAGGAGGTGTAACGGCGGCAGGGGCGAGTCCGGCAAATCAATAAACAGTGGCGTCTGTTTCTCCTTGATCACCCGTGGAGACTTGGCAATGACAGTCGCCGGCTGCTCGATATGCAAAGGTGGATTTTCCTGAAAACGTTTTTTTCCCATCTCCACCAATTCATCGCGTTTAATCGCCGAGACCGCGCCGGCGCGGCGGTCTTGCCAGTCCTCCCAGTGGCGCTTCACGAACAGACAACTCCCCTCGACTACGGCACCGAGCTTCTCGACGAAGCGCAACCACGACAAGCCGGTAAACAGGCTGAAACCGATCGCGATCAGTATTAACAGTGCGAGCGTCGCGCCGGTAAACCCGAGGGTCTGGGACAGATGCTTGCTGATAACAAGGCCCAGTACGCCGCCTGGGGTCTGAGGCAGTGTCATATTAAGCGTATATAGCCGCAGCGCCGCAAGCCCGCTGCTCGCAGCCAGCAACACAGTAAAACCGGCGACGGAGAGAAATAGCGGGCGGCGATCGAATATCCCCCCGTCGATGCGGTGGTAGATCCACGACACCAGAAAGACAAAAAAAAGCACCACCCACCAGGCCGAGACGCCGAATAGATATAGCAGCAAATCCGCGAGCCAGGCCCCGGCCAGGCCCCCGGGGTTGCCTGCGGCGGAAGTTTCGCCGCTGTGTGACCACCCCGGATCGGCGCGATCATAACCCTGCAATATCAGCGCCAGATAAAGGGCCAAGCCCAGCAGCGCAAGCGCGGCAGACTCGCGCAGCAGCCTGACGGCCCGGGGTGGCATGGGATTGGAGCCCGTTTTTTTTGCCATCGGCTTGTTGACAAAGCTCATGGATAACTACTGGCTAAGGAAAAGCAAACAAGATAGGGCTTGATTATATAGCGTTAAGCCAGACGGGCACGGTTAGCGGAAAAGCAGCGCCCGTGAATTAAGCTCGACTCCATTCTTTTACTTAGGCGCGGTTATGCGCCTGCTCTTCCATATCCCCAAGCTTTTCGTCCAGGATTTCAATCCAGTGGGCGACCGGCAATTTCGCGCCGCTCCGTATATGCATGAGGCAGCCAATATTGGCTGTCGCTATTCTTTCGGGGTCGCCAGACTGCAATGCAGTTACCTTATTTTTGAGCAGTTGTTGGGATAACTCCGGCTGCAGAATAGAATAGGTGCCGGCGGAGCCACAGCACAGGTGGGCGTCTGGCACATCAGTCAATTGAAAGCCCGCACTGACAAGAATTTTTTCCACCACGCCGCGAATACGCATGCCATGTTGCAACGTGCAGGGAGAATGAAAGGCAAGCCTGACGCCTTTTTTTCGTTTGGGCAAGCTGTCGAGAAGCAAAGCAAGCTTTTGGGCTTCAGCTTCAAGGACTTCGCTGATGTCCCTGGTCAATTCCGAAATGCGCGCCGCCTTTTCCGCGTACGCGGTGTCATGCCTCAACAGATGACCGTATTCCTTCACCGTCACGCCGCAACCGCTGGCGGTCATGACGATCGCTTCCACCTGCCCCCCAGGCTGGACGTACGGCCACCATGCGTCCACATTGCGTCGCATATAATCCATGCCTTCCTGCTGGGCATTAAGGTGGTAAGCCAGAGCCCCGCAGCAGCCCGCATCCGGTGCCTTGATAAGCGAAATGCCCAGCCTGTCGAACACGCGCGCGGCTGAGGCGTTAATCTGGGGCGCCAACGCCGGCTGAACGCAGCCTTCGAGTACCAGCATCCGGCGGTTATGACGCAAAGGAGGCCAGGCAGCCCCTGATTCTCGGGATGATGTTTCATGCTTGAGCAGAGATACGGAGTTCTTCAGCCCCCCCGGGAGCAGGGGGCGGGTAAACCGTCCCAGTTTCATCAGTGCTCCAACAACGCCCGGCCTGGCTAACGTCTGGCGAAGCGCATATCGCATCGAACCGTCAACCAGCCGCCGGCCCACTTTCTTTTCAACAATACCCCGACCAATATCCACCAGCCGCCCGTAGTGAACTCCCGACGGACAAACCGTCTCGCAGGCGCGACAGGTAAGGCACCGGTCAAGATGCAACTGCGTCTTTTCGGTGACGGGCGCGCCTTCCAATACCTGCTTCATGAGGTAAATCCGCCCGCGCGGACTATCCAGTTCATCCCCCAGCAATTGGTATGTGGGGCAGACGGCAAGACAGAATCCGCAATGCACGCAGCTCCGCAGTATCTCGTCTGCTTCCTGTCCTTCCGCTGTATTCTTGATGAAATCGGCCAGATTGGTTTGCATATTATATTTCCGGATACATTCTGCCCGGATTAAGTATACCTGCGGGATCGAATTTTTCCTTGAGGCGGCGGGTGATCCTCATCATTTGCGGCGTGAGCGGATGAAATACCGCAGCGGAAGACTCGCTATGGCGAAACAATGTTGCGTGCCCCCCCGCGGCGCTCGCTGTTTCCCGCACCGCTACTTGCAACGCGTCTCCTGCGTCATCAACTGAGAGCCAACGTAACGCTCCACCCCACTCAATCAATTGCGCTCCCGGCAGCGAAAGCGGCGGAGTAGTAGATTTGACCGACAATCGCCACAGCGGTTTTCCGCTCGAAAAAAACGAGTGCTGCTGTTCCCGCACCGAGTCCCAGAAGCCGGCGCCGTCCCTCAACTCTTCGCCGCCGATTATTGCATGCGCCGCTCTCACAGCGGGTTCAGCGCCGGAGAGCCTCAATATAAGCTGATCATCCCAAAAACAGGTAGCGGAGACAGGTAGCGGTTTGCCGGCCCAGAGATTCATCCTGCGGATGGCTTCGGCCTCGTCCATCGCCATTTGCAGCGTAACCTCCATTGCCGGCCGCGGCAGAACTTTCAGGGAAATTTCCAGCAGCAAGCCCAGCGTTCCCAACGATCCCGCCATCAAACGCGAGACATCATAGCCGGCCACATTTTTCATGACCCGGCCACCAAAGCTCAAATCGTTTCCTTTACCGTCGAGCATGCGTACCCCCAGTACGAAGTCCCGTACCGCTCCGGCATGGGCCCGGCGCGGACCGGACAACCCGGCAGCGACACATCCGCCGAGGGTTGCGCCGGACCCAAAATGCGGTGGGTCGAATGCGAGCATTTGGCGGTGCTTCGACAGTTCAGCCTCAAGATCAGTCAAGCGCGTTCCACAGCGAGCAGTAACAACCAGTTCGGTCGGTTCGTAATCCACCACGCCGGCATAAGCGGTGGGATCGAGGACGCTGCTGAGGCCGGCAGGATCGAGAGTTGGGCAATGTCCGTAAAAATCCTTGGTGCCCGCGCCACGTATTCGCAATGACTTTCTTTCCTCCGCGGCGGCGCGAATCTTATCGGCAAGCTGATCGATGAGGTATTGCATATACGATGGAGTGATCAGCCTTTAAAAAAATTAGAATCTCGGCAGTTCGGCAAATTTTTCTTTTCCCTGATGAACGTGCATGGCGCCATGCTCGGCACAACGGCGGAGGGTGGGCACGGCCTTTCCGGGATTCAGGAGTCCGGAAGGATCGAATGCTGCTTTTACCGCATGAAACATTTCCAGCTCCCCAGCCTTGAACTGGGAACACATCTGGTCGATTTTTTCGATACCAACCCCATGCTCGCCGGTAATGGTTCCGCCGGCCTCAATACACATCTGGAGTATACGCGCGCCAAACTCCTCGGTTAGTTCAAGCTCTCCGGGCCGATTGGCATCATAAAGAATCAGGGGATGCAAGTTGCCATCGCCGGCGTGGAAAACGTTCATGCAACGTAGACCATATTCGGCAGAAAGCGCTTCGATCCCGGATAATATGTTTGCAAGGTTTTTGCGTGGAATGGTCCCGTCCATGCAATAGTAATCGGGTGAAACACGGCCTGCTGCCGGAAAGGCCGCCTTACGCCCAGCCCAGAATCTGAGCCGCTCCGCGTCGTCGCGGGAGGTCCGGATGTCGATCGCGCCGCTCATCTTCATGATTTCGTTGATTTGGCGGATTTCGTCTGCCACTTCCTCCGCCCCGCCATCAGATTCACACAACAGGATCGCTGCGGCCTCGAGGTTGTAGCCTGCGTGGACGAATTCCTCCACGGCGCGCGTTGTAATCTGGTCCATCATCTCCATGCCCGCAGGAATGATGCCCGCCGCGATGACATTGGCGACCGCATTTGCCGCCGCCCGAATGTCAGCAAACCCGGCAAGAACCACCTGTGCTTTTTCCGGCCTGGGAATGAGTTTGACTGTAGCCTCCGTCACAATCCCCAGCATTCCCTCGCTGCCGGCCATAAGCGCGAGCAAGTCGTACCCGGGGGCATCCAGACCCTCGCTCCCTATTTCGAGGATCTCGCCCTCAATGGTTACTACGCGCAATCCGGCAATGTTGTGAACGGTTAGACCGTATTTCAGGCAATGTACGCCCCCTGAGTTCTCCGCCACGTTACCTCCGATGGTGCATGCGATCTGCGAGGAGGGATCGGGAGCATAATAGAGGCCGTGGGGCGCCGCCGCCTCGCTGATAGACAAGTTGCGCACCCCTGGCTGCACCCGGGCAGTACGCGCCAGCGGATCAATTTCGAGTATGCGTTTCAGTTTGGCGAGCGACAACAGAAGTCCCTCTGAATGGGGTAGCGCGCCCCCCGAGAGTCCCGTGCCAGCGCCGCGCGCGACTACGGGAATCTTAGCAGCGTGACAAACCCGTAAGATTTCGACCACTTCTTCTTCCGTCTGGGGCAGCGCAACAACCATCGGCGCCTGCCGATAGGCTGAAAGGCCGTCGCACTCGTAGGGCCTAACGTCCTCGATCTCATGCAGCACTGCTTCAGGTGGCAAAAATGTGCGCAGTCGCGCCGCCAATTCAAAAGCATTCATTTCAATTCATTAAATCCGGTTTATCGAAGCCCTGGTCAAGTCCCTTGTTCACATCCCGGATCTCATGATTGGCCAGCCTCTCCAGCACTTGCACCATTGCCGTGCTGTCCAGTCGGGCGCCGCCGTGAGCGATGCATGAGTTGAATAGCTCCTGAACAGCAGCTGTATTGGGCAAACTGACGCCGAGCGTGCGCGCGCCAGAGAGGGCGAGACCCAAATCCTTTTGATGCAGTTCGACGCGAAATCCCGGATCGAAGTTACGCTCGATCATTCGCTTGCCGTGGACCTCCAGCACCCGGGATGAAGCGAATCCACCCATGAGCGCCTGCCGCACCTTAAGAGGGTCTGCTCCCGCCCTGGATGCGAAAAGCAATCCCTCGCCTACCGCCTCAATTGTAAGCGCGGCGATGATCTGGTTGGCGATTTTGCAGACCTGCCCTGAGCTGTTGGGGCCAATCAACGTTATACTTGAACCGAGCAGTTCGAGAATGGGCTGTATTTTAGTAAATACGGCTTCGGTCGCGCCTACCATGATGGTAAGGGTAGCATTCTTCGCGCCTATGTCGCCACCGGAGACGGGCGCGTCGACGTAGTCGCAACCAAGCTTGTTAATAGCGGCGGCAAATTCCCTGGTTTCGAACGGCGATATCGTGCTCATGTCCATCACCAGCTTCCCCGGGCTCAGTCCATCGGTTATACCATTCTCGCCGAAAAGTACCCATTTTACATCCGGTGTATCAGGCAGCATTGTAATAACCAACTCAGCGTTTCGCGCTACCTCACTGGGCGAAGAACACGCCCTGCCGCCACGCTTGAGCAATTCCTCAGGCACCCCGCTACGGGAATGCAGGAATAGCTCGTGTCCCCCACCGAGAAGATGCCCCGCCATAGGCCGCCCCATTATGCCGAGGCCGACAAAACCGATTTTCGTCATGTTGCGCTCATCTATATAATGTGCCGCTGCTTCCAGCATAGCAGCGCGACGTGGAAGTCTACACCAGCGGAAACCCGCCGCATGAAAAACCCTGGAGCACGTGCTCGACAGGGAAGTGAGTCAGGCTCATTGAAGCAGGTCCTATCGAGCCCGGATGACAGGACAAGTGTTGTTCAACCTTACAGGTGAATCTACAGCTACAGCTGCGGTTATTAATTTCGCGTTCGTCATTAAACTTTTCCAACCCATCCTAATCAAACCAATTCATTATTCAGCCCATTTACATGATGCCAAGCGCGAACCACATGTGCCATTTTTTTATTCTTATGCATGACAAAGGCTTCACCAGCACGAAACGCGCCTTGAAAACCAGGCGGATCCAGAACGGCGGGATCCAGAACGGGGCAACGGCTGCCGTTTTCGTTAGAGGGGAAGCATAGGCATGAGTTCTTCACCTGTGACTATCATTGGTAGCGGCCTTGCCGGATACACCGTGGCGCGGGAATTTCGCAAGCTGGACACAGAAACACCCATACAGATCATTTCAGCGGATCACGGCGGTTTTTACTCCAAGCCGACCCTTTCCAATGCTCTGGCGACCGGAAAAACGCCTGCGTCGATCGTTACCGCCACGCACGACAAAATGGCCGAGCAGTTGAAGTTGACCGTCCGTGCACATAGCCGGGTGACGGCAATCGACGCTGCCACGAAAAGCGTGAGGCTACAGAACGGGGAACAGTTGTCGTACAGTCAGCTCATCCTCGCGTTAGGGGCTGATCCGATTCGACTGCCTTTGGAAGGCGACGGAACGGAGGCTATTCTGTCAGTCAATGATCTTGACGATTACCGACGGCTGCGTGGCACCCTGGAAGGGAAAAAGGATGTGACGATCCTGGGCGCTGGCCTGATCGGCTGCGAGTTTGCCAACGATCTGACCATCGCCGGTTACCGCGTACGGGTCATTGACCTCGGCGCGCAACCTCTGGGCCGGCTTCTGCCCCAGGCAGGAGGGGCCTTCATGCAGCGTAAGCTGGAAGCAGCCGGAGTGGTTTTTCACCTGGGGACCACGACCAGAAGCGTGGAGCGCATCCATGAAAGCTTGCGCGTAACCCTCTCCAACGGGGAAATCATACAAACGGATATCGTGCTCTCCGCGGTAGGGCTTCGGCCGCGAACTGCCCTGGCTGAAGCAGCCGGGATCGAGATAAATCGCGGCATTAAGGTCGGGCGCTCGCTGCAAACCCGCCATGAAGGTATATATGCGCTTGGCGACTGCGCGGAGATCGAAGGGAGGGTGCTCCCGTTCGTCATGCCAATCATGCATGCCGCCCGCGGCCTTGCGGCGACGCTTGCGCAAAACCCTACGCCAGTACGGTATCCTGCGATGCCGGTGCTGGTAAAAACACCGGCCTGTCCCACGGTGGTGTCACCGCCCGATGCCAGCGCGCAGGGCGAATGGCTGGTCGAGGAGGACGCAGACAGCGTCAAGGCATTGTTCAAAAGCATGGACGACAAATTGCTTGGCTTTGCGCTGCTCGGCGCATCAACCAAGGAGAGAAACGCGCTTGCCGCTCAGTTGCCGGCAGTGATGGAATGATGCCAGCTACCCGAACGGCGGTACCAGTTCGGGCATTGCAATGGAGTAGATGCCCCGGCGCCGCCAGGGAGTCCAGGGCATTTATCCCGCGTGATCAGTAACCCTTCGAATGCATACACGAGGCGTACGCTTCGCGATACTGTGCATCATGTGATTTGGTTTCATTAAGTCCATAAAGCGATCCCCCGGCCGCGCCAGTTACCCCGCCAATGGCGGCTCCCTTCCCGGCCCCGCTCCCTCCGCCTGCGATCGCACCGCCGGCAGCGCCAACTGCAGCGCCTATGGCGGCACCCAGAGCGGCGTTTTTGAGTACTTCTTCGGTTTTGCTGTCTACCTGCTCATTCGCGTACTGGTTGCAAGCCTGCATGACCGACTGTGAAGGATGTGCAGGCTGGGCCGCCCGGCCCGGATGTGCAGTTTGTGGCGGAGGAGGGGGCACGCCGGCAGAAGCCGTTCTAGTTGACTGCGCGACACGGGCAGGCGCCGGGGTCGGCCCGCCCTTCTCTCCAGCCCCAGGGGCAGGAGTCAACTCGACTTGCGCAGCGGGAGATTCAGGCTGCCCTGTCTTCGAGTCCTTTCCGGTGATCATCAAGGTTGCGCCAACGCTTGCACCTACCAGCAGTATTCCAATGGTTACAAGCTTCCAATAATTAACCGATTCGTTTGACACTTGATCTCCTTCTTAAGTCTTCTGCCACTATTACCTCAACTCCCCGCCACCCCGGTAAGCGTATCTCAGTGAGCGCCGTGATCCTTGTGCTGATGGCTTGTATGCTTGCCACCCTTATCCTTATCCTTGCCCCCGTTTTCATGGCCCTTATGCTTGCCTTTTCCATTCGCATGCTCATCCTTCGCTCCCAAATGCCCTGCGTGGTCTTGATGCCTCACCTCGGATCGTTCCTGACCCTTCGTGGCGCCCGAACTCCACTGAGCATTTGAGTTCGCGCTTCCCTGCTGTCCCATATGCTCTGTTGCCTTACCGCCTGCGCCGCTAGGATGGTCTCCATGCTGGCCCCCGCCACCGTCGCGCGCCAGCGCTGCGTTGCCGCCCATGAGAATAAAACCCGCCAATAACACCGTTGCACTTTTACGCATGACTGCTCCCTCTTGTAGTTTAAATCCAAAGCAAAGTTAGTCGGCTTCATTACTGCTGAGCCGAGCGCACAGAATACACAACATCATGTTCTTTGCGAACTATTACGTTTTTTTTATATTACCCGTACCCGATTAGCGTGACCATTGGACTTAAGTACACTGTTGAAACAGAAAGCAGGTATCAAATCATTTTCATATCTCCGATAACGCAACGTCTATTCCCCGTCGTTTACAAGCCCCCGAACTGCGACTGCTGGGGTGCGGTAGATGCCGGTATGGGGTGAATTAAACTCGGCCGCTTCGCACCAGTTTTTCGACCCGACCCTTGAACGCCGGATTCTCTGTTTGACACGCTTGAAGAGTTGTGAATTTTTCGTGAAATTTTTGGTTTTGCAAGACAACGGAATCTTCCACTGATGCGTTATATCCACATGGCCGCAATGAAAACAGGATTTCGGAAAAATCCTACTTCACTCCCGGCATGGAACATACCTACTACTATGGATTGAAAACATAAATGAGAAAAATAAGATTGATCTGTGTCGCGCTCATCCTGCTCGGGTCAATGCCCACAAACCATGCGTGGGCAGGCAGAGGTCACGGACACCATAATCATGGGCACCATAACCATGGGCACCATCAGCACGGCCACAACCATCACCGAGGGGGTCACGGAGGAATTGGGCTGGCGCTAGGGCTCGGCCTACTAGGTTATGGCCTTGGCTACTATGGCAGCCGGGCTCCTTCCTATCCTCCCTCATACGGCTACCCGCCGGCTTCGGGCTACGCGCCTGGTTATGGCGGTTATGGTTATGCGCCGAGTTACGCCCCCCCCGCCTCGCCGGGTTATATACAACAGTGGGGAAGGTAAGCAACTTGAGGCACTGATTGTTTCTTTCGATAAACGCAGCCATCACGGAATGGAGTTACGGAATGAGAAGAATGAGCTTGCTCTGCGCTGCCCTGGTGCTGCTTGGGTCCGTCCAGGCCAATACTTCATGGGCGCGTGGAGGTCACGGCCATCACCACCACGGCGGGCACCATCATCACGGCGGCCATCATCACCATGGCCATCACCACGGAGGGGGATGGGGCGGGTTTGGTCTGGGGCTGGGGATGGGAGTATTGGGCTACGGTATAGGTTCGATGGCAAGAGCACCATACTATCCACCTTCATATGGCTATCCGCCTGTAGGGTATGGCGCCAATTACGGGTATCCGCCAAACTACGGTTACGCACCGGTCGCCCCCGTCGTTTTGCCGCCGTCTGCACCCCCAGTTTATATTCAGCAGGAGATCGTGCAGGTGCAGCCGCCCGCACCGAGTGCCAACTATTGGCATTACTGCCGGCAGCCGGAAGGCTACTATCCATACGTTAAAAACTGCCCTGGCGGCTGGCTTCAGGTTGCTCCTGAGCCGCGTCAATAAGGCGAGGCGATGATGGGAAAAGTTTCCCGATTTTCCGCCCTGGTGGCGATTTCTTCGCTAGCCGCTTGCGCCAGCGTCCCGACTGGTCCCAGCATGATGGCCCTCCCGGGCTCTGGCAAAAGTTTCGAACAGTTCCGCCACGACGATTACTATTGCCGACAGTTTGCCCACGAACAGATTGACGGCATGACGCCGAACCGGGCGTCAATATCCAGCTCTGCCGCGAGCGCTGCCGTTGGCACTGGACTAGGCGCGGCCGCGGGCGCGGCATTGGGAGGTGGACGAGGCGCGGCTATCGGGGCAGGGACCGGTCTGGTGGTCGGCAGTTTGGCCGGGACGCATACCGCAGGGGCATCCGGATATGCCAGCCAGCAACGCTACGATAACGGATATGTGCAATGCATGTATGGTAAAGGTCATCGTGTGCCCGTACCGGGGCAGATAGCCAACAACCCTTACATCCGCGGCGTCAACCAGCACATGAATCTGTCATACCCATCCTATCCTCCTGCCAGAGGTGTGCAGAGAAACCCCTTCCCGCCACCCCCGCCTCCACCTCCTGGCATCCCGCCACCGCCCCCACCGCGATAGGGCCCAACGAATTGCCTCAAACGCTTCATTAATTTTCAGGATGACAGCGGCCATTTAGTCCAGCAGCTTCCCACGAATTTGCTTTAATGAAGTTATGAAATGGCAGTTCGTTCCAGGCGCGCTCTTCGCCCTTTGTTGGGGATTTCCCTCCTATGGAGAGGACTATGCGGCCTTGCGTCAAAAAATGGTGGCGGAGGTGATCGCTGCATCCGGTAGTGCGCCGCCTTCTTCCGCCGTTACGGCTGCCATGGGAAAGGTGGAGCGCCATCGTTTCGTGCCGTCCTGGCTGGCGCTGTTTGGCTATCGCAACCAGCCCCTTCCCATCGGCTATGGCCAAACCATTTCGCAGCCCATTGTGGTTGCACTGATGACGGATCTGCTCAGGGTCAAGGGTGGCGACAAGATCCTCGAAATCGGTACGGGCTCAGGTTATCAGGCGGCTGTTCTGGCGGAAATCGCCAAATCGGTCTATAGCATCGAAATTATCGAGCCACTGGGACAGCAGGCCACGGAGCGGCTCCAGTCTCTCGGCTACCACAACGTTCAAATCAGGCTCGGCGACGGGTACTATGGCTGGCCGGAGGCGGCACCATTCGATGGCATCATCGTAACAGCGGCTGCCAGTCACGTGCCGCCCCCTCTGCTCAAGCAGTTGAAACCGGGCGGGCGCATGGTGATCCCGCTTGGCGCGAGTTTCATGACTCAATATTTAATGCTGGTGGAAAAAAAACCCGACGGTTCGGTCTCCAGTCGCCAAATTGAGCCGGTGAGGTTTGTCCCGCTGACCGGCGGGCACTAATGCCGCGGCCGCCATTTATCGCCATTGCGCTGCTCTCCGCGTGCGTCCTGGCGTATGAGGTCCTGCTGACGCGCTTGTTCAGCATTGTTCTGTGGCACCACTTCGCCTACATGATCATCAGCGCTGCGATGCTCGGGTACGGCGCAAGCGGGGCAGTACTGACGTTGCTGCAGGACAAGATCGCCCCGCATGTCGGAATAGCCTATGTGACGGCCACTGTGGGGATGGCTGTTTTGATGCCCACCGCTTTTCTCCTTGCGCAACAGGTTCCTTTTAATCCACTGGAACTGTTATGGGATAAAACCCAGCTTACGGGACTGCTCGCGATCTATCTGCTGATGATGGCACCCTTCTTTTGCGGCGGCCTGGGGATCGGCCTGGTGATGTGGCACTTCGCCCGCCAGGCTGGCCGTATCTATGCTTCCGACATTCTGGGCGCGGGGGTCGGCAGCCTTGGCGTTATTGCTGTGCTGTTTCTCGCACCGCCTCACAAAATACTGGCCATTGTTACCGCACTTGCTTTTCTCGCCACCGCCGTCGCCATATTAGAAATGAAGATGAAGCGGAAATGGATGGGCGTTTTTCTTGGACTGGCTTTTTTGATCGCCATGGTTGTACCCAGCACCTGGCTGAAAGGCGTTCCTTCTACCTATAAGGATTTGAGCCAAACGTTGAATATTGCGGGGACGCGTTTGCTTGATGAGCGCTCCAGCCCGCTGGGGCAGGTGTCAGTAGTGGGAAGCCCGCGTATTCCGTTCCGCCATGCGCCGGGAATGAGTCTCAACGCGATGGACGAGCCTCCGCCCCAGTTAGGCGTGTTCGTAGATGGTGATGGGCCATCTGTGCTCACACAGTTCGATGGCACTTTAGCGCCGCTGGCTTACCTCGACCAGCTTACCTCAGCGCTGCCCTACCATGTGCTCAAGCCGTCACTTAAACCGCCGCATGTTTTGGTGCTCGGCGCCGGTCCCGGCAGCGATGTTCTGCAGGCGCTCTACCACGGTGCGTCTGCTGTTGATGCGGTAGAGCTTGATCGCAACGTAATCGATCTGGTGGAGCAGCGCTTCCGGGAGTTTGCAGGTGACCTTTACCATCGGCCGGAAGTGCATGTGCACAAAGCAGAGGCACGCGGCTTCGCCAACACGACCACCGACCGCTATGATCTCGTGCAGGTGGCACTGCTGGACTCGTTCGGCGTCGCCTCGGCGGGGTTGTACGGCCTGAGCGAAAGCTACCTTTATACGGTAGAGGCGTTACGGACCTATCTAAGCCGCTTGGCGCCGGGAGGGATGTTGGCCATCACCCGGTGGCTTTCCCTTCCACCCCGCGACGCGCTAAAACTGTTCGCCACAGCCGTGATCGCCCTGGAACAAGACGGTGTGTCCAGCCCCGCTGCACGCCTTGTCATGATAAGGGGATGGAAAACCGTTACCGTGCTGGTGAAGAACAGCGATTTCACGCCAGTGGAAATCGAGGCGGTCAAGGAGTTCTGTCGCAAACGTTCTTTCGACGTAGCCTATTACCCAGGCATGTCGGCGGATGAGGCAAACCGGTACAACCTCCTGGCGCAACCGTACTTCTTCGAGGGAGCGGTGGCACTACTGGGCTCGCAGCGGCAGGATTTTATCGACCGGTACAAGTTCTACATCGAGCCAGCCACGGATGACCGGCCTTATTTTTTTCGATTCTTTAAATGGAGCGCAGCCGCGGAACTGCTCGCTTTGCGAGAGCAGGGCGGCATGCCGCTACTCGACTGGAGCTATCCCCTGCTGGTCGCGACCTTGGTCCAGGCGTTTGTCGCCAGCGTTCTTCTGATCCTGGCGCCGCTGGCCGTATCCCGTGCCCGGCGCGCGCTGCCCGCCGCGCCGGTCGCGCTGTACTTTCTCGCCATTGGTCTGGCGTTCATGTTTATGGAAATCGCCTTCATTCAGAAGTTCGTGCTTTTTCTTGCCCACCCCTTGTACGCAGTCGCAGTTGTTTTGTGCGCGTTTCTGGTGTTCGCCGCCGCCGGTAGCTGGCTTACCGCACGATTGCAACGCGGAAAGATGGGCAGGAGCTACCTGACAGTGGTAATAGTAATAATGGCGTTGATTTCCTTAACCTATCTCATGATCCTGCCGGAGGTGTTTAAAGCGCTTATCCACCTGCCCGATCCGACAAAAATCGCTATTTCCATTGCGTTGATCGCCCCACTCGCGATATGCATGGGAATGCCCTTCCCTACTGGCACAATGCGGCTCGCGAACACCTCGCAAGACAGCGTACCGTGGGCATGGGCGATCAATGGCTTCGCGTCGGTAGTGGGGGCAGTCCTTGCAACGTTACTCGCAATTCATCTTGGGTTTGCCGCGGTGATCATCCTGGCTGTCCTGATCTATGCTGGGGCGGCTGTTGCATTGCGTAGGTTCGCATGACGACCGTACGCGCAGAGGCTGTCGGAAGAGTCAAAAATGCCTTAGCCGATGAGTGGCACGAATGCCAGTCAGGTGATGATCGGAGGACATCCCTCATATAATCGGTCCACAACTCGATCACGTACCCGACAGCCCGGTATTAGGTGCCGGCTGACCGTTTTACTGAACCGCATCGTAAGATCCGAAACGCGTGCCGGTGCTCGATGTCTCAGCCTTCGCCCATTGTCGGCCAGATCAGAAAGACTTGGACGGTTGTACTTAAAACATGCTGTTTATCGGCTATGCTTTAAGTGCCAATTTTTTTGCGCCAAACTGACCTGTCATGGGAGTAACTACCGTGCCTGATTCTGTCACTGATCTCGAACTCGCAGTTGCGCCCGTAAGTGATTTAGGCACTCGTAAGCCAGAGCAAGGAATAGGCTTGTGTCTTTCGGGAGGAGGATACCGAGCGTTGATCTTCCACGTCGGGGCACTCATCCGTCTGAATGAGACCGGATACCTCTCGGAGTTGAAACGGGTTTCCGGTGTCTCTGGGGATCAATCACTGCCGCATTGCTTGGCCATAAGTGGAAACAACTCGATTTTCACAAAGGCCAGGTTTTAAACTTGACTCGGGAAGTCGTTGATCCTATTCGAGCGTTTGCGCACGAAACAGTCGATCTCCGTTCTGTTATTACCGGGGCACTGCTACCGGGAACGATCAGCGACAAGATGGCTGCCGCCTACAGGAAATACCTGTTCGGCGATGCTACGCTTCAGGACCTGCCTGACGATCCTCCTCGTTTTGAAATCAATGCGACCAACGTGCAGAGCGGTTCGCTGGTATGTTTTTCCAAACCATACATGAGAGACTGCAAGGTAGGGGAGATTCACAATCCAACAATCGCCTTGGCCGAGGCTGTAACTGCTTCGTCCGCGTTTCCGCCCTTTCTTTCGCCCGCGTTCATTGATCTCAACCCCGAAGCATTCAGCCCCCCGGTCGGCGAATCCCTGGCAGCCGACAGTTATCGTAAGCGAATGGTGCTTACTGACGGCGGGATCTCTGACCAGCTTGGCTTAGAAACAGTGGAAGCGTTTAGATACGGTGCTGGTATCTGATGGGGGCGGGAAGTTTTCTCCAAACGCAGACCCGGGCGAAGACTGGCTTCGCCACACCGAGCGTGTACTTGATGTGATTGACGACCAAGTGCACAGGCTACGCAAGCGGCAATTGATCAGTTCATTTGAGGCGGGACTACGAAAAGGCTGTTACTGGGGCATCACGACCAATATTGCCGACTATAAGCTTGCGACCGCCCTGCCGTGTCCGGTAGACCGCACCTCCAGCCTGGCTGCCGAGCCGACAAGGCTTTCAGACATGTCGATAGAACCCAGGAACGCCTGATAAATTGGGGCTACGCAGTCTGCGACGCAGCGCTGCGCCGCCACCTCGATCCGTCTCTTAAAATTCCTGCAGGTTTCCCCTATTCTCGTGGTGTATGAGCCAGATTCCGTCCGGGATATCGGGCGAGGCAGAATCAGGGACGGTGAGTGTGACGAAAAAGGGTTGTAAATCAGTGTGCAAAGCTGACGGGGGGTTTCCGTCTGATATCAGGTTGCATATTTTTGACGACAGCCACATCCGCCAAAGCGGAACGCCGCCAGATTACAAAACTCGCGGCGTTGCTTAAATCAACATATAACCCCTATCGCGAACCGGAACATTGGGACGCTAAACGCTGATCAGGCTCAGCCTACACCACCGCTTCTGCAGCCCTGGCAACTATTCATGAAGTAACTCACTAGCGTCACTTTAGCGGGGTCGGTACCAGCGTATTCAGTATTGTCCACGAAAAGTCTGATTTGAGTGTCCCGTCGAATACGGGGTCGTTAATACTCATGTAGAAATCAGTGGCGTACGGCATTCCAGTTTTAGGGCTCGGTACGTAGGCCGCCATGTTGTGACAGGTCATGCAGTTGGTCTGAGTACCTGTTGTGTTATTGACCGTACCATTGATCGGGCGACTAATGCCGAATGTGTCAGGCCCGAAACCGGCTTCCAGGTAGGGATTATAGCCGTAAACGGAGCTACCCACGTTCTGGCCTCCTGTAATCGGCTGCGGGGGCGCAACCGTGTAGTAGGCAACCGACATCGCATAATGCTTGGCTGCCTCATCAAGGTAGCTTAAAGGGCGGGCGGTGGCGATAGCTGAGGAACTCGGCTCAAAGGGCCGATCCGCGTTGGCGGACCACCAAAATGTTTGCCACGTCCACACCTTGTCCTCGCGCGTGGTCACATGCATCCCCACCAGAATGGCGTAATCGCCCTCGGCGACCTTGATACCGAGTTGGTTGGTCAGATAGGCCGCATCGTCTGCCGAGACTTTATTGTGAATGAAATTATTTAGGTAGAAAGTGCTGGCTGCCGTCCTGTTCTTGCATCCCGGGTCATTACTATTGCCACCCGCGCCACTTAAGGTATTGATATCGACATATACGCAACTGTTCCAAATGGATTCATCGAAACCTTGTTTTGGATCCGGAGGAGTAGGGCCGGGCCAGCCGGGAAATGTATAAATCCCATTAGGCACGGTTTTGGAAATAATCTTATATACGGGCTTTATCGTTATAGAGTTATTCGGGAAATTGGGAATTTCGGTGTAGCCATTTTTCATGTATTGCTGCAACGTACTTTCATAGAACAACCGGTTGGCGATCGCATGCTCAGCACCTGGAGGATTGTAAGCAACCGAGACAAAGATATTGGTGTCGGGAGCACCGGTAGCAGCCGCAGCCGCAACAGCCTTGACATTCATCGCCTTTGCTTTCGGTTTTTGGCCGTGTCGGAATTGACGTGGCACTGACAACTCCAGGCCAGGCCGTTTTAGCGGAGCGGCCACTCCTTTCAGGCTGGCGTTGACCGGAGCGCTACGGAAAATGATATTCGACGGCACGGTCCAGGTCTGGAACGCGCGAACGGCAATACCGTCGATAAGGCCGACTTGTTGCGTCAGTCCTGACCAAATGCCCCAACCGTGTCGATAGATCTGATTTAAATCCCCCGTGTATATCCACTGGTTCAGCAGCGTTTCGGATTGGGGGAAAACGAAATTGGGATCCGGTTTCGGCAAGTCGGGCAGACAAATCAAATTTCCGTCGATATTGCCGATGTCGCCATAATGACTGATAGAGTTCAGGCAAGATCCTAACGTGTTGAGCTTGGTTGCATGAGAAGCCCCATTTAGCTTTTTACAGGTAGCCGCCAAGGCGTCACCGGCGACTGAGACATTGGTACAAGAAAGTTGATAGCTGCCATTTGGGATGTTCTGCGAATGGACCGGTAAGGTGATCGCCTGAGCAGTAAGGCCAAACAATAGTGCAAGGTGATGCGTGTTCATTTGGATCCTTTTTCGGTAATCAGTCGTGAAAATGAAAGTTGCCTCTGGTTTTTCATTTAATCGTCTCGTGAGCGCTTTCAGGCAACACTGACGACCGCCAAGTAATCGCGGATAAGTCCACACTCAATAACAGCGATATTTATAGTATTTGCAGTGCGGCTATATTTACTGTTAAGAAAGAGCTTTAAAGACAGGTCTTTTCTCAACATGGGTTCAACCACGTTCAGTGGAGCGTTTGAAGAGATGCCGCAATTTTTCTGCGCGGACAGGGAGAGGCGTGAAAGGGTGAGAGGATGGAAAGCTGCGCCCCTATTTAGGCAGGCGTTCTATGGCATAGCCGCTCTCTAAAAATTTGGGGGCAATTCACAGCGATATGAAATTTTGAATAGTGATGGGTGGGTCAAGTTATGACCGTCGGACGGAAACCGATTGGTCCGACCGGAGTTGATGGGCGAAACTCAGGGGGGGTATAAGTAAGGTAAAAACTCCAGGAAGGTAAGTAATAATCAACCCTCCTGACGACGAGGTATGAGGCGGCCCTGGGCCAGAAGCACAAGCCCAATAGTTGCGGGCTTAACGCTCCCATGACCTTATCGGCATTTAATTGTTTTGCTCAGTACGTTTAAAATAACGGCGTCGGGGCGACACGAGGACGTTAGCTCATCTTTCCATCCTGTCCCAAACCTGCCCTCTGCGGCGCGCCAGTGCCCGTCCTATAAAACACCTATTTGAGCAATGAAGCAATCTGCGTGCGGGTGCCCGAATCCACCCCCGAATGCAGTGCGCGGTTGAGATAGGCTGCGCCTTCCGCATATTTACCTCCCTTCATATAGGCAACGCCGAGGTGATAATAGGCGTTGCCTTCCGCCAAGTTGTTGCTCTCATGGGAGTGATCATCTGACTCGTCGTGGCTGGAAAGATGCTCACGATGATGCTGTGCGGCTTTAACGGCGGCTTCCAGCAGCGGCGTTCCTTTTTTTAGGTCGCCGGACTGCACTAGTACCCATCCATAGGTATCTTGAATTGAGGGCTCATTTTGAGCCAGGGCATATGCGCGCTCGGCGAGCTTCTGAGCTTCACTAAGAGTGGATGAATCCGTCGATAGATTAAGGGCGAGCTTTTGCAGGGCGGGGGCGTGATTGGGCATTTTTTCCACAATGCGGCGATATGCGCTGTTCGCCTGGGCCGTTTTTCCTGATTGATCCAGGATCGATGCGAGCTTGAACAGCAGGGTTGGATTGTCCGGGTTGGCCTCCAACGCTTTCTGCAACGTGCTCTCAGCCTTAGGAAGCGCGTTTGCCGAAATGTAAAGATCTCCCAATTCGACCCACGCATCCACAAAAGCGGGAATCAGTTTCACCGCCTGCAGAAAACCCGCTTCCGCTTCGGAGGGCTTGTTTTCGTGGATGTACAACATAGCCGCCAAATAATGGGCTCCTGCAAACTGTGGAGACTCTGCGAGCAGTTCATTTACCGTCCTGAGCGCTAGGGCATACTGGTGATTTCGCGCCTGAGCCTCGGCAAGAAGGTACTTCACGGACGGATTTTGGACGGAATGCTCCTTCAAAGTCTTGATGGCGTCGGCTGGGCTTCCGCGATCAAATTGGAATGCCGTCAGCCTTGCCAGCAGCGGAGACAAATCCTTTTTTTCCGTCTTCGATACCAGCGACTCCAGAACCCCGATTGCCTGCTTCCGATTCCCTTCGAGCACATACACTTCGGATAACTGAAGAGAAGCCAGCCTGCTATAGGCGGGATTTTCCTTGATGATGGCCTGTAACCGCTCGCGCGCCTTCGGATAATCCTTCTCCAGCTTGAATAGCGCAGCCTGCGCCAGGCGCAGATCCGGATTTACCGAAGGTAGTGTTTTTTCGAGCGACCGGATGAGCCTCGCTGCAGCGGCCTTGTCTCCTTGCTCCAGATAGGCAGAAGCCAGCACCAGTTCGCCCCCGCGACCGGTTCGAGAGGAATCTGCTTTTCCAATCAGGGGGGCCAGCAGTTTAATTGTCTTGTCGTATTGCTGCGTCTGATTAAAGAGCTTCGCTGTCAGGACGTGAAATTCTGACATCATGCCCGCCCCGAAGCGGGGGTCCCCAATCGCCTCGGTATAGTGCCCGAGGGCAGCTTTCGTATCGCCCTGAGTTTCCGCCAGCCAACCAAGATAACGCCTCGCCATCCCATCGGCTTTGTTGATTGATACCACTCGCTGTAACTCGGCCGCCCCTTCCTGTCTTTGCCCGTCCATCAGCAGAGAAACGCCGAGCTTGGAACGAGCGGAAGTTTGGGCCGGATTTACGCTGAGAACGCGGCGAAAGGAGACAATCGCCATTTTCCAATTTTTTTCTTCCATAAATATCAGACCCGCTACTTCCGTGGCGCGCGGGTCTTGCGGATGCCTGGCAAGAAACCGCGCCAATTGCAATTTAGCTTCCTTGCGCTCGCCCTGTTTCAGCAGCGTCACTACATCCTGCAACTCATTGTTAACGGCGATAGAGGCATAAGGGGCGGCAGAGGGTGCGTTGGCCGGATTATCCGGCTGCAACTCGAGCATTACCGCAAAAACGGGAGTCAAACCAAGGGCTGTGGAGAACGCCAGGGCAACCGATATCGCCTGGCGACGGAATAAGCGCATCGAAATCTCCTAAATGTGACGATTTGTAAGTTTGCGGGCTATCACGGGATGACGTAGCCCATGGAAGCGGCGACGGGCCGCACTGCATCAACCGCTTGGGGCGGCATATGGGAAATGTAATTACGGTAACGTTGGATAGACGAGGAATAGATAGGACGCGAAATCTGCTCATAGCTTGCCGTTCTGGCTACACGCCTGTTTTCGTGAAACTTCAGGCATGCGGGATGGTAAGCGGCGCCTATGAATTGCAGCAAATCTCGGATGCTCAATTCGGGCTCATGGATGGTATTTTCATAGCCGACTCTCATATACCGCAACTTATCTATCCGCGGCGCCAGCTGTTCAACATGACGCCACGTGCGCGCGATAGCGTGTGCCGTGTCAGCGAGGGTCAGAGACCAGTCATTCCCCCATAAAAAATTCTGTGAAAAGACCGACAGCATGGAATCCAGGGGATGCCGCAGAACATGGATAACGGGCGCGGCCGGGAACAACAAATGTATCAGCGGAAGATGAAGCATGTTGAAAAGGGATTTATCCACAATCCAGCGCTTTCCTTGGGTACCTTCCTGCGCGGTAAGTCGCTCCATATAGGCATCGCGCAGGTCAAGCAAAGGACGCGCGTCTTTATTCGCCAACAAAGCCTCCAGTGCCGCCGGCAAATCGGCTCCCGCCCCCAGCCGTGTCGTCTCCAGATGCGAAAGAAAGGCCAGCTCCCCGGCTGCGCCCATCTCGGGATGAGACGCGAGTATCTGCTCGATTAGCGTCGTACCCGAGCGATGAAAACCTACTACGAATATAGGGATCGAGTGGGAATCGGTTGCGGTTGAACCAATTAATTCCCGGAGCTCTGCAATTTTCTGGGGAGTAAAGTAGGTTTCGGCAATATCCAGTGCCTCGAACTCGGCGAGAGGGTCGTGCGTAATATTGCGTAGCCGGGCGAGCACTCGTTTAGAAGCGGAAAAAGCTTCATAAGCTTCCGCATACTGGCCCATTCCATCCAAATTGTGCGCTCGTTCGTTATGGATGGAGATATAAGTGCGCTCACTTGCGGTCGTGGGGTCTATCGCATCCAGCGCGCGCAGCGCTTCCGGCCATTGTTTCTTTCGCCGCAAGCACTTCGCTAAAACCACCTGAGCGCTTGCGTTACCGGCTTGTAAATGTAGAGCGCTACAGGCGGCGGCCGCGGCATCCTCGGGCTGATTGTTCAGTTCGAGCATCGCTGCCAGGCTGGCATGCGCTTCAGCATAACCGGGACCGTTTAAAACGCTTTTCTGAAAAAATTGAATTGCCTCCTCCACGCCTCCTTGATAGTAATAAACGTGTGCGAGGTTGTGATACGCCTTCCAGTTATCGGGATTACGCTCGATTACCTGCCGATACTGTTCTCCCGCCTCGGGAAAAGCGCCGAGTTCGAAATATGAATTTGCCAGGTTAACGCGCGCGTCTTCGAAATCATTCTTCTCGATCAGCGCCCGGGTAAACTGAAAGGCAGCATCCTGATACCGCTGCGTCATGGCTAAGGCCGTACCGTAATGATAAAACGCTGCCGCATCGCGCAAACCGTTGGCTATTGCCGCTTCCATAAATGAAATCGCTCTAACGGTCTCGCCGGATTGCAAGAGGGCGTAACCCATCAGATAATTTGCTCCCGCATGATGTGGCTGACCCAAAAGTACTTGCCCACATTTTTCGGCGGCCGTTACATAGCGATGAGTCTGTAATAGCTCAATTACCTGCGAAAGCGACACAACTTTCTCATAGGAAGGAATAGACTGGACCGTGTTGGCACCGCAACATTGCTTATACTTTTTCCCGCTGTTGCATGAGCAAGGACTGTTCCGACCGAGTTTTTGGCTGGTTGAGGTCATATAACCGGAGTTCATTGCCCGGCGCCTTCGTGAATCAGAAGCTCGCCAGCTCGTTGCGCCCCGACGAACTTCATCGGGAATGGTTCAGCTAAAAGCAAGAAGATCTTGTTATAGGAAAGCCGGATAATCATTTGGGTCGTCGATAATATTAAATGTTGCTCGAATGTTGCTTGAGGCACATTTGGGACTAAAGGTGGAGAATTCATCTGAATCCCCCACCTTCTCGCTCAGAAATTGCCTTACTTCACGCGTTTACGACGTCCTGCAACGCCCAGCCCCATCAGGCCCAAGCCGACGAGGGACAACGTGCCAGGTATGGGAATCTGTCCGCCGGGGCCATTGTCCATCCCAAGGTTAATAGTCAACAGCCCGATATCAGTCAACGATCCATCGGAGGCCTGCACTTGTGCAACGTACGTTCCTACCGCCGAGCCTGCTGAATTCCACACGAACTGCTGAGTAGCGGAATTGAAGGTTGGCGCATTGATACCTCCCCCGAGGAAACCAACGAAACTCCAGGTCAAACCTCCGGGAGGATTGGGATTGCCATCATCGGTGGCGGTGAACTGGAAGTTGATGGTGTCGCCCACCAACGCATTGATGACCATGTCCGACACAACGGGAGCAAGGTTGCCGCTGCCCGTATTGACCGCATCGAACAACCAGTCAAATTCCACGCTGCTTCCGTCGCTCGCACTGATATGGCCGCTGAAGGCATAATCAGCGCCGATGTTTCCATCGGCGTTGTCCGGATATGTCGCAGTATTGGCTGAAGAAATGAACAACTGACCGGTAACAGGATCAATGGTGAAACCTGGCGGTTGGGTCGGAATGCCATTCAAAATCTGGTCGTAGCTTAACGTCAGGCCGGGACCTGCGACCGCGCCCAAGTTGCCAGAATAGTCGCTTCCCCGGACGACCTCAGGCTGAACCGCACTAAAGTTGAAGAGAATGGGCGTGTTCGCGCTGGTACCGTTCCACACAATCGTGGAATTCATCGTCCAACTGGTAGAACTGTTGCTGCCGGGCCAGTTAGCAATGCCATCAACACGGCAGCAACTGTTGCCTGTGATGCTAAAAGTCCCGCCGCCGGACAACTGGAACGTATCGATATTTGTTACCTTGGTAAAACGAACGTCGGATGTATCGACTACGCTCGATGCGCGACTAACAAGGCTCGCCCCACCTACGTTTGACGCGACGCTGCTTACTGAAGTCGGCCGCCAAAAGCTCGTGGTTGTAACCGTTAATTTCCCGTCTGAGTCAACGGAAGGAATCATTGCCGCGCCTCGAAAATGCGACGCGTCCGCCATCCCACCGCTGAACGCTGCGATGACCCCCGCAGCGATTGCTGTGTGTTTCAAATTTTTCATATTTCCTCTTATTTATTGTTTTAACGACAAAGAACACCCAGTATTCCCATCCCCGAACCACTAAGTAATAGCGATACCCGGTGCCCTAACCAGGGCGAAAGCACAAATCGTGCCGCTCTATACGGATCAAAAGGCCTAACGAGTAACCCGTTGTCGCAGAATGGTTATCTATCTTTATGAATCGGTACTACTGCCAAAAAGATGTCAAGGTATCCGACAACGAGGAGAAAATCTCATGACGGCTTGGTGACTGGCATGACTGGGATTAGGTGGAACTCGCAACTGTGCCGGATTGAAGATTTAGCATGGCGGTTTCAAGCGTTGGTAAGGTGGACCTGCCATTTGATAGAACTCGAGGACACTTGCAAAGGTTACACTTGTGGGCACTACGGGAACGTCGCAGCATCTACCTAGACTGGCGGGAAGACCTCGAAGCTTTTTGGACTGCATATTCCGCGACATAGCCTTGTTCGGCTCGAGTCCACGTCCAACCGCTTGTGCCTGGCATTCTCTTCTTCCAACTGCCTTAAGGGGCGCAAATCCCGATAGCCCCGGCGGGTCATACTTCTTCCGGTTTTAGAACGTGCCGTCAGCGATGATGGCCGCCTTGCCTCATACCTCTCCAACTGGATTCCAAGCTCGGCCTCGTTCAGTGCAAAAGCATCTGCTGCTCCCTACACTTTCTCTTCTTCACAACTTCTTTTCCATCAATAGTGAAAATCATGCAGGAAATGCTACTTTTAATTGGGGACCGTTTGTTGGGTAGGGTCACCTATACTTAAATCGATCTTGCCAGTTTTGCCAGAAGCGGGACTTGCCGAGACGATCTGAAGTCCGGCAGCGTCACTAGAGGATTTGGGCGGACCAAAGGAGGTTTCCAATGGAGCTTACGGGGAAGGCACAAGAAGGAACTTTGGTGGCGGGTGTGAAAAACGTGCTGGCCACACCGCTAGCAGGGGTGGCGACAGTTCTATATGCCACCTGGCAATTGGTGACAGAGCAGCAGCTTTTCTTGCGCACATTTTTTTTTGAGCGAATGGGTAAACGCGGTGTAGCGACCTTGCCGCTAGGGTATGGAAATGTTCTGGCGCTGAAGTGCATCATGCTGTGCCAGCACCTGTCTCATAATCCCGACCTTTTCGGGGAGGCTCGTCAGCGTACGGAGCAGCGGATATTGCAGCGATTGCAAAACTACGGCGTGCCCCGCAGAAAAGTTCTGCCCATTTCTGAATATCAGCCTGGGGAGATGGAACCGGACCGGTTTTACCGCGAGCACGTCAAACGGTCTGTTCCATGCGTGTTGCGAGGATTTGCAGGGGATACGTCGACAGACTGGACACTTGCAAGACTGGCGGAACGGTTTCCAGATACCGTGGTGCAGGCGCTGGACAAGCGCAGCAAGAAGATGATCAATGCGACACTCCACCAGATTGCAGAGGATCGACGGCGGGATTTTATCCCGCAACAATTGCTGCTCGACCAAAACCCGGCTTTCTACGAATATTTCAGTATTCCACGGTCCCACGCATACTTCCCGGTCATGGGCCGGCCATCGAAACCCGTTCTCAGTTACCTGATTCTCGGCCTGGGGGCGGGATTAAACGCCAACTACCATTGCGAGGAAGGCCCCAACTGGTATCTTGCCGTATCGGGGTCCAAACGCTGGACCTTGATTGAATCTGAATATTCCTGGCTGTTATACCCTGCCGCGCTCGGGAACGGTATGCGTCGATTCGCAGGATTCAGCGCCGATGACCAGGGCGAACCGAAGGACCGTGATACGTTTCCGCTGGTGGAATACGCTCCGCGCTACGAGTTCGACCTGCATCCGGGTGATGTCTTGTTTTTCCCGGCATGGATGTGGCACAAGACAATCAACCTCGATGAAGAAGGCCTGGGAATTACATGCCGGTACACGGCGCCAACGAAGATGTCGAACAGGTATTTCCGCGGCCTGCAACTGCTCTCGGGTGGTTTCTGGAAAAGCTGCGTCGAAGTCATCAGCTGCAGCATACGCGGCAATATGGGCGATTTGGCCGCCGACACCGATCACAACGAGCAGGAAACCGGTTTGTACTGAAACAACGCCCGGCTGATGTAGGAATAGGATGACTTCGGTTGGAGATTTGAAGGCGAGCGTCGGGTGCGTGGGTTACCCCTTAGCGCTGACGCGCTCGATGAGCAAGATCGACGACCTTTGCCGACTTTGCCGAACTCCGTGATTCCATCTTCCGCAAACCCAATGTCCGATCAGATCAAATTACCGTGAATTAGTCGAGGCCGACTGATCGATTATGTTGACAACCCGCGCTTACGCATTGCTGGGAAACTGGACGCTTGGCCACCCTTTTACGGTGCTGTCGATACTGGTTGCGCTCGGTATTTTGGCCGCTCAGTATACGGCCGACCATTTGCGCATTGATACTGACACCGGCAAGCTCATTGCTCCCGATGCGCCTTTTCAGCAATACCGCCGGCTTTATGAGCAAGCCTTTTCACAGGATTTGAGCACGCTTTTGCTGGTGGTGGAGTCGGAAACACCAGAATTGAGCAGAACTGCAAGCAAAAAAATGCTGGACTTGATCAGCCGCGACAAGGCCAATTTCAATTCCGCGTACATCCCTAACGACAACAGTTTTTTCCGGCAGAACGGCCTGCTTTACCTCGATACTGACGAGTTGCAGGCGTTGTCCCACGACCTGTCAGTCGCTCAGCCATTTATCGGAAGAATTGCGCAGGAACCCAACCTGACCGGTTTTTTTTCCATTTTCAAGGATGCCCTGGAAGCTACGGACAAGAAGGCAACAGACAAGGCCCAGGTTGTGCCTATCGATTTAGCCTCGCTGGCCGACAAGATCGCAAATGTTTTGGATAAAACAAACAATGGCGAAAATACCTGGCTCTCCTGGGAATCATTGATTGCCGAGAAGAAAAAGCGTTCCGATAAAGAATTTATTATTGTCTCGCCGAAGCTCGATTA
Source organism: Nitrosospira sp. Is2 (assembly GCF_033095785.1). GTDB lineage: Bacteria > Pseudomonadota > Gammaproteobacteria > Burkholderiales > Nitrosomonadaceae > Nitrosospira. The sequence goes on along the minus strand of NZ_CP137134.1, from coordinate 1,893,862 downwards.
CTCGCAAATCCGTCCCGCCGAACATGCAATCGATGCTATCCGCAAAGCCGCTGCGGAGATCCAGGGCTCGGGTCTCCCCCCGGTCAAAGTCTGGGTAACGGGCGAAGTCGGCCTAGAGGATGAGGAGCTTGCGGGTATCAGCGCGGGCACTTTTACGGCGAGCGTTTTCTCCGTTGTGCTGGTGTTATGTATTCTATTGGTTGCCTACCGATCAGTTTTACTTATGGTCGCCACGTTGCTGACCCTGGCCGTGGGCATGGTTTTCTGCGGGGCATTTGCGGCTTTCGCCGTAACGGAACTGAATCTGATCTCGGTTGCTTTTGCGGTATCCAATATCGGTCTGGGCGTGGAATATGGGATCCACTTTTGCCTGCGCTATCGGGATAATCTGAAGGAAAATGCCAATAAGGAGCTTGCGCTGCGCGCCGCTTTAATGACCGTAGCGCCCTCGCTTTTGCTGGCCGCGGGTACTACATCCATAGGCCTATATGCTTTTATCCCGACTGATTACAAAGGCGTGTCTGAGCTTGGCCTGCTGGCCGGGACCAGCCTGTTCATTTGCCTGTCGATCACATTGATCGCCTTACCGGCGCTGCTGAAAATCGCGCCGGCTCCAACAGCTTTCCGGGCGGGGGAAGGTACGAACGTATTTTCACAGCTCGCACAAAAACTGTCGGCCTTGCCGCTGCGGTATGCCCGACCGGTTACCGTAGCCACTGTCGTCATGGGCATTGTTTCAATTGTTTTGGCATTTAATTTGAAAATCGATTTTGATCCGATCAATCTTCGCGACCCAAATACCGAATCGGTCATCGCTTTCAAAAAACTGATGCGAGATGAGGACACTACGCCGTTCACGTTGAATGTCCTGGCAAAGGACGCAAACAGCACCAAAATCCTGCAGCAAAGACTGGCAGCGTTACCTTCAGTCAGTAAAACCGTAAGCCTTTCTGATTTTCAACCCACGGACCAGGATGAAAAACTGGCCTTGATCGAAGAACTGGTGCTGATACTTGGGCCGCAGTTACAGCATTTCCCCGAACTGAAAACCGATGCCGCTCCGGCCCCGGGCATCACTCATCTGATAGAAGCCATCGACACCCTCCTGCCTCAAAAAAACCAAGGCCGCGATCGTGAATCGTTGACCCGCTTAAAAAAGGAACTGCAGGAAATTTTGATCGAGCTTGATGCACGGCCGGAACCAAGCCGGACGATTTACGTCGAAAAAATCCAGACTGCGCTGCTCGGCACGTTGCCACAGGTCATGAAAGAATTATCGACCAGCCTGGAAGCCCGAGAAATCACCCTAAATGATCTGCCTTCTGATATCAGGGATGACTGGCTGAGCAAGGAAGGGTTATATCGCATCCAGATCTTTCCCAAAAAAGACCTGAGCGATCTAACCAACCTGGCAGAATTTATTGCCGAAGTACAATCGATTGCACCTCTGATAACCGGCCTGCCGGTCATCTATTGGGAATCCATGCGGGAAGTCACTGCCGCTTTTCAGGAGGCTACCGTGATTGCCCTGGTCGCCATCGCACTGGTTTTGCTCGCTATCCGCCGCAATATCCTGGATACGACGCTGGTCATGGCGACGCTTATACTGGCCGGGCTCTTTACCATGGCCAGCGCCGCAATCACCAACACTCCCATCAATTTTGCCAATATCATTGCCCTGCCACTGTTACTGGGCCTGGGAGTCGATAATGGCATCCACATGCTGGTGAAGCTGCGCGATTCGCCTCCTGAAGAGCAGAACATCTACCAGTCCAGCACCGCCAGGGGGATATTTTATGGAGCGCTGACCACCTCCTCGAGCTTTGGTGGATTAGCTTTTTCGCCGCACGCCGGAATCTCGAGCATGGGCTTACTTATCACCATAGGCATTTTCTGGATCATGGTTTGTACATTTATTATCCTTCCCGCACTAAGTAAATTAGTGCTGACAAAAAGGAACGAGCTGCTGTGTCAACGAGTGGAAGGCCTGCGCGACTAAAGATCATTTATCCAACCAAAAAAAACGCTCACTGCGCGTCTCATCCAAACCCGCCTAGCGGCCTTCTGTTGCGCGGTTAGGATGCAACAAAATTAAAACCAACAACAACAATAAGAACGAACGTTCCCCAAATAATGATACGGTCCATGTCAATCCCCCTCGGATCTTTAATGGTCGAGATCATATTTTTCTGAAGGGTTATTACATTTTTTTGTTTCTGAAGCTGCGCTGTCACAAGGCCGACATACATTTATGAGATTGTGAGCGTGCGTCCCACCCTCTGAGGCGCTATGGTATCTACCCATGTGGATATCCGGTCCGGCGATTATTCCTTATCGCCGGACTTTTTTAATGCCTCTGCCATATTGCGCCTCGCGGATTTTTTTGCCCCCTCTCTACTTCATATCTCTGCCCGCATACTGGGTGTACCTTAGTCCAATAGGCAAAGCAGTCAAAATCCGTAACATACCGGACGGATGCTGCTTTCATGGGCACGACAACACACGGAATTGGGGAGGCATAAGGTCATGCATATCCAAATTGCAATCGTCCTGTTGATGAGTTTTTTAGCGGGTGGTTTCGCGCAAGCTGACTCAGGCAAAAATGGTGGAGCCTCGGATAAAGCGTGGACTCCGCCCCCCGGTCTCCTCTCCGATGACACAATTTCCTCCCTGACTTTTGGCTCTGACAAGCAGAATAATGGTCAGTCAAATTCGAAGGGAGGCCGTGGTCAAGTGCATGAGGTTCCTGAGCCTGGCACGATACTGCTTGTCGGCGCCGGGGTTATGGGCCTTATTGCATCAAGGGCGCGTAGTAGGCGGCGACTCCAGGAAAGAGATACCTAGGGGGCGGGTGGTATCTAGGAGATAAAACCGAAGCTGTCTTTCTGCTTGCGCGGACGGTTGGTGAGGTAAGAGGGGTCATGTGGCCAAGGAGCTATAAGATTTCCTGTTTTCGGTAGGAGGAACTCATCGATCTAGCGATTCGCTTATTCGAACGCTGCGAGAGAGAAGGAAATCCAGCAAGGTTAGGACGAAGCCCGGGACCAGCTGGTTTCCCACTCATCAAATCTGTCGCCGCCATTGCTCGCCGACAAAAAAGCCTTGTGCTACGTCGCATCCCCAAGTGCCGAGCTGATCCCACAGTGCCTGGCTCTCTACGCCTTCCGCAACCACTCGTAGACCAAGATTATGGCCCAGCTCGATCGATGCTTAGCAGACGACCTGACCAGCGCCAATGGATGGCGATGCTTAGCAAGGGAGCTTCAAGTCATCCGCGGCGGCGGGAATATTTTGTGGGGCGCTGACCAGCTTTCTCGCGTCAAGCGGCTACCTCGAGCATGGGGTTGAGTATTCCCATGGGTGCGTGAGTAAAGTAGTGTTCGCAAGAAAAAAACGCAGCCGGCAGCCAACCTGCCAACCTCGGATGGCGCGTTAAAAAGGCATAAACCGAGCCTATCTTGCCTTCGATCGAGGGTTAGCTCTCGTATCGTGCCTCGTACCTTGCAGTGAAGGTAACATTCGCAAGAGCAGCGAATTTCGCATCGAATTGCGCTTTCAGGAATCTTCCTGGCGATAGCCCATTACGAGGCCCCTAGCACGTTCTACACCCAATCCCCGCATATGCACTATAAGGAACGTCGCTGGAGCTTCCTCCGGGCATGACAGCAGACAAGGCACCTCTGGTGTACTTCAGTCCAATATGTCGTCATCTTCAAAAGCCGTAAGATACCAACAGTAAAACGCAAACGGTAGCGTACAGGCCTTCATGTGGTCTTACTGGACGGATCTCTGAATGCGTGAAATTGCCTGAAGTGCTGGTGGCGCTTGGGCCTACTTCTCTTCTTTCCCTTGTTTCTAATCAGCGGGAGCAAGCAGGAAAGAAAAGGGACTTTGTCAATCTGTCTGCTGACCTTAGGGAGGGAAATTGACCGCGTATTGTTCGCTATGCTTACGCGCAATGCCGGTTATCGTGAGCCATGATAAAAAATACCGAAGCACAACGACGTCACAAACTTTATCTTCGCGCAAAGAACGCGCTCCGCGACCAGCATCAAGATACCTATACGTTGATGCTTGAGCGCCACGCACAGGAGCTTGATGCTTTATGGGCAAACTATAATCTTGCTGTAAAGAAGCTGGCGAGCGAGCATAACAAGAAGACTCGCAAAACCAAGGCTACCAAATCGAAGGCCGTCCCTATGAAAAAGGGAGTGCTATGCGTTCAACCGGAGGAACAAGTTATTCATTAATGCTGGTTTTCTTCGAACGTTCGGCAACAGTCTTGAGGCTCAATGGTTAGCCGTGGTTCAACGGCGCCCACAGTGTTGGGTGTGTGGTTAACAACGGTATCTAAAACAGCGAATGCCGAGCTTCGCTCAAGGCATTGAGATCTCGCTCGATTTACGGAGCTTGATCCGTTGCCGCCGGTGACGACAGTCCGAAATCGGCATAATTCAGGCATTTGAATTTGCCGATAACGGACGAGGAATGTCTCAGTTAGATATTGAAGATCCAGAGCAGCGCTTTATTGACTACAATTATCAGATCTGTCCGAACTGGCGAGCCATACGAGTAAAGGCTCGCAGCGATTCAAACACTTTCATTTCAAAGCCGGCCTAGTACTGCCAGTGAATCTCCATAACCCAAAACACCAGCAAATCGGCGATATCGTTCACCCTTCCCTGTCACTCGATCTGTTCAGCGCAATAGCGAGTCAGATAGCAGGTGTCGGTTTCTTTTTAGGTTTCTTTGCTTCTTTGTTTTTCTTTTGCTGACCTTTTGCCATGATGCTCTCCTTATTGATGATGTTCACATATTAATAAACGCAACTACAGGATACAGGATAGTAGCCGCCCTTACTTGGATCGTTGTTATGTTCTATCGGTTCCATGATGACAGTCGGGAGCCAGTAAACCATTCCGAATTTGATTAATATTCACCGGCGCCAACGTCTGGTACATTGATTCAGCGTATTGGGATCAAGGGCGCCGAATTTATCGCACCTGGCTGAACCGCTCGCGAAGATTCTCGATGGCATTGGGCTCGCCGCGAACCCGAAAGAAGGCGCCCTCACTGTCTGAGTACTCCTCCAGCACCTGACAGCTTGCGTAGATTCCCCCGCGCAGTTGCTGTGCCGACCAGGGAAGAAAAAGTTCGGCCTCAACCAGATCCTTCTGGAAAAACGCAACGATCGTCTGGCGGAGCTTCGCGACGTCGCCAGGGCGCCGCGCACTCATCACGACGCAATCGGGGTATTGTGTCCGCAAGGTAGCTTCGCGTTCAGCTTGCGCCGCTGCATCGCCGACATGGTCAATCTTGTTGAAGACGCGGATGCGCGGCACGACATTCGCACCGATCTCCTCAAGCACTCTATTGGTGACCTCAAGTTGGCGCTCAAACCCCGGATCGCTGGCATCGATGACGTGGAGCAGCAGGGATGCATCAAGCGCTTCGTCTAACGTTGACTTGAACGAGGCGACGAGCCCGTGTGGCAAATTCTTTATGAAGCCGACCGTGTCACTGACGAGCACGCGTGGCACGCTCTCCGGGTGGAGGGCACGCACTGTGGTATCAAGCGTGGCGAAGAGTTTATTCGCGACCAGCACTTCGCTTCCCGTTAGGGCCCGCATCAAGGTGGACTTTCCGGCGTTTGTATAGCCGACGAGCGCAGCACTAGCCAACCCTTGGCGCTCATGCCGCCGCGCACGCTGCGTCTTCCGCTCGACATCCATCGCGGCGATTTCCTGTTGAAGCTCGGCGATGCGGTCACGAATCTTGCGCCGGTCCAGTTCAGTGTGCGACTCGCCGCCCCCCCGGCCACCGACGCCGCTACGCTGCCGCCCCTGCGGCCCCGCAAGCTTCGCCGCCTCGCGGAGGCGCGGTGCCATATAACCGAGACGCGCGATCTCCACCTGGGCGCGCGCAGCGCGAGAGCGGGCGTTGCGATGAAAAATTTCGAGGATGACCATAGTGCGGTCCATTACCTCGCAGCCGACCTCCTTTTCAAGGTTGCGCGCCTGCGATGGTGAGATCTCGTGGTCGACCAGGATGGTATCGATATCCCGGCTCTCGGGATTAGCGACTATTCCCTCGAGCTCGGCGGGTTCGTCGTTCACGAAGCTGCGTATTTCCTGCCGCTTGCCGACACCGAGATATGCTGTCGTGTCGAAGGCTGAGCGCTTCTGCACGAACGTGCGGACGACCTCATACCCCAGCGTTTTTGCGAGTTCGCGCAACTCGGTCAGGGAAGCCTCGAACTCGTTATCGCTCACGCTCGGCAGTTGCACGGCAGCCACTACGGCATATCTGGATTTCTCTTCAACTTCTCTTTGCATGAGGGGATTGCATACCTTGAGTGGGCGAATTTGGATAGTACCTGCAAATGTAATAGCCGCCGGCCTTAAGTATGCAATTTACGGACTGAACATTAACGGAATTCACTTTCCGTGTGATATACCGCGGCGGCTTTTTCCCGTTCGCTGCTGTCCATCGCGCGCAAACTGGGGGCCCCCTAAGCGCGGATGAACCGATTGCCCCGGATAGTGCTGGCACAACCCGGATTCGAAAGTCCGATGGCAAAAAAGTTACGGCGTTGAGCTGTTTCAAGGCAGGCTGGTTTTCGCGCCGACTCAGCCATCCGGGCTTAACTTTTTTTTAACATTTCACCGAGGCTTTTCTCACACCGGGCGTGCTACCGTAAACCCAACAATTAGCCGACTTCATCTTCGCCGTCAAAATAACGGGCTTTCAAACTGTCGGCCGGCTCGGGTTCCTATCGCCTGAGCTTACCGGGCGCTGCTGCTCAATAGCTTCATTCGTGATCCATTTTCCGTCACCGCATCTCGCGGCGGACAATGAATCTGTCCGCTAAATTCACTCCTGATACATGAGTAACCTCGGATAGGGGATAGAAGGCGGGTTAACTAGGCGTATGACGGGGCATCGGGCTTTCAGGTGGTATCCATGAGTTGATCAGGTTTACATGACCAAATTCTTTTATTTGGAGGCAATTTCCGGGGATGGTCTATTTTCGCAGTTGCTTCCGCTAGTCGCAGGGGGAAAATATCATGAGGGGCTCATCTCCAGGCAGGTTGATGACGCGATACGTCATACTGGGCATAATTTCTTTCATGATAAGCGGTGTCACTTCTGCTCAGATCATCATAGCGGAACAGCAGAGCGATTCCGCACCATGGCTGCTTGATAAAACTGCCAAGCCAATGCCGGGTGAAAAAGATGAGGCCAAAACCCCGGAGCGCATGCCGGCAGAAAAGAGTTCTTCTACTAGCGCCGGACAGGAAGTATCTGCCGACTCAAGCTCTTCGTCGGGCTGGCTACCAAGCCAAGGCTATGGCTCATGCAGGCACTCCGCGCCAGATCAGGAGGATTTTTTTTGCACGCTCGGAAGAATTCTGTTTGGATCGACCCCGTCTGGTCCAAACAGGGACGTGGACGAAAATATCTCCGCCGGAGGTGCCGGCGGTTGATTTTTTCCTGAGCGACAAATTGATTGCGCCAATCCGCAAACCGTAGGATGAACAGAAAGGGTTATTTTGGGAAAACCGGCAGCGTGTGTCAGGATACTTGCCCAAATTATATTGTTGGGCCTCGTGAGCGTCCTGCATGCAGGCGTCTCTATCGCCGGACATGATACCGCCCAATCGCCCACGCATGCCCCTCAGCTGAATAGTTCCGCCCCGGAGGCGAACGACGAAAATCAACGCAAACATTCACCCTGCTCAGAAAGCGATGCTCCTACCGTGGAGGAGTCAGGCGTCCGGGGTTCCCAGGATCGGTCGCCGTCGGCACGGCGTTGTTTGTGCCGGCCCGTAATACCCTCCAAGGAAAGCCTTCCGGATAAACTTTTCCGGATCTTTTTCGGTCCCGACTGGTGTGGCCCCGACCCTAATGTGGATACAAATATCTCCGCTGGGGGGGCCGCCGGAGGTTGAAGGTGTTTTAATTAAACCCTCCGCATGCCTCTTCTTCCCCAGCTCTCATACAACGCAAGAACCGTTTCACAAATCAGAAGAAACTCTTCTGCCCTCCCGGCCCTGCAAGGCCGAGCCTTACCATCGACTCCGCAGTCTATTCCCTTCCCTCACCACCTTCTTGCTTTATCAATAATTGTTCGGCATATATTTATACTTATTTAACTTTCCCATGACATTTTTTTACAAAATTCTTCACCGCCCTTTCACCCCCCAATCACGCATTATTGACGAGCTATGTGCTAATTTTATCGCTTAAAGACAATCTTCTGGAACTTTATAAATAGATAAGAGGTTAAACATTTTATAAATACGAGTTATGTATCTTTCATAACAAGACAGGGAGGTAATAATGAAACGTAATAAACCGTTAATGATGCTGTCCGGCTGCCTGCTTTCGGCGTCGCTGTGTGCCGAGGATAAACCGGTGCCACCCCCGGCTCCTGAAGCTCGCTCATCCAGAGCCTCCTATGTCATCGATCTCTACGTTGACACCAAAACAAAGCAGATTTACGCCGAACCGGGTGAAGGCCGCGTGCGCATGGGATCATTTGAAAAGGTAGCGGATGTACCTGGAAAAACAGCACCCACATCCGATGCAATCGCACCGGCCGATTCCCCGGCGGCCGCGACCGAGGTGGCCACGGCAATCAAGCCAGGGGAAAAGCCAAAGCAGGTTCCTCCAAACCCCGAAGGAATGGGCTACGCGAACTGGAAATCTCCTGATCCATTTAAATGGAACCTGAATGGCGACGGTAGTCAATATCTGAAGTTTGGATTTCTGAATCAGGTTTGGCTGCGATATGAGCAAAATAACCCGGGATCAAGCGTGATGGGGGAACCGGTAGACGACACGCAGGACATCGGACTCCGTAGGACCCGTTTCGTATTGCAAGGACAGCTTACCGACCGCGTATATTTTTATACTCAATACGGTATGAATAACTTTAACTTTCTGTCTCAAAACGGAAGCAGTTCCAATAGCGGTATTGATGATCTCGGCAACAGAAAGATCCAGGCCTTCTTTCACGACGCTTTTGGCGAATTGCGACTTACGAAAGGTCACCAGATGGTCGTAGGAGGCGGTCTGGTCATGGCTAATGGCATGTCCCGCTTCAGCAGCCCAAGCGTTAGCACAATCATGACGATGGACATTCCCCTGTTTGCACAAGCAACTGCCGATCGCACCGATTTGTTCAACAGAAGCTTAAGCGTGTATCTGAGGGGCCAGATAGGCATGTTCAACTATCGGTTCACCGCCAGCGATCCTTTCCCGGTAAACACCGATGGGGTGGCGCTTGAGCCAATTTCGCTGGATCATGCCCAATTTGCCCGGACCGGGCATCGCAAACGCTACCAGGGGTTTTACGTATTGAACTTCTGGGACACGGAACCGATGACAAATCCGTATTGGCAAGGAACCTATCTGGGTAAAAAAAGCATCCTGAATCTCGAGGGTGGGTTCATTACGCAAAAAAACGCCACCTGGACGGGCGCAACGGAAGCCACCGCTCAATTTCACGACATGAATCTATGGTCCGTTGCTGCCTATCTCGATGCGCCGGTGGACAAGGTAAAGGAAACCGCCATCTCTGCCTATATTGGCTATTTCAACACGAACTACGGTCCCAATTATTTGCGCACCAATGGAATCGGCATGACGCCGGCTACTGGCGGAAACTCGCTCAATGGCGGGGGCAACGCCTTCCCGATGTTCGGGACGGGCGATATCTGGTACGGACAAATAGGTTATTTAATGTCCAGGGATTTGCTAGGCAGTAATAACGGACAGTTAATGCCCTACTTTTCGTTCACAAGCGCAAATTTTCAGCGGCTGCGCGACCAGATGAACGTGTTCAATGTGGGTGTGAACTGGCTTATAAAAGGACACAATAGTAAGGTTACCTTTGATTATCAAAACCGGCCGGTATTCAACACCGGGGGAAATAAAATCGCTAATCGCGGTCAGTTCGTTTTGCAATACCAGATAGCCTTCTAGCATTAGCTTTTACCAAAGCAGCCGTCTTTGGAGGAGGGGAATCAGCGTCAGAAACAGGGACCCGGTCTGCGCACGTGCAAGTCGATTCGTCCGCGTCGTTCTGGTTGCCCGATCCCGCTGCATAATTCTCGCGTCTTGTAGGGTTGTTAACGCCCTTTTGCACTATGAAGGGAAGTCGGATAGGAAATAAAGCCCGCTAAGCTTAAGATCAGGTCTTGCGCAGGCTGGCAAAGTGGCATTCGCTTCCGGGATCTAATGCAAAGCTCATCACTGCTTAATCCACGAAATCACCCTTTCTACGTCCGTGAGGGCTTTAACCAGTTCCACGCTGGTGCGTTCTTCCTACATTTAATTGACCAACCAACATCAATACGATGTTCGAGAACAGCTATGGCCGATTCTAATCACTTTTGACACTTTCGGCATCACAAATTGATCACATTTACAGGACCTTTCCTTGCGTAGCGGCATGTTAACTTCACCGTAATTCATGTCCGGCATAACGGTTCCAGCGTTGCCTATCCTGATGCAGTTTCCGGACAGGTAATCGTTGAGTCAAAGTAGCCACTTTGGGCTTAACGAGACGGAGATCAAAAAGAGCTTTCCGCGTTTTTTGGCCCGTCCTCGGATTTGACGGTATTGGAGAGAACTTATGAGATACGTTTCACCCGGAAAAGATCCACTGAACGCTCTATTCAGGGGTACGTACTTCTCCCCCATCTTAATTCTCTTATAAGGCATCTATGCGCTCACTTGTTAAAAATCGGCCACCCGACACATTTGTCACGCCTAGCCAAAGCCGGGTATCTAATGAATTCGCTCCGCTGCATATACTTATCATTGAAGACGATCCTGCGATCGCCACCAATCTCTATGACTTCCTGGAGGCTCGCGGGCACACCGTAGATGCAGCTGCAGATGGAATCGTAGGCATGCATCTTGCCGTAACGCAAAAATTTGACGGAATTCTACTTGATCTTGGTTTGCCGGCCATGGATGGCATCACATTGTGCCGGAAACTCCGCAAGGAAGCTGACATCGATACGCCTGTACTGATTCTTACCGCCAGGGACACCCTGGACGATAAGCTTCAAGGGTTCGATGGCGGTGCCGATGATTATCTGGTCAAGCCATTTGCGCTGAAGGAAGTGGAGGCCCGCCTGGTCGCCATGCACAAGCGTCGCGGCGGCAAAGTTACCAGTCGAAGGCTCGACACTGGTGACCTGTCATTTGATCCAAAAACACTCTCTATCCAATTTGCCGGGGCGAGCGTTAAGCTGACACCAAAATGCATTCGGCTGCTTACCATTATGATGGGCGAGCCCGGCCGGGTGTTCAGTCGCAGAGTACTGGAATCGGAAGTCTGGGGGGATGAGCAAGGTACCAGTGATACCTTGCGCAGCCATATGCACGAACTTCGTCGGACGCTGAGCCGGGCTGGAGGGTACGACCCAATCGAGACGATTCACGGACTTGGTTACCGCCTGATTTCTCCTGCCCGAAGTTAAGTGACCTACCGCCCGCGTGTTGGATAAAAGATCCAACTGCGTTGCGCTACGGTGCGAGAAACACCTCCCTCACTGCGATGCAGTTGGAGATGCTGGCGAAATGGGCGAGGGGGACTTTAGTGCGGACTATGATCCGGCGAGACACTGTTTACAAAAATTGCCGCAGTGCCTCTGGCCCAGCGGGGCGATAAGCTGACGCAGGCGGCACTCGAATTTTGACTGGCGATGCCTTTCATCCCCTGGCTGCGAAATGACTTGGCGTGCACGAGGCAAGCCAGGGAATGAATGCGGCATGCAATGTGTCGAGCTGGGATCTTTTGTATTTCCGGCTCAGGGGACAATATCGATTCGATTTCGGTACGGATAACGTTACCCATCCCGCCTATGGCTTGATATTCGTCCAGGCGCAGATCGCTATCGCTGCTAATCACGGTACAAACGGGATAACGTCAGGCTCAGCAGCGTCAAGGTATCGCTTCCCTGGTCGCAATCGGCCAACAGTTGCTGCACGAGATTCGGCCTGACCTCCAGCGTAGATATTTAGGTAACCTCTTGTTGTTGGTTTCTATTGTCGCCTCGTCCGAGGGCGAAGAAAAATCCAATTCCGCCAACGGGTTTGTGCCTTTTACTTTGCGGACGGTTGACCGCAATGCGGACGGTAGCGACCAAGAGGGCAACTTGACCGTCCGTACCAACCCACTGAAAATACTAGAGAAAACGGTTCGGACGATACGGACGCAAATATACCTAAATCTGGACCCGCAAAAACCGGTATTAGGGGCTGGTTACCCGATTATGAGTGCGGCCGAGGCTCTGAGGATGGCACAGGCAGCCGGAATAAAGTCACTGCAAAGCTATAACTAACCACCTATTATATTTATAAGCAGTCTGCGTAACTCAATAACCAATCTGGCCTTGGGGCGCGTTCCCCCAAACTAAAATACCTCCCTGTCTCTTGTTTCGAACCGGGAAAATTACGGAGAAAAAGGATGGTCACAAGCGCCGCATCCCGACCGGACGGTACCATGGATAACGATCCGATTACGCCCCTGACGACTATCTCGCAAGACTGTAGGAACCGATTGAAAAACACGCGCGTGGCGGTAATTGGGGCCGGGTTGGGCGGGCTCATGGCCGCCCTGCGGCTCAGCCAGCATGGCGTCAAAGTGACGTTATACGAGGCACATCCTCAGGTGGGCGGCCGCGTTCGCAGCAATGCACGGTTTGCCAACGGGCGCATTATTGAGGAGGGCGCCGAATTGATCGGCTCGTTTCACACCGCGTGGCTGAAACTGGCCCAGAAGTATGGCATCGCGATGATCAACCGGATGGGGGACCTTGAGTACGAGCGAGAACGCCTAAATTTGAAACTACGGCTGGATAATACGAAGGACCTGACCTGGGCAGAAATCCATCAACTCAATAAAGATGTCGATCAGGTGCTGAAGTCGATAGCCGACAACGCGGCAAAGTGGATCGTCCAAGAGACCTGCCCCTGGAACGAAACGAACCCGGTCGTGCTGAATATCCTGAAGAATTACGACAACACGACGGTAAAAGACGCACTGATTAACCTGCACAAGGTCAACCCCAATAATCCAAAACAGCAGCGCCTGTGGAAGATGTTGGAGTTAAGACTTGTCAACGATGAAGTCTCTCAGTTGGACGAAATGAACTACCTGGGTCTGCTGTTAAAGGTGAAGGGTGGGCAGAGCGAGCGGTTCGAAATCGATGATCCTGGGCGGATGGGGTATTGGGACGAGCTGGAGATTTTTCGCTGCACGGATGGCTGCCAGCGCTTGGCGGATGAGATGGCCAGGGAGATCCGAAAAAACCGAGGCGCTTTGATGCTGAAAACAGCGGTAACGCAGATCGAAATTCATCCACAGGATGTGCAACTGACGACGCGATCGGTTGCCTGGCCGAGTGGGAAATTGAGCAGCGCAGGCAAAACGGCGCGTTTTCAATACGTGGTGCTGGCGGTCCCGCCTAGCGTCTGGGGCGACGTGACAATCCAGGACAACGGTAGCGCAGTCGATCTCAACGCTGAGATTGGCGTAATGGGACGGGGCCCGGCGGTGAAGTTCTTCAGCAGCTTTAAGGGGCGGTTCTGGATCACGGAGAAGATCCCATCCGCCCCGAGCGGGGGGACCCTTAAGCTGGGTCAGATTTGGGAGGGCACTGACAACCAGATGCAAACCGGCCGCCAGGGCACCGTGCTGAGCATCTTTGCCGGGCCCACGCTGCCCGGCTCAGGTAAAGGCGGGCCCCGTCCGCCCACCGAGCCGGAAATGCAGAAAGAGCTGAAAGATCTCTATCCCAGCTATTTTAAAAATCTGAATAAGACCTTTTACAGCGACTGGCCGAACGAGCCTTTCATCAAGACCGGTTACTGGGCGCCAAAGCCAAACGGCGAGATATTTAAGGTGGGACCCAAGCTCAACATCGCGTTCCATAAGCGGCTGTACTTCGCGGGGGAACACACATACGTTTCCTTTTTCGGCTACATGGAAGGCGCGCTGCGGTCGGGCATCCGCGCGGCGAACCTGCTGATGCGCGAATCATGCGGGATGACTGTAGATCCTTGTCCGCCGCCTCCGCCTGAGGAGAAGATAGCATAGGAAGAAGAGATCACCGCGCGTGTATAAGCGCGCAGCTAAGAATTTAACCGTCGAGGCGAACAAGGAATCGGTGATTACACAGGATAGCGGCGATAAAAACGGGCGGGAGCGGATGTCCCGCAGGGATTGGTGGAAGAGGTCGTTTACCTGCCTAGCTGGCTCATTGCCAGATTTAACCCCGATTCTTACTTCGGCCGCCGCAAATTCGGCACTTGTTTTTTCTATATTGCGATCTACAAAGAAGATTGGACTATCAAGCTTTGTATGTCTTTGGAGCTAACTTAAATGAGTCTGGAATCGTTGTTTCGGTTTACACTGATACGGCAGGCGGTTGCACAAGATCCAGCCAATCCCAGCATTGACCTAACCCAGGATTCACCATTTCAAAAATCCCTCGCTGACGCGGCCAAGGCCGAGCAACCCCGTCAATCGCTCTTGCGCGTCGCGCGCGCCTTCGTAACGGGGGAGGACTTCATCGGCAACCCCGACACAAATGCACTAGCCAAGCAGTTGACCGGATTTGCTGTAGCACTCGACCAATTCGAAGATGATCAGACTGTGTCTCACGGGAACGTGGTGGATGCCGTAGAGGAGGCGTTCGGGACAAGGCCGGAGTCTTTGGTGCAGGGTCCGGAGTTCAACGCGTCCATGCAGAATTTGCGAGATAGTCTTCTCGCGATCAAGCAGTTGCAAGAGGAGCACGGGCGCCCGATTGAATCGCTCACCAACCAGCTCAGGGATATCGAATTGATATGGAAGGTAGCTGAAGATGAGACTTTTCCAGCTACGCCAGACGAACTCCGCCGGTACCGGCGGCGCTCCCTTAAGCTACCGGTGGTGTTCAATCTCGAATCCGTCCTATCAACATCCCTATTGGAAGAGGAACGACGGAAAAAAAAGGCGGAGGCGGAGGCTGAACGCCAGAAGTATGCCAAAGGCCTCTTTGATCAGTACCGGGGACTGAAGCAGGCGATAAGCGAACTGACAGGTCTGGGTGGACAACATTTTCAGGTCATGCCCCAGCAGCCGCATGCTGGAGTCACCATTCCTGAAGAACTCAATCCGACAAGTGTATTAACCCGTCGGATAGAATACCTTGGAAAATTATCCGACGCGAACCTCAGGCAGTTCCAGTCAATGCTGGAACAAGGCGAGGAAATCCGTCCTCTGCGCGCCGAGAGCGCTGCGGTTGCGAATTCGGCAGCAGAACTGGCGAAAAACCTCTTGGTCGTCGGTCCCCAGCTGCTAAACGGAAGCCCGCCGTCCCGTCCGGCTGCACTAAGCGAGGTCAGCTTCCGTCTCAAGGCCAGCGCCGTAGAGGTGCTATCTGAACCCACCAGGAAACTGCTGAATGAGCGGAATGTCGGTCTATCGGATCAATCGTTGGATCGCATCGTCGAATTGCTCGAAGCCGAAACTGACACTACCGGAAAGAAACTCGATGCCCTTTATAGCCATTCCATAAGGCGCAGTATCAAGCGTATCGGCGATACCCTGGTAACCATTAACGAGCCGCTGACTTCCGAATGGCCGAGCGCGGCTGACGAGCCGGCGCTTCCCTCTCTCCCGCCTTTGCCGTCGGCGGAGCAGATTCCCCACACCCGCGGTACCGTTGCCCCAGCAGGCGTTGCGGACCTGCTTATAGTAAAGCAACAGCTTACGGGGTACGAAGCTGCTGATGTTGCGCACATCGAAAATGTACTGAAGGGGGAACTGAAGCATCGCGAGCATACTCGCCGACGGGAGACTGAAGAGTTTACGTTTCGCGAGACGGAGGTAATTTCTTCGGAGGAGCGTGAGCTCGAGTCAACTGATCGCTTCGAGATGACGAGGGAGACCAATACCACTATTCAGGAAGACGCGTCGCTGAAGGCCGGCCTAAACATATCGGGCAAATATGGTCCGTTTGTCGAGTTCTCAGCCAGCGTGGAGGGATCTACCTCACGCTCGAAAGAGGAGGCGACGAGGACTGCGTCCACATTCTCGAAGGAGGTCACGCAGCGGAGTGCCAGCAAAATCACCGAAAGAGTTCTTGAGCGAGCCTCCCTTCGGGTGACAAATGAAGTGATAGAGAAGAACCTGCACGAGCTAACCAACGTGGATGGGTCAGGTCATATTTCGGGAGTCTACCAGTGGGTGAACAAGGTATACCAGGCCCAGGTATTTAACTATGGCCTGCGCACAATATTCGATTTCATGGTACCTGAGCCAGCTGCTTTTCTTATCGATGCGCTGAACTCAGCCAACGAGAGCGCGAACGAGCTCCAGAAGCCGCCGGAATTTACTTGGAAGCCCAACCAGGTTACGGACAACGTTGCGTCACAGGGTTACTATGGCAGATGGGTGCAAGTATATGGTGCGACGGACGTGACACCGCCTCCAGAGATGTACAAGACGAAATCACTCGACTTTCACGCGGGAGGTGGCGATGCCGCGACGAACTATCACCACTCCGCACAGATCATGATCGAGGACGGTTACAAGGCCGTTCACGGCTCGGTTGGAGCCGTGAATATGATGTGGAATAACACTTGCATCATCGATGTTGTGTTGGGGAAGAAATTTCACCGCTTTGCCAATATTAGCGGGGAGGTCTTCTCTACTCCCTTGGACGAGGAAAGAGACTCCATCCCATTCGCGCTCGTTACATTCAGCATTCCCCACCTTGCCGTAGCTGTAGAAGTAAAGTGTCAGCGAACCGATCGGGCCATGGAGAATTGGCGAATCGAGACGCACGCTAAACTGACCGCTGCCTACAAGGCCCGCCTGGCCGAGTACGAGGAAAAGCTCGCCGCTTTGGAGCTTCAGCAGGGGGTCGCGATTCGGGGCAAAAATCCTGCCCTCAATCTTCAGACCATGAACAATGAACTGAAGAAGAATTGCATCAGCATCCTGACCGATCAGCATTACGACTTGTTCAACGCAATTGATCTTTCAGCGAGTAATAGCTTACCTCAGATTGATGTGCCCGAAGCGGAGGCCGAAGGTCCCTACGTGCGCTTCTTTGAACAGGCATTCGAGTGGGAGCAGATGACGTGGGTTACCTACCCATATTTCTGGGGCAGAAAAAGCCGGTGGAACGAACGGCTGGCCTTCGAGGATCCGGACCCCCTATTCAACCAGTTCTTGACGGCTGGGTTCTGCCGGGTGTCCGTTCCTGCTCGGCCAGGTTTCGAAGGAGCAATCGATCATTTTATAACTTACGGGGAGATATGGAATGGCGGGCCGCTTCCCCCTATTAGTAGTCCGCTCTATCTACCCATTGCAGATGAAATTGCTGAGCGACTAGACAAACCTGGGGATG
Source organism: Nitrosospira sp. Is2 (assembly GCF_033095785.1). GTDB lineage: Bacteria > Pseudomonadota > Gammaproteobacteria > Burkholderiales > Nitrosomonadaceae > Nitrosospira. The sequence continues at coordinate 1,876,439 of NZ_CP137134.1, read as the reverse complement.
AGGTTCCGCAAGGGGACCCGTGGCTGGTTCGGATTCCAACCACACTCGTACATTTACGCGCAGATGACCAACTGCCAAAGTGGCAGCAGGATTCGAATGGCAACTGGGTGGAGGCGTAAGCTCTGTGGGCGATATCGCTCGGCAGCGGGATAAATACAAAAGAGGCGATACCAGCGGAGATGCTAAGCAGGGCAACACTCACCCTCGATGATCTTACTTGTCTGGAATTGGGAAACTATCTGACAGATGTTTCTCAGTTTCGAGATCCCGTTTTTTATATATTCGCTAAACAGGGGATCTGGCGCGAGTTTACTTGCCGCTGGTAGATTAGAACGACTTGTAAAAGTAATTTGCGCTTTGACGGTGCTGGGAGGAAACGCTGCAGCAGCCTGGCCTCTTACCCTGGGAAGACCGAAGAACGCCGCAATTCCCGCTGTGATAGGTGCAATACCGGGATTTATCTGGAACCAGAATGCCGGGCAAGTGGAGGGATGGTTCGATGGATATATCGAAGATATTAATCCCCGCGGCAGATACTTCATGCACGCTTTTATCACTGGCCCTAACGGAGAAGGTATGCGGGATCTCGAAGTAGGTTGCTTTTCAGGTCAGTAAATAAGCCTGGAGGGGAAAGGGGCACGCCTGACGCAATATGGAGGAAGGACTTGCGACAGTGCAATGATGGAAAGCTCATCTGAGGAAAGCGACAATGAGCGTACCGCCGAGATGGGTATGCTTCTTCGAAGGACCCGGATGAGCAGGTAAAGCGCCTGCCTCCGGGTCACGGGATGATCGCCGTTCGAAAGCGCTCGAATTTGGCGTAATCCTCGCTTATAGCGCCGCGATCTTCTCTTTTCACTCGCCAGAGGGCCCTCAGCATATCGCCGACCGGCGACCAGCGACCTTTGACTTGTTTTCCTGCTCGCCGCTGCTGCATTCACCCCAATAATCTTCACCGTCTCGGGTCGTCGGCGATCACTCCAACCGCAACGTGTACTACCCATAGTTCAAGGGAATCATAGAATGATCGTCGAGTAGGCTATATTAAGTTGCTGAATTAACCGGGACAATCTGTTAGTCGGGAAAATAAAGTCCATGCGCACACCTGCAATAGATATTGTTCTTGAATCTTTTTTGGAGCAACAAATGAACATAAAAACAAAATTCCTTATCGCCGCCCTAATCTTTGGTGGATCGATATCCGCGGCATCGGCGTCAGCTGTAATAACGGACATTACCGCAAGCGGGCCGGGCATGAGATCGTTTTCGGTCCTTGCCAGTTCCACTGTGAAGAAAGATCTTCCGATTAGGAACACTGCAGACCAAACCCGCGCCGAGCTTATCAATGGCTGACGCATCGCGTGCGGCGTATGGAAACGTTCTCATCGAGCCGCCAGTATCTGGAATCACCGTAACAACCGGAACGAATGTCAGCGTCAGCTCATCAGGACAGGGTACGGTAGCGGGCGAGACGCTATGGATGGTTACTGCAACCGGAACCGGAGCGGGGCCGACAAATAACTTTGAGATAAATCTCCCAGTGGCAAGTGAGGCATTCTCGGCGAAAGACGTGGCGATCGAGATATACACCCCGAATATTTCCAAAATGGAAAGAATGGTAATTTATGTCGGCACTACCGGTTATGCCAAGTTCGCCAGCCACAGTATATCCACCGCCATTGTTCCGACTACGCAAAGTCCGTTCGCGATTAACGGACTGACTGCGTACTTCGTGCACGAGATACTGTGGACCAAGAGCGGATTTACTCATCCCCTGGGGGATTTGGATTGCACGCAGTGCAAGCTACGGGTCTATGTAAGCAACGGCAATACATTGACCATTGGGTTGCGCTCGATCCGCGCCGGCGCGATGCGAAAAAAAGCAAGGCTCGCCATTACGGCAGACGACGGCTACTCATCATTTGTGCGAATGGGGATGCCAATACTTCAGGAGTATGGCCTGAAAAGCACGATGAGCATCATCTATATAACAGTTGGAACGCCAGGTTATGCCTCTCTGAGCCAACTCGGGGCATACGTCGCGGCCGGCAATGAATGCATCCCGCATGGTCCGAACCATCCAACCACACTCGGAACCGGCAACCTGTTTACAGCCTGGGCAACGAATACTGAGCGGTTAGCGGACGTCATCGCATGCAGGGATTATCTCCTGGAAAATGGCCTTACCTCAGAGTGGGGCGCTAAGTGCTACATCTGGCCGCAAGGAAAATATGCGGAAACGGTAACGGACTTATCATTCCTGGAAATGATGCTTGATAACGGCTTTAGCGTAGGACGTACCTCAGACGGCCCCAACGCAACGTATCATATGCAGAAAAATAACGGCCTCAGTACGAGGAATTTGCAGCTTCTTTGTGGTCCAGTGATCGGGCATACATGGACCAGTTCTGGCACCGAGGCCGCAAACATAGCAAACATCATTTCCTACATAAACGACGTGGCGGCGGCTGGCGGTGACGGGACACTAACACTGCATCGGGTTGTCGGCCCGGACGCGGCGGCGCAACAAACCCAAATATCATCGAATAGGCTTCGTGAGCTGTGCGTTGCAATCAAAGCACAAGTCGACGCCGGCAATCTCGACGTGGTTCTGTACAGCGAGTTCGCGCGATAGATCAGGCTAGTCTTGGGCAACACCCAGAAGTAAAGTTGCTTAGCCTTCCGCAAAAACCGTCTTCTTTTAGTCCATGATCAGCTGCGGTCAGGATGCATCGCTCGCGATAACGCGATCACAGCAGGGGACGCTGCTCCAAGCTGAAGGCACTCATCTTCTTTCGTCGTACCATAAATCCCATCAGGCCCAGCCCAGCAAGAAATAGCGCATAGATCTCCGGCTCAGGAACAACCCCCATGGCAAGCACTTGCCCCGCGTTATTGATGTCCAGGGCCAAAGTTAAAAAAACGCCCTGGGGCAGGCTAACCATAGCATTTAGGTCCATAATGTTCGAGCCATCAGGACCAGTGATAAAAGCACGGGCATGTTCCCCGGACAGGGATGACTCTCCCACGACTTGCCCGGCGTCGTTGATGCCATATGCTCGACTGTAATTACCGCCTAAAGTGCCAAGGTCTCTCATATCCATTCCATTTGCACCGGTAATAAAAGCATGCAAAGCGCCGCCTGACGTTAGCGACTCTCCCACGACTTGGCCGACATCGTTGATGCCACGGGCAAAGCCGTAATCGTCACCTAAAGTCCCAAGGTCCCTCATGCCCCCACCACCGGGGTCAGTGATGAAAGGATGCTCATGGCCCCCAGGGAGGGGAGACACGCCGACGGCTTGGCCAGCATTGTTTATGCCATACGCTTGGCTGTAACTACCGCCTAAAGTGCCAAGGTCCTTAATACCCTCCCCATTACTGCCAGTGATGAAAGCATGCTGTGCGCGCGCCGATGTTGACCCCCACCCGACTACCTGCCCCGCGTTATTGATGCCGGTAGCGCCACCAGAGCCCCCCCCCAAATCAGCCAAGTCCCTCATGCCTGCGCCATCGGGACCAGTGATGAAGCCGCGGACATCACCTGAAGCTGACTCAGACCATCCTGTCACTTGCCCCCCGTTGTTGATCCCAATTGCTGTACTGCTATTCCCTCCCAAGGTGCCCAAGTCCCTCATCCCCGCGCCATGGGGGCCAGTGATGAAAGCATGACTATAGTTCCCGGCGAAGGGCGACGCTCCCACCACTTGGCTGGCATCGTTGATGCCATTGGCCCCTTCTATCTCGGTTACAACCTTGCTGTTGAGGTCAACCAAAAACGACCGCTCTTGTGCAGCAGCATGAGTTGTAAAACTGAGCCCGGCGACCAGGATTGCACCGGTGATAAAGCTGCGAAGTTTGGAGCTTTGGATTATTTTCATGATGAAGCCCTATTTGGTTTTCCAAGGGATCGGACTCGCAAAAAGCACCCGCCATCTTCTAAAGTTAGATGAAGGGTTTGTAAAGTCAAGGCCGGCGAAAGCTGGATATCGACGGGAACGAACCCTGTTCTTTGCGGCGAGGGTATGCTGGTTCTACGCGTGCACCGAAGTTCATTCAGCTCAACGCATCCTGCGCGGCTCCAACACGACCTTCTGCTGAACATCTATGGGTTCTGAAACGATTCCTAATGGCCGATGGGGACAGCGCTCCTCCATCTTGAGGACGCGATGCTGCGCCAGGGCGGGGATGGCGGGTATAAGCTCGTCGTTACAAGCGAGGAGGAGACGCCACAGGAAGCTATCGAGAGGGCTGGATTGACGAATTGGCCTACCGACAGAATTATTTTCATCTGTTTTGTTAAAGCCGATCAGCAGTTGTCTTGAACAAGCTCAGGCGGGGCTGAAGCCTTCGATCATTACCTCTTGCCCAGAAACCCCGCCATCCATTATGAGTAATTTCGGGGTACCGTTAAAATCGGCAGATGGCGAGAGAACGGCTCTAGCGGAGACTGGAAAACGTGATGAAGGTTAACCGTAATCGCCGTTGGCAACGATCAAAACCCCGGTAACGGCTGAATCCCCAGTCCTGGAGGTGTCGGCGCGACAATTGCAGGAGGATTAGGCGCGTAGGGATTATTGGGGGAGTCGCTAGAATAGCGCGAACCGTATTTACCGTAGGGATTGTTGACGGAATCGGCTGAGTATTCACTCCCGTATCGGCCATACGGATTGCTCGTGCTGTTCAGATCATGTGGATTATTGCTTAGGTTACCAAGATATTTTCCCGTCTGACGATCGACGAGAATTGGTGGCCCTGCTAAAGACATTTCAAATGCCAGGGCAAGAAGTAAGCCGACCAGAAATGAAGTGCCACCCTTGTTCATCATGCTCCTCCCATTGGTTGTCCTACCACTATCTAAGCGCGCAACTCCTTGCATAGAGATCCTACGGACTTTTGTGTGGATAACCAGTGGATCTTGGTACAAGCTCTAAGTGGAGCATAATGGACGATACATGCGCTGTCCGTAGTGCAGCACCGATTGAATGTCAACTGTACGAGACTTGCAATGTTTAACTCATTCTGAGAGATGACAGCAGAACGCAAGGCGAGCGTATCTTTAGCTTTCAAGACCGCCAAAACTGAAACGTAGCGCAGCTTTATCAAGCTCCGTTAATGTGCGTGCCGCGAATTTCTGGAGGCTTCCTGATCGTAGGTTGTCAACCTCGCTCCGGTGGGAGCGATAATGGTTGCGATCAAGCGGGCCGGAATCGTCTTGCTGGGATTTTCCATGTACGAATGGATGCTTCCGGGCGGCTCATTCCAGCTTTCTCCGGCGCTATACTCGATCACTTCCCCATTGTTGAGCTGAGAGCGGACCGTGCCTTCGAGCACATGCACGAACACGACGCCTGCATGGCGATGGCTGGTGGTGCTGGCTTGGGGTGTCAGGTACACCATGAAAGCGGTCAGGGTCTGCTTTGGATCGTCCGGCAGGACCTGCGCGGTGACGGGCATGAGCGTGATTCCCACCGATTTTACATCGTTTGCACCGGAACGCGCTTCGTCTGCCTCCGCTATTCCCGCAACCGACAGTAAACCCGCCGTTATCGATGCTGCAAGCAGCCTGACATACAATATGATTTTGGATTTGACCAACTTGAATTTCATCAACCCTCCCCCTCGACAGTTTTCATATTAACGAAGCCGCAAGCAAGGCTAAAGCGTCGCCTCAAGCGTGAATAACTCGGCGGTTAAAGCATTTTTTAGTTTATCATGACTGAAAGAACCTCTGAACAAGACTATAACGCGTATATGCCGGAAAAATAATCGATAGAATGGGACAAAGGCGCCAGGAGACAGCCTGGCACGGCTGCTCGATGAAGCGCCCGATAGCCCTAGGTCGGTCCTCGCATAAGCTTCCCTGCTAGAAAGGGAATTATTTCCGATGAATTCCTTGATCTGCCATCGTAGACCATTATCGAGAGGCTGTACCCACTCCGGTGTTTCTATGATGGTATGCCTATTACTTTTGAAAGCGCGCTCTCACTGCTGCAAACCGACCACTGCTGCAAACCGACTCCAATTTCCGTGAAAAATTAACTCAATGCTTCATTGACAGCGAATACGAAACCTTCCGATGGGAGACTCCGCCCATTACACGGAATCGACTTGAGCGGCCATTCGAATTCGTTCTGACTAATAGCGGTCCCTCAAAGGCAAGGGCGTAACCAGAGGTATTTGCTTCCTTCTTTGTAGGCATTGATCCACCACCCAGCGTTCTTGCCTTTCCTAACCTAGGCAAGACTGCGATGCTCGTGGTTCCCCGGCAGATTTCCCCCCCTGCTGTGTATTCTCATCTTGCAGCGTTTTTAAGGAATGCGCCACCGGCACAGATTCACGAGCTCTGGCAATGCGTGGCCACAACCGCCAGGCAGAGTCTCTCGGACCGCCGGCGGGAGGGGTGGTGGCATGGTTGCACGTTCGGATCGAAGGCTCGCCGAAGTATTATTCATACGAGCCGTACACGGAAGGAGCCAAGACGTTTACGCGGCCGCGTTCTTTGTGGAAAGAGGACGCTGCCCTGACCTCCGACTTTGAAGACCCGATGGTCGAAGAGCGACTATCCGGCTATGACTATAAAACCGCGATGTCTGTTGCCAACTTCGAAGAGCGTATCGATATTTGCCCGAATGATCCGCGAGCCTACTACCATATGGGTTGGTGGTGGCACGCGATGAAACAGTATGCGAAAGCGATGGTGCACTATGATCACGCAATCTCCCTGGAACCCGCGTATTCCCAGGCACTACGGGACCGCGCCAGTCTGCAGGCCGGGTGTCCCGAGCCGGAGTACAGGAATGGCACTGCCGCATTGAAGGACGCGCGCATGGTTGACGTCAAGTGTCAGACCCATAGCAAGTCAACTTTGGGACAGAACATGAAATCTGGCCAAATGCAGTGCTGAGCCTTCCATCTGAAGCGGTGATCCGACGAGCTCGGGGCTCCGATCATACGACGGTCACGCTCACCCTTGCGGCAGCATTTGATAAAGATCCCGTCACGAGCTTCTGCGTTCGCGCCGATGCGCGCCACTGGTGGGCCATGCATGTCGCTTTCAAGCGAGCGCTGGATTTATTTCAACCGTACGATCTGACCTTTGTCGCAAATGATGGGCAGGGCGCCGCTCTCTGGGCTCGTCATGACCAATGGCAACTCACGTTTTGGCAAGAATGGTGGCTCATCCCACTTTATTTGCGGGTTTGTGGCATCGATCGCTTCATGCGTCTTGATCGCGGATTCGACTCAATGAAATCACACCACCCAACTGAGCCACATTATTATCTCTACTTGCTCGGTGTGCATCCCGACCACCAGTTACAAGGCTTGGGATCTGCTCTGCTTTGCACCATGCTCGAGCGGTGTGATCGCGAGCACATGCCGGCCTACCTTGAAGCATCCAGCCCCCGGAATATTCCCTTCTACCGGAGGCATGGATTTCAGGTAATTGAGGAATTTACGTTCGGACCGGGCGGCCCCCCTCTTGCAGCCATGTGGCGGAGCCCCAGCTGAGCGGCTAAGATGCTCACCGGCCTAACCCATCGCGGCTTGAGCGCGCAACTGAGCAATTCTCTCCGCACTCAGTGTTGACTTCCTGTCCTTGTAGACTGTTCTTTTCACTATCGCAATGCCTTCCCGCTGCCCTTATTTATCATGAGAGACCACTCCACACAGCCAATCCGCGTTTGGCATCGTAAACATCAACGTAGAGCTAGCGTATTATCATCGAGCTGGCACTCATCACCCAAATGTACCGCATTCTTTGACTGGTCATGGCTCTTTCCATGAATAACTGTCCGGAAGCGTTTGTAACTGTGCCTATGACCGTCAACTAATAATAGTATTGAGCCTAAATATACATAAACGGGGCTGGAAAGTGTCAGATAGATTGTAAGGATGGTGTGTACCCTAATTTGACTCCAGGCTCGACGAATTTCATGGCCTGCCGCAAGAAATTGCTTAGTCAGGTATAGAAAAGCGCCGGAAATTCCTTCCGACGCTTTTCATCTTCCAAGCCTAAATCCGAAGCCCGTCCGCCTCGTTTTACCCCGAGGCTCACGCAATATCTTCCCCCTCTCCGTACCAAATGTGTTGGGAACGGACCTGCCAGTGGGTCAGACTGCGCCCATCTTCTTCCGGCGCTGGACGACCGCACCCATGAGCCCCAGCCCGGCCAAGAGCATTGCATATGACTCGGGCTCGGGCACTGCTACAACAGCCCCATGGGCGGACGCGTTGAAACCGACGCTGAGTGACCCCGTTCCGGCATCGCTGGCGACGATACCGAATACCAAATTTCCGGCTCGCGAGGTTGAAGACAAGTCTCCATAACTATCTATGGAGAATGAAGCACTGGAACTGGAGTTTGAGGACCCCCCGTTTGTAGAACTGTAGAAGTTTGCACTTCCGTTTACGAAGGCAGTATCAGAATAGCAGCAAACAGAAGTCATTCCTGTCAGGCTGATGGTGTAAGGAACGCTGAAAGTTAACATGCCGGGACCGTCAAAAGAGAATCCCACCGACCGAGTCCCCGACGAGCTTACGACACTTCCTGTTTCCACAGCACTGGCCGTTCCGGAAAAGATCTCAGAAGAGGCAAGGCCATTTGCAAGCGAAGCTCCCGCACTAGTATTTGTATGCGCAGTGCTCGTCCAGTCATTTCGCGTGACCGAGTGGCTCTCGTTTCCCCCTGCAGAGGTGCTGGAAGAGCTAAGCGAGGTGTTGTAATTGGAAAAAACAACCGTTGGCACCGTAGCGGTAACGCCCGTAACCGAAAGTTGCAGTTTGCTCCAATCAATCGTGGCGGTGGCAGAAACCGGGGTTAGGTTCTCTACAGCTTGCGCGGCCTGGCTTAACCCTAACCCGAGTGAGCCCAGAGCTACTCCCAAACCTTGACTAAACTTATTCATATACATCTTCCTCTATTTGTATTGTTGTCTCAGCACATGCTGAGCCGCCACACTAGAGGATTATTTGGGGAGAGAACCCAAGTAGAGACGGGGTTTTGCTATGTTGTTTTAGGTAAACAAATAGGAGTCGAAGTCTTATATTTTTTGTTTTTACTTTGAAGCCGGGGATTAGTCCTTATGCCGGACGTGTCTGTAGCTCGGTCCCGTAAGATCAGATATTCACCAAGGGGTCCCGATGACTTAGGTACCCTCCCCTCTTACCTTTCCCAAATTTTGCAAAAAAATTTTTGTGCGATGTTAGGCAGAGGGACTAGGCGATCTGAAGATACGTCGTCAGACATTGCTTCATTCTCGCGGCAATAGTCTCCAGGGTAACGCTGGAGTGACGGATACTACTGGACGATTAGTGGGGATTCTTTGCGCAGGAATGCCTCTAGAAAGGGCTCACGGAAGTTACTTCTGGCAATGCCTCTAGGGCTAGCTGTACGGAGGCTCAGACGCGCTTTTGACGTTTGGGAATACCCTAGCCAAGATGGAGAATCAAATCGCTTCGACAGTGACTTATTGATTAGTTTTTAAGCACCCTCTCCCCTTGCTTCACCCTCGTCGACAGGGGGGTATTGTTGGGCAGGACCGGTAGGCACTAAGGTATCCATTGCTAGGCGTCCAGTCTGCAAGGGGGAAAGGGAGTGTCTCCGGTTTCGATTCACACTCCCCCGTTAAATTAAGCACCCCTACCCTTGTACTTCAATTAAAACTAGGTTGGGTTCGGATTACGCACATTTCCTTACGCGGCGCGCCCTCCAACCAAGAAGACTTAGTCCTGCCAGCATCATAGCCCAAGTTTCCGGCTCTGGAACCACCGGAAGCACCGGAAGAAAGGTTCCAGCTTCTTGCGTGTAGTATCGAAATTGGACACTGCCGTGGTCTATAAATGCCGTATCCGCCCCATTAAACGTGAAGCTGCCACTATAAGGCTGTCCGTCGAAGGTAACCACGTTTGGGAGGCTAACAGACGAGGCGGGATTACTACTGATGCTAACCGTTGCGTCTTCTTGGGAGAACGGGAAGACATTTGGAGGCGTAGGCAGGTTCGTACTTTTATCCACCGTAAGAAAGGTGCTGCTGTCGCCGCCATACAAAGTGTAGTTTAGGGTCCAGGCGGAAATTTGACCGCTCGCATCGGTTGTCACTTGCCCGTCCACTGCGCTGTAGTGATCGTACTTCACGGCGTCTGCAGAAGACCCTGCCACGTAGTTGTTTATATCATTCGATATAGGGACTATAGAACCGCCAGCCCAATAGCCCTCCACTCCCCCCTTAGTTGCGCCGAGGAGATTAAACCCACCGCTTTCCAAATGGATTGGAGTGGTGGAATTTGGCGCAAGAGGCGACGTGAAGCTTAGGTAAGCAGTTATTGGCGACCCGATATAGATCGGGGGGCTAGCCAAAGGGCTATTAGGGGATTGCAGCAAGCCGGATGTGGTTTGGACCTCATTTTTCCCCGAATTTTGTAACTCCCCTAGGTAAACGGGGGCGCTTGTAAAATTGTAGGTAGTGCTAGCCTGCGCGGAAAGAGAACCGATCAATGTTCCAACTATCACCAAGAACGTCCGACAGGTATTATTAGAAATATTAGTCAAGCTCATATCACCTACTCCTGAAAAGGAACAACGTTGTTATTGTGTGGGCAATTACTCAAATACCCGTCCCGTTTCCGGACGTTAACCTCGTCCTCAACTATTTATAGTACATTTTTTAAAGAGGGGGATATGGAAACACGGGCGAAAGTAGAAAAGCGAGGACTATGGGCAGATTCTTCTCCTACTCCCTCTTCTAAACCGCAAAAAAAAAGCAATCTGCGGAAGGTTTGAACAATCCGAAACGAACGCCAGTGCGCTCGGCGCTGATACAAGCGATCACCTAAAGTGGTTGGGCGAACGTACTCCCTCCTACAATACCGGCCCCGGTCTTTGTCCGTGGATGATTATGCTGGACAACGGCGAATTGGAATTCATTGGAATGAGATGGGGCTATCGAACGCCTAAGGAAGCGGCTGAGAAGAAGAAACCTTGGATATGTGCGCGGGTTGAGAAATCGCTAACAGGAAGTTACTTTCGGCACATGTTCCGCGAAGGAAGGGTAATTATTCCTTGTGGCGGATGGTATGAGTGGACCGTAGAGAATGGAAAGAAACAGCCGTGGTATATCAAGCGGAAAGTGAATGAACCTATTTTCATGGCTGGGCTAACGGACTTTCGGATGTACACGCACCAGACCGTTGACGTTGGCTTTGTGATTGTCACGGAAGATTCAGGGGCGGGAATGGTTGACGTGCATGACCGTAGACCTGTTGTGTTAACACCGGACGAAACTTCCGCTCGGCTTTCCGTCCCAATGCTAGAGAATCCCGAGTGGTGCGAAGAGGATATAAGGTTTGTTAAAGTAAATCTAGATTGCTCTGATCTTCAACTCAAACGGGAGTTTGATGTATGGCTAAAAGCACAGCGGGAAAAATCCGGTGCCGAAAATGTAGCATCTTTTTTCAACTCATCAGATTTAGCGGACTGGCACGACAACGCCGTATTACCCTATTTTGATATTGTCGCGATTCAGAAAATCGAAAATCAGAAAAAGCCTACCAATAACGCTATTGCTCATAAAATCTTTCCTAATGAATTTGAAGTAGACATCGTCGAAAGGACCAGAAAAGTAACTGAAAAAAAATTCAAGTATCTCTTTACCCAGGAGGTCGTATCGCAGCTTGAGTTGCAGGCACGCTCAACCGTATTAAAACCGGAATAAAAAACTTGTTATTTCATTCCGGAACGCCACTGTCCATACAGAACGCCGGAACAAATCCTCGCTGACCTCATCCCTCGTAACTAATTGAATAACCACGTATATTCCTATTACCTTGACTCATCCCGAGTACTTGGTTTTGATGGAGCTATACGTTGGATAAACAAAACACAGTTAAGCACCACTCGTTTGATCCCCTCCTTTCCACTCCCGAAGCTGCGGCTTATCTAGGCGTAACCGAAGGCACCATTTCTGTTTGGCGCTGTACCCGAAGATATCCCATTCCCTACATAAAAATAGGGCGACTGGTTAAATACCGAAAAAGCGCGTTAGACGCGTTTCTAGCCCAACGCACTGTTGGTGTGTCGACTATTCATGAAGGAGGACTGTCATGAGGGCGAAAGACTGTCCGCAATGGGATACTTGTTCTGCCGCTTATTGTCCGCTTGATCGTGCTGGCTCACACATCAAAGGCGATCCAGTCTGTTACTACTTGAGGGAATTTTATAAGAAGGACGCTAAAGCCAATTTCGAGAATGCTGAGGTAGCTCATATTTACCAAGAGTTAGAAATCTTAGCCCCAAAAGTAATTGCGGGATCGAGGCTCATACGCAAAGAAATTGAAAAGTCATCAATGACTAATTCGCGACTTGCCCGAACTGGACGAAAAAAGACCGAAGTATTTGAAACGAACTCTGGCGCTAGCGGGGCGTATGAGTCCGTAACGATGCGAGGGATAGGGAAAGGTATTGCCGATGGCCCGTATACCCCTATACACCCCCTACCGGCTGCTCAGAATGGCATTTGTGGGCCGAGATTAAGTGGAGATAGAAACCAATGTCCGTCCTGCTTGGCTTACTTCAATTCGAGTACGGCCTTTGACAAACATCGAACAGGCAAGTTTGACGGTAGCCGTCGATGTTTAAGCCCAGATGAAATGCTAGCGCAGCATTTCGGCAAAACAAGCGACGGTTTCTGGCTGGCACCTTTAAAGCCGGAAGATCGAGAACGACTCACACGCGTACGCGCTAGGTCAACATATAAGGAAGATCGGTGCCTGAGCTTGAGCCAGGAGGGGCAAATCTGAACTTGGCTATTGCGACAATTAAAACTCATTCACCTATGCCTGTTACCTTCAATTTGTTAAAGGACAACAATGCAAGAAATAACTAAAACTGCACCCGCCTTCCAGTTTTACGCGAGTGACACGATGGCTGATAAGCGGTACCGGAGCATGAGCCTTGAAGAAAGGGGCTTATTCATTTCAATTCTATGCGAGTGCTGGGTCAATCGCTCTCTCCCTTCTGATCCCCAATCCATCGGTAAGTGGCTGGGATTTGCGAAGGACTCAATTGAAGCTGCTCTAACCGAACGCGTTTTATCATTCTTCAAAACGGATAAAAGCGAGATAACAAGTCCTGAGCTTGAACGATATCGAACTAAACTTGAGGAGCAAAGAGGAAAAATGTCTCGGGGTGGCAGAAGAGGAGCAACAAACAGATGGGAAAAACGTTTAGATAGTGATAGCCCCCCTATTAACCCCCTTGATAGGGTTTCGATGGGGTCTAGAGGAGAGAAGAGTGGAAACGAAATGAATAGACGTGAAAGGAAAAGAGACGAGCCGCGATATAAGGAAGATTTAGCTGATAGCGATAACGAGCAATGGATAACCCAATATGAGAACTATAGTCAATCCACAGATGATCTGATTCCTTTCTGATTACTGACTTAACAGGAGCCGTGCCCAAACTCTAGAGTGACGGTACGCTCCTGTTTTATATTCAACTCAATAGAACCCTCCACACGCGCGTGTGCGCGAAGCGCAATTAGCCAAGTCTCGCTCATCTATGGCCTAGTGCGTCTGTGCCCAAGCAGCGATAGAGTTTTGCCAGTGGTGACATATCACCCTTTATTACGGGGCAATGTTAGATTTGACGAGTTTCAGTGTGCCAGGGGCTAAAAGTTCTATCAGGCTACTTAACCTGAAATCACCTGCTGAGTGATTCTTTGAATTTTGGCTTATGGAAGAAATAGTTAAACTTCGCTTGGGAATTCCTGCCGAGCGTTTTGCTTTGACGCCAAATAGTGATCTTATTGCTAATTTAGCAATAAATCTTCGGAAACTTTATAATTAAACTGTAGTACAAACCTCTAATGCACTATAAGAGCAAGACTTCCTCTCACCGGGGCGTTTCGCGTTTCGCCGTTCGGACAAACGTGTATGCTAACTGAACCACGATTCCGTTATGCTCGTATAACAAATAGTGATGGCAATGAACAAAATAGATTTGATGACAGCCTTCGCAAATATCACTGATCTGGTCGAACCAAGGGGGGACACTCACCCCCAAAATTGGAACCTAGATTTGCTTGAGCCGAAGGATAAGAATCGTGATAGCACGCTGGTTAGGAGTAATCAAAATCGCTGCCAAATACTAGAAGGTGATGCGTATCGTATTCTCCGGGATTTTCCCGATGAGCACTTTGCTAGTGTTGTGACGTCTCCACCTTATTGGGGCCTTCGCGATTACGGTATAGCGAGTCAGCTGGGAGCAGAAGATACGGTTGAGGAATATGTTGCTTCTCTTGTGCGTTTGTTCCGTGAGGTTCGGAGGACATTAGCCGTCGATGGCACCTTTTGGCTAAATATTGGGGATAGCTATACCTCGGGCGGAAGGACATGGCGGGGTGCCGACAGCAAGAATAAAGGGCGAGCAATGAGTTACAGAGCCGCAACGCCGGTCGGCCTCAAGCCAAAAGATTTAATTGGGGTGCCGTGGCGAGTGGCTTTCGCCCTACAGGCTGATGGTTGGTATTTACGTAGTGACATTATATGGAATAAGCCGAACTGTCAGCCTGAAAGTGTAAAAGATCGCCCAACGCGATCCCATGAATACATATTCTTGCTCACAAAATCCGAGAGATATTATTACGACCAGGATGCAATTATGGAAGCAGCGCTTAATTCGATACAAGGGAAAAAGAATAGGCGCACTGTGTGGAACATCCATACGGAGCCGTATCCAGGAAGTCACTTTGCCGTGTTTCCCCGCGCCCTTGCTCGGCTTTGCATTGCGGCAGGCTCTCGTCAAGACGGCAGAATACTCGATCCATTCTTTGGGTCTGGCACGACAGGCGTGGTTTGCAACGAACTTGGTCGCGAGTGTGTCGGTATCGAGCTAAATGCCGAGTATGCCGAGCTGGCACGTAAACGTTTATCCAAGTGCCGTTGAGCGTAATGCCCAAGTACCGTGGACCGTACATAAATCCTTTCGAAGCCCTTTAATCTGAAGTTTTCGCTCTGACCCGCCGTCAAAATATAATGAAAACTTGGATTTCCATAGCCCGGCTTTGGGTTTTGGCTACTGGCCTCCATAACCACAAGCGAACAGTTTTCCGCTTCCAACAAAAGCGCCTTGGGAATCTCAACAAGCTCATACCTTATCTCAGCCGGACTCGACCTTAAACAACGTAGGGTAAAGATGCGACTATAACTTTGCATGTGCTCTAGAAATAGGTCTCGGAGTGCGTGCAAGACCCACGGCCCTTTGCCAAGCTCCATCCATTTACTGACGTGTATAGTGTCCTCACGGATATTATGTGCTGCCTCGGTTTTGAGGCCAACGGGTATTCCCCCGATGGTGATATCGTGTTCTCTATTCGTACGGCTTTTAACTAGCTCTGCAGATATACCGGATTCCTTTAGAGCACGCTCAAAGGCATATTCAAATCGATCTTTACTCAGGGCTTGGTAACTGTTTGCATGATGGTCTTGCAAGCAATCTCCAAAATTGACCAGCACGTCTTGGCTCACAATATCCGAGTCAACCAACCGTGAAAATTTCCGGGGAATATCGAACGCAAGTGCAATCGCACTGATCCGTTTTTGTTGTCCAGGAGTTAACGTCTTTATAACGGCCATGAGGCGCTGTAGCTCTTCTTCGCTCATGCCTTGCTTTCATCATCACTACACGCATGACCCGCGCCGGGGCTTAACAGGTGAACAACACTGACACCCAAGGTACTAGCCAGCGTTTCCAAGGTCGTTAGTGTGACATTTCTCTCTTGCCGCTCAATTGAACCGATATAAGTGCGATGGAGCCCGCTTAATTCAGCCAATTTTTCTTGAGAATAGCCCTCGGCTATCCGAAAGTTTCTTACGTTTTCTGCCAGAATGTAGCGAAGAGAATGACTTGGCTGCTTAGCCATAATCCAACATTGACGAATGATTTAACGGTACAACGGGTCGTAATTGTCAAATATTGATGACGATGAGTCGACAGACTAGAAGTAGCGGCTCCTAATTTCGGCATTTTTATTAGCATGCATTAGAAACTAAGGGGTAGAGGTCGGACCCATGATTGCTGAGCAAACAATTGGACTGAAGTACACCTATGGCTGAGTATGGGTATTGGCTTCACCGTGCCATTTACCGACTAGATGCAAACAGAACGAGGACGGGGAGAATGCTTAATAATTAAGCAGTAAACCGCTCCTAGGGCGATTGCATTCCATTAGGGTAGGCTTGGGTATTGCCGGAAAAAGATCGTCGATGCCACCCCTCGGTAGCGCTAGCTGTAGAGGCATCCTTGTAGCGTAGAGTTACCCCATCTTTGCAACCCTTGTCAGTTTTAGTTATTGAGAGCAGTGAGAGCGTGTATTAGGGAGTCGTGCATCAAGCGCGTACGCAGGGGATACCTTACATGCCACCCCCATCTGCCGACCAAGCCCCCGGCCTATTTTTTAGCAGCTAAGGCGTTTTGTTCTAACCTATTTAAAGCGGCTTAGCGGGCTTTAAAGCGCGAACGTGTCTTTACCTCAACTACAGGCCTCCCCCAGGCTAGAAGCTTCCCCACCCATCTTCCTTCGCCGCGCCACAAATCCGATCAGGGCCAGGCCTGCAAGAAAGAGCGCATAGATCTCCGGTTCCGGGATGGTTCCAACGGCTACCACTTGCCCAGTATCATTGATGCCGTAGGCTGTTTGTAGAATCGCTCCAGCCGGCAGATCGACCAGCGAATTGAGATCCATCATGCCTGCCCCGTTAGGGCCGGTGATGAAAGCATGGGTGTCGCCTCCAGCCGTGTGAGAATAACCAACCACCTGCCCCGCGTCGTTGATGCCATTTGCAACACTGCTGCCAGTACCGCCCAAAGTGCCAAGGTCTCTCATGCCCATCCCATCGGGGCCGGTGATGAAAGCATGTGTATGGAAGAGGTGTCCAGTCGTGGTAGAACGACCCGCCACCTGCCCGGCGTCGTTAATGCCATGAGCACCGCTGGAAGTACCGCCCAAAGTGCCAAGGTCTCTCATGCCCATCCCATCGGGGCCGGTGATGAAAGCATGTTCAGTGCCTCCAGCCGTGTAAGACTGACCCGCCACCTGCCCGGCGTCGTTGATGCCATAAGCAATGCTGTGAGCACCGCCTAAAGTGCCAAGGTCTCTAATGCCCATCCCACCGGGGCCGGTGATGAAAGCATGGTAGTAGACCTCTCCAGCCGTGAAAGAATAACCCGCCACCTGCCCGGCGTCGTTGATGCCATTAGCAATGCTGTGAGCACCGCCTAAAGTGCCAAGGTCTCTCATGCCCATCCCATCGGGGCCGGTGATGAAAGCATGGAAGGTGCCGCCATCAACCGTGTCAGTCCAACCCGCCACGTGGCCGGCGTCGTTGATGCCCAGGGCATAGCTGTCAGTACCACTACCACCTAAGGTGCCAAGGTCTCTCATGCCCATCCCGTTAGGGCCGGTGATGAAAGCATGGTTGCCGGGTCCAGCCGTGAGAGACCAACCCACCACCCGCCCGGCGTCGTTGATGCCTAAAGCCGCGCTGTAATTACCACCTAAAGTGCCAAGTTCGGTTACTGTCTTGCTGTTGAGGTCGATGAGGTATGACTGTGGTTGTTGTTGTGCGGAGGCGCTGGTGGCGAAACCCAGACCAGCAGAAAATGCTGCAGCGAGGATAAAGCCACGGACTTTGAAGCCACGGATGATTTTCATGATGATCCTTCTCGATTTTCTCGACAAAAGAGCGGGACTGCCAAGCTGTCAAAAAGCAAGGCTCCTTCGTAAAGGATAGATTAAGGGTTTGAATTATCAAGGGGCACGAAATGCAGGATGCCTATCAGGTCGTCCAACCACCGCGCGAGCTACCCTTACCCGTAACGCGGCCTGCTGATAAAGCCCTGACAAGCTGTACCCCATCTTTGTTTATTGCTATTGCTAAAGGAAGAAGCGGAGGGAGAAGGCGCTTAAAAATTAATCAATAAGTCGCTGCTAGAGCGATTTAAATTCTTGGGGTAGGCTTGGGTATTGCCGGAAAAAGATCGTCGATGCCACCCCTCGGTAGCGCTAGCTGTAGAGGCATCCTTGTAGCGTAGAGTTACCCCATCTTTGCAACCCTTGTCAGTTTTAGTTATTGAGAGCAGTGAGAGCGTGTATTAGGGAGTCGTGCATCAAGCGCGTACGCAGGGGATACCTTAGTGCCGCCCCGCCCTGCCGGAAATAGCCCCCGGCCTCGTTTCTGCCAAGAAAAAGATTTTTACTATCGAGCCAAAAATTTTTTTGCAAATTTTGGGAAAGGTTAGTACGTGGGGTACCTACGTCATGGGGGAGGAGGTCTTTCGCAGACTAGGGATACCCCCACTACCGCCGCCCCGTCTCTCACACTATCGTGCAACGAGCCAAACACTTCTATGAAAATTCGAGGGTAGAGTTACCCCTGTGTTACCCGGAAAGCTGAAAAAGGGGTAACTTAGACGCTAAGCCTTTGTTTTTGGTGGGTCGTGAGCGATTCGAACGCTCGACCTACGGATTAAGAGTCCGCTGCTCTACCAGCTGAGCTAACGACCCGATTTGAAAGAAACCGGAAGTTTTTACTGGACAACAAAACAAAGGTCAAATCCCTGCCTCTGCGTTTCGCCCTTGGTTTAAATGCTACCACATCTGGGCCGAAATTCGAATGGAAAGGTGGTGCAAATGAGCGCCCATTCGTAATGGTTCACCTTGCTCATCGGAGCTGTTCTGCCTTCACTAACTATCGCCTGTATTTTGACCGGATGTTTGATCGATACATGTGTCCAGCATCGCCCGCATGCGGTGCCAATGCGACCCTTCCCAGAAAACGCGCTGACAGAGGTCGCAAGTGCTGAAGTGATCGAAGCGCTCGCGTACGGAAGGAGGTAAACGACTCAGCGCTTGCGCCTTCTCAATCGGGCGCAACGGAGCGTTGCAATGCAGGCATAAGGTGAAAGGCCGGACACTGCCCGCGAGATCCAGCCGGTCGAATATTTCGCATAGCTGTTGGGGGGGCTTTAATGTATGGACGAAGCAGCCGTGGGTGATCGAGCGTCGTTTGAGCAATTCCCGGTCGCGCGTGAGTACGATGCGACTGTCGCGCGCCGCGATTATTTCGATCTCGCTATCCTGAAAGTTGTTGTCGTAGAGGGTGTCAAAGCCGGCCATGCGCAACAGGTGTGCAAGCCCGCCCAAGTGAGCGTCGGCGAGAAAATGCGTTACCCGCAAGGGGTGTTCACGCACCCTCAACACGGGGGTAACGTCGATCATCTCGAACCTGGGAAAGACGGCCACGCGGTCGCCATGCTCCACTAAGCGGTCAAACCCTACCGACTCGCCATTGACCAGCACCAATTCAACCTCGGTATGAGGCACGCCCAGTGCCTCGATCATGTGCTTTGTTGTCGCTGCGCGAGCACAAGAGCAGGCGAACTCGTGCCTGCGCCGTTCTGGCGCCAGGAACTCGTTCAGCTCCTCGTAAAAACGAAACGTTGCGGTGACCATCGCAAAATATCGCACTTTTTGGCAAAGGCGCACTTTGGAGCGCTAAAGCGGGCAATTTATAAACTGCTCTTTCCGCGAACGGGTTAAGGTTGGTATTTTTTAAAGCGGATACTTGCCCGTGATAACCCATGCTTCGGTTGCAAGCCGTAGCGAAGTGCTCAAGTATTCCATACGTATACCCATCTTATCAGGGGCGGTGATGACAGCCGTCGGCGGTTTACCACACGCCGGTCGTATTAGCGCATCTATGCCGGTCCCTTGCTCCTTCAGCTTTTTGATCCTGCCTTCCAGGTCTGACTCCCAAATCCCGAAGTAGAGAATCTGCCCGGCATTTTTTTCAGAAAATATGCCGTTTCCCCCTGCCTGAATCAATTCCAGATAAGGCGGACGGGTCCTTGAATACGCAGCGACCACCTTGAGGTTTTCAGTTTGTTGCGTTAACGGATTTTCGATGCACAATACGGTATCCGTCGGCTCCGTAAATGTGACATCCAGCAAATTCGCGTAGTGCTCGATAGCTTCTTCATGATTAAGGACGAGTATTCCAATATGGTAGTAGGGGGGCTTTATCATTCCGGACTCATCGTTATGGGAATGTTGGCGGGCTCACTCACGAGGTACTGAGCGGCTGAGGTGCGGGACTCATTCCCTTCTGTTCCAAGAAATACAATCAAAGCGTAACGCTCCTCGATTAGTTGATCAGTCGGCAAGAGACTCTGAACTCAGCATTGACCCGCCGAAACTTCGTTCGCGCTTGGCCCGCCAACCCATGGGTTGTAATAAGTGTAGGCATGTTTTTCGAACGGATTGCCGCATCCCCGGTTGTCGAGGGCGTTCCATTCGCCGCCTGTAGCCCAGGCAAAAACGGAGCCGAAGGTAATATACGTCACATAAAATCCCCATTCCCCCAGGGCCGCAACCTCGCGCGTGTGATAAGCCTCGTGCCTTGCCACATCGTCGCGCACGTTTCCATTCGAGTCGAAGTTGCCGCTTTGGGTATAAACGATCGCACCCAGCGTCAACCCCCCGGTGCCCGCGCCGACTTCCACGAACAGCGCGCCGCGGCGGAAATCGACCCTCTTGCCGGAAATAGCAAGGCCCGCCACCACGAACAGACCGATGATAGTGAATACCGGCGATTTGATAAGCTTGATGGCCCAACTGAATGCCCAAGCCACCCCACTGTCGGATTCGTCCATTAGTGGGGTGAACAAGCCCAGAATCGAAACGCCAAGGGTAATTACCGCCGCCGCGATTGCAGCCGTGGCAGCGGCAACGCCTGCCCAGATCAGGATTCCATACCAGAACAGGACCGTCAGTACCCCGCCTATCGCTCCCCCGACAATCCAAAGCAACCATTCATCCCAGGTGCGCGCGCCGTTGACCCCAGCCCCTATCCCGCCAATTATGGCGCCGACGATTGCCGCGACAATGATGGCGATGACCAGCGGCGCAATCTCGCCAGTGGGGTCTGTAAAATTGACCGGGCTGCAATAAGCAAATATATAGAGGTTGGCTGCGGCAAGGAGCGGCGGGATTTTATCCTGGTTGATAAGGAGGTAGGGATCAATGGTAAGAAACCGGCCGAGCGCAGGCCGATAGTGCCTAGCGCCCAGCAGTACCAGTTCCAGCCCGTCCGAAAAGCGCCCGCCCTGAAATGTGAAGGCCGGCTGAATTACCATGGAGATGAAGAGCCTGCCATAGGGCGTATATTCGTCGTGTCCAACGAAAGCGCCAGTACGGCCATTGGACAACACGTTGACATTGCCCAGACGATCGAAATGGTGAATCAGCGGATCGCCAGCCGCCGGCACTACCGCCAGCCGGCGGTCTTCGTCAAACACTACGCGGGACGCGTTCCCGTCGTCGATCAGATATAGGCCTTCGATCTCCAACCGCATGTGCGTCTCGCCGTCCCGCGCGGTGCGTGTCAGCACGCGCCGGTCGTTGTGATCGTACACGTATTCGACGGTCGAACCATCGAGCCGGTCCACACGCATGAGGCGGTGGCGACTGTCATAATGCAGGGTACCCATTTCGGGGTCTCGCGTCAGGTTTCCCGAGGCGTCATACTCGTATTCCGGATTGGTCGAACTCAAGCGCCGCACCAGCCGGTTCGGTCCGGCACTGTCGCCCACGCCGTTCCGGTATTCAAAGCGTGTGTCGATTTCATCATTGCGCAGCAGATTGCCAACCACGTCGTATTCGTACGTGAAGTCGAACCCGGAGACGCTGCCGCTCGCATGCGTGAGCCGGTTGCGCGAATCGTACTTATAGACCTGGTTGAGCCGCACCTTTCCGGGGACCGTGGATAGGTCATCGACGCGCAGGGCCTGACCCACTGCATCCAGTTCGTATGCCAGATGCTGATAGCGATGGCCGCCGCCGGCCTGCTCTGTGCTCACTTCGTGGATCAGATAATCGCCCGGCGTATAGCGGCGCCGTGTCTCCAGACCATTGGCGAACCTGATGCGCTCGCGCAAGCCGGTCGGGCCATAGTCGATTGCATCGATATAATCGGGTATGGATTGCAACATCCCCGATGCTGAATGCTTGTAGTCGACGCTGCCGCCGTCGGGATAGACGACGCGTGTAACCTGGCGCTGCCCGTTGTACTCGAAGCGGGTCTCGAACGTGCCCGGCACCCCGTTTACGGTGCGGGTTATGGTAGTTGCCTGCCCCTCGGCGGTGTAGCTGTATGCAACACTACCGAAATCTCCGCTGACTCGCGCCAGCCGGCCTTGCAAATTGACGCCGGGGCCTGTGTCGTATTCGTAGCGCTCCAGCACAGCCTGGCTTGCGCCATCGCGCAGTTCGATAATACGGCCGCGCACGTCACGCGGCGATAACAAAACCCGCCCATCCGCGTCGGTGCGCTGCACTTCATGACTCCCGCCGTCGAATATGAAAGTGGTAGCGCCGGCATCGGCGGCCGCGATGAGGATGCGATTGCCCCACAGGTCATACACTTTTTCCATCACGGCATTACCGAGCGGGTCGGTGATACGCACCAAGCGCCGCAGCGCGTCATAATCGCGCCGCTGCTCGAAGCGGGCTGCACCGTCGCGCTCAATGATGGAGCGCACCTGGGCTCCGGCGTCCAGGACGCTTTCCCGAGTGGGCACGGTACCAGGATCGAGCGCCAGAGCGGCGGCCGCATCCGGGCCAAAGAATTCCACGCGATTGCGCCGATAGCGATGCAAGGTCCAGCGACCGTTGAAAAGCCGCTCGCGCGCCACACGGCCGCGCGTATCGTAATGCGTTTCGCTGATCACGATACCTTCCGGCGGAGAAGCGTCGTACTCAGGCTGCGAGGAAAAGTAGGCGTCCCGGACGCGCAAGCGTTTACCCTGGATCGAGTGAAGCTCCTGCTTGCCCACCGCCCAGCGCCCGCCTTCGGCCAGCAGCTTCGTCTGCGCGCGTCGGCCGCATCCATCGAGATAATCGATCTTGTGGTACCCCGGCTCGGCGTCATTCGCGTTGACGCGAACGCGCTGAATGACCGCGTTGGGCACCGAATTGCGTACGAACTCGTATTGCTCGGTTGGCAGACCGGGCAGGGCGCCGCGCTTATAGACCGCTATCGCGTTACCGAGCGCGTCGAACTCGGTTATGGTATCGAGCCCGTTAAGATCTTCGATTCGCGAAACCTGCTGGGCGATGGGATCGATTTGCACCTCGCGCGCGGCGCCGCCGTCTTCGCTGAACGATACCGGATGGATCGCGGCGGCATCCAGAATCATGCTGCGGTTCATGCCCCGCGCGTCGAAGGTTTCCACTTCGTTCCCGAAAGCATCCACGCGCGCCCGGCCGATATCGCGAATATAGATTGTGCCGAACTCGGGATCGGTCTCAATGCGATACAGGCTCGCCAGTAGCGCGGGCGGCGCACCCGCGTAAGCCGCATCGATCTCGCGCTGGGTAAGCGCGACTTCGCTCTGGCGCACTTTGAAACCATTTTCCACCTGGCCCAGCGGCAGACCCACGAATGATTCGCCGTCGTAGTGAAAGCGGATTTCCTTCAATAGCGCGCCATTCCCGTCGAGCTTGCGCATGCGTGCGCGGAAATTGGTAAGGCCGTGCACCGGGTGAACGGCATAGCTGGTTTCAATCCGGAGCTGGTCCACCTGTTCGGCGTCGCTACTGTTCCTCCACACACTATGCCGCGTCTCGCTCAAGGTATTGCCGACCGGGTCGAAGGTGAAATCGGCCTGCTCGCTCTCGTAGGCCGTCCCCAGATGCAGGCGCTCGCTTCTACGCTGGGTTTCCAGCGCCAGATGCGCTGGTACATCCGATGTTGTTCCAGCCACCTGAACGGCGGTCCACACTGAATGCTCGAACTGCAGCAAATCGCCGCTGATGGGGTCCAAGGTTTCGGTACGATGGGGCTGGCCGCGGCCGGCAGTAAATGCCGGGTCGAGCGCGGTAGTGTGGCGGGTGTGATAATAAAGCCGTTGCCTGACGGGCTGCTCTTGCGGACCATTCGTGCGGGTGGAATCGACCTCGGCAAAACCCAGGTACTCGCGCGCGATGCCGTCAAAATGGCCGTCGTGATAGCGGAATTCGCTGACCGATAATTCACCTGTCACCTGGTCATGCAGGCGCAACTGCTTGACCACGGGCACTACGAACGGCAGATATCCGGTCCAGCGCCGGCCTTCGGTCAAGTCGCGGGTGCGCTCGAACGCCGAGGTGCTGTATTGCACTTCAGTGACCAATCCGCTGCCGTTGTCGATGCCCGCCAACAGATGCGGCTTGACTCCGTCGAGCAGATCGAGAAACCAGTACTGCGCGCGCCCGCCCTGCCCGGCTAGCGAAGTAAACAGCAACCCCGCGGTGCCCGAACCTTTCATGTCGGCCAGCAGCACGCGGTCGAAACCGGCACGCGGTGTGCGCGCGAGCACAATGGGTTCGGAATAGCCTTCTCCTGCACGGTTCAAATATACGCGCACTTCCGAATTGCCCACCACGATCAGATCAGCTGCGCCGTCGCTGTTGACGTCGGCAATAAATATATCGCGTTCGATGAGTGCCCCGCCGAAGTCGGGGGTGTCCGCCATGGTGCGCACCGCACCCCATTTACCATTGCCAAGATATGGCCAGTACTGGATCTGCCGCGACTGCAACAGCACGACATCGCTTTGTCCGTCGCCGTTCATGTCGGCAAGACGCACACGCCGGCTCAGCCCCGCAAGGCTCGGCAATCCGCTATCAGCAAGCACCACCGGGGCGCTCCATGAGTCTCCCCGCCGGTTGAAGAAGGCAATCGGCGTGCCGTTGCGGAAGGTCAGGAAATCACTGACGCGGTCGCCGTCGAGATCAAGCAGGTGGCCATCATCTTCGGTCAGGTCGAAGCTCGGTGCCAGCGGCACATTCCTTTTGCGGATAAAGCCTTCCCCCGGACGATTGGGATAATAACCGCCG
The DNA here is from genome assembly GCF_033095785.1 of Nitrosospira sp. Is2. GTDB lineage: Bacteria > Pseudomonadota > Gammaproteobacteria > Burkholderiales > Nitrosomonadaceae > Nitrosospira. The sequence goes on along the minus strand of NZ_CP137134.1, from coordinate 1,851,504 downwards.
CCATGATCGCGACCGACAACCAGATCGGCATTGCCGCGCCCTTCCATGTCCGCAAAACGGACGCCCGGATCGGATAGCGCGATCCCCGCCGGCAGGGAACGCAACGGCTGTGGGGGTCCCCACGTCAAGTCGCCGCGGTTTTCCCAATACGTGCCGCCTTGCGCGTCGAGTCGCAATGCGGAAGGCAGGGCGGTCCCACCCAGATCGACCAGCGTAACATCCTCGCCCAGCGGCGGCGGCGGCACCACCGTGCTGCGGAAGCGTTCGATACGGCGGGCCTGCGGGCTGAAGGTGGTATAGGCGAAGGTGAGCGGCGGTAGAGCCGCGGTTTCGATGGCACCGTTGCGACGTCTCAGACCAGTGAGTTCGACCCGCCTCAGCAGAGAGGCGCGGGTGTATGCCGCGCTCTCGTATTCAAAGGCGACAACCCGCGTCAGCGTGTCGGGCAAGCGGTCCTGGTGCAGTTCGATGCGCACGCATCGCTGGCTGGTGCGTATTTCGAAACCGGCGTCGAATTGCGACCAGGGATCGGGCCGGTTTTGATAGATGAATTCCAGGCGGAATACGCTCCAGCGGATAGTGCGAGGATAAAGCTGGTTCCCGTCCCGCAGGTACTCGATGTTGATCTCGCGTCCACCGGGAAACACCATGCGTTCGACATGCCACCGCTGTGTCCGCAGCAAGTCCCCGCCGCTGACCTCCACCCGCGAGGCGGCTGAGCTGCCGAAATGCAGATCGACCAGTGCGAGGGTGCGGCTGTGCCATGCGTTTCCGTTCAGCGCAAAGCGCTGCAACTGCTGAGATACGGAAGGCACGAAATCGCCGGCATCGGTTTTAACCAGCGGCATTGCGCCGCCCAGGCTGTATTCCGGTTCGCCCTCCGCCATGAAGGCGCGCGGCCTGCGCCGCTCGATAAAGGGAAGCGACAAGGACCAGCCGAGCCCGAAAATACCATTGCCGGCACCGGTGTCGTAGACCAGCTCCAGTTGAGGCGCAAGTCCGCTGGGCCCGGAGGGCAACTCAATCGGAATCTTGTAGCTGCCGCCCCCCATCGCCAGGTTCGGCTGGAATGAATCGCCCAGCGAGCGCACCGCCGCCGCGCCGCCGAAGCGCGCGCGGCTGTTTTCGCCGACACCACTTTCCTTTGCCATCGCCTACCCTCCCCCTTTCACGTTTAATGCCGCCCGTCAGGCCAGACTGCCGTCAGCGCGATATTTGAAGGCGTAGGTGTAGAAAATCTGCACGTCGGCGAGATTAGCGCTATTCACGCCTTCGCCCAGCGCCACCCGCCAGGTATCCACGGGTGATGCGTCCTTCCACGCAGCGAACGGGGCCATGGTATCCGCCGCTCCCGCGATCGTGCCCTGCGCACTGGTGTTTGCCGTAACGCTACTGCCATCCGACACCCGCGTAATGATGAGGGGCACATTCTCCATGCTGGCGGTTCCGGCCGGCAGCAACCGGATACCGAAGGCGGTGAGGGTGGGCGACTCGTGTTTGAAAGCAATCGAGCTGGCGTTGACGGCGAAGTCGACGCTGCGTTCGGCATCGAGGCGGAAGTACTCGTCGGGATACTGAAAGCGGGAAGAGAGCACGGTCGAGCGGCCGCCGGTGGACGGATACAGCGCTCTTACATGCGCCGCCAGGCTATCGTTGAAATCGGCATCGAAGTAAATAACGAACTTTATGTCGCTGATCGCGTTGTAATCGATGTTGTTGCCTGAGCGTGGAATTTCCAGCGTCCATTCGCACTGCGGCCCCATGTTCTCGAACTGGCCAAGCATCTCTTCCGATGGCTGAAAGACTGCGATATCGCGCCGGAACTGATAGCTCGACATCACCATCCGCTCCACCGGCATCACGCGGGTAAACTTGACCCAGGCACCGCTCACCATCCGCCACTCGGCGCTGATACCGTTGTTGGTGAGGAAGCCGCTGGCGCCTTCGAGCGGCACCAGACCTTCGACGAACAATTCGATTTTCTTGATCTTGCGGCGATAAGTGCCGGGGTAGCGTCTATCGAATATCTCGAGGTCGGTGCGAAACGGCAGAATCCCCGTGTTGACAAAGGTGGCGAAACTGCTCGGAAACTCTTCACGCAACGACAGCGCCAGGCGCACCGGATTTTTCTTTTGGGCATTTTCCAGATAGTCGCTGGAAAACGAGAGGATATCGCGCTTCAAATGATCGCCGCCAAGCAAGCCCGCGGGCACCCCGAGCATATAATCGGTACGAATACGATTGAGTCGACGGTCGAATTCGAGGTCGTAACCGCGTTCCATCAGCAGGGCGGCGTAGATGGCGGCGTCCAGGTAGCTGCGCGCAAGATCCTGCAGCTGCGCGGCCAACTGAAACCACAAGTCTTCATCGAACAGCCGGTTCTCGCTGTACTCCAGCACTTCCTGCGACGCTTCCAACCGCTTCTGTTGCAGGATGACGTTCAGCGCCTGCACCTCGTAACGCACCTGCGCCTGCTGCTCCCGCGTCTGCGCCATCGCCACTTCGGCCCCGGCTTCTGCCCGCTGACGCTCGATACGGTTGCGTTGCAATTCCCAATCCAACCACTCGCGCTTCTCGCCAACCGTATCGAAAAACTCTTCCACAGTGCCTTCGTAGTCGTGCCGCGCACCATCATAACGAACGCCAGTGTAGCGAATATCCTGATCATTGGCGGCTGCGCTGGCCCATGACAAGGCGGCATTCATCGAGGTCAATTCGCGCCCCTTGGTATCCCACTCCGCAAGCGCGTCGTCGGCATTCTTCCTGCGCACCTCGGCATATTCACGCGTGCGACGGGCAGCCTCGACCTCCAGTGCGGCGTCCTCCATGCGTTTGTTTTCAATGGAAAGCGCAGCCTTGTTCACGTCAACGGCGCTTTCCATCTGCATATGCTCGATTTTCTGGTTTTCGGCCGTCGACCGATAACCGATGAACGTCCGTTCCGCCTCGATTGCGCTATCCGCCATATACGTCGCCACCGATTGCAGATACTTGTAGCGGAAAATCGGCGCGTGATCCGCGCTAATGCCGAAGTAATTGAAGTTGTTGGTGAGGTATTTGAGCCGCATGGCCGCCTGCGCGATGATGGCCGCCACTTTTGGGTTCACGGGACCGCGCGGCTCGTTCTTCAGTTCCTTGATGACTTCGGCGGCCGGCGCCTGCATGATGCCGAATTTGCCTTGATAAAGCTCCGTCGAGGGTACAGTCAGGTCCGTGAGCAGGATGAATTCGTATTTCTCCCTTGCGGCAGCGCGCTGATCGCGCCGGTACAAGCTATTGCCCCATTGCAGGTACACATCGGACATTTTCAGCCACACGTAGGGCGCCTCAATGCCGAGATTGAGGAAGGGATAAGCCAGTACCGAGCGATACTCCTTCAACGCTTTGTCATACAAGCCCATCGCGGCATAGCTGTCGCCGATGGCGATCGGCAGGACGAAGAAATACAGATGCACGAAGTAGGTGACAAAATTCACCTCCACCACTTCGTAAAAGTTGAGGTCTTCGAGCACCGTCGCCTGGATGCGGTTGTTGTAGACGGTGTCGGTCAGGCTGGTGGTAAACGTATTCGCCTCCAGCGAAAGCGTCCTGGCGCCGGCCGGAAAGAACAACCCGATTGTCTTCGCCGCCGCGGCGCCTGCACCGTCCGCCGCAGCCTGTTCGATCATGGCGGTGGCGCTTTTCCAACCCGTTACGTCAGCGACCATCATGAGCCGCGTCGCTTGGGGTTGAACTACGCCGGCACGCACTTCGACCCGGGCAATTGCTGCATCGGGCCTTAACAGATCATGCAGGTTTAACGAGCCGCCCGTGGCGAGGCGCACTGTGCGTTCGGGTGCTGCTGCCGCGAGGACCGAGCCCGCGGCCGGCGCTGCACCACCGCCGTCGATTTCGCGCTGCAAGTTCGCCCGGTTGATGCGCACCACGTCGACCGCTTCAAGGTTGCCCGCCCGCGAATAAAGCTGCTCGGCTTTGGTAAAGCCGGCAAGCGCCTGCTCCAATGCGGCCCGACGCTCATTCCCGTCGGCGTAGGTGACGAGCATCGATGCCGACTCATTCGTTAGTTGAGCCGCCCATTCCAGATTGCCACTTTCAGCGGCGGCCGTCGCCGCAGCCTCATACAGCTTCGCGGCCTCGCGCCAGTTGCCTGAGACAATCAGTTCCCGCGCCCGCTCGCGCTGGCTCAGCACATCGTCTGTTACGACGCGCCGGGGGTCGATGCCAACGTCTGACCATTTGGAAAACACCGGGTTAGCCGGCAGTTCGCCGGCCTTTATCACGCGCTCGTCGCTCAACGGCAGCTTGACCCCCGCACCCGGCGTCAGCTTAAGCACTTCTCGGCGGGAAAATTCCATGAGCTGGGTTGCCTTGACCGCGCTCCAGTCGAGGTCGAGATAAAGGCCGAGGCCCGGGGCACGCGGCATCTCAGGATGGCTTTGCTCAAGGATTTTCTGGCGCAAGGCCAGATAGTTCTGGAGCGCGATCGAATACTCTCGATGAAAGAAATTCAGGTTCGCTTCCGAAAGCAGATCGCGATAGTCGCGCTCAGTCGTTGAGGCAGGGTCGGCAACAGCCATGCGCGTGCGTGGCAGTCGCTCGGAAACTCGCGGGTACAACTTGCGGATAGAAACAAAGTTTTCCTGATACACGGCCATTGGCCCTCCCCCTTCTTTTTAGTTGGACGCATCCTCAGCTAGACTCAACCATATCAACATAGGACACGAAATTGCCCACGTCAAGTCACGCAAGGTTTAAATAAATCCTCGCGAATCGATCCCGATCGAAGGTAACGGAACGGGACACCGGAATTGGGCGGCGAACCGCGAGCCGGCCGATGCACACGACCATTGACCATACAAGCCTGACCTTGGATACTCTGTGCTTCAGCGGGATTACTGCCCGCGCGGCACGGTTCAGTGCATTAAAAAGTCGGCAATAAAGGAGGTCTTTGAATGGTTTCCCGACGTACATTCCTGAAGTACACCGGCAGTACGATGCTTACGCTGTTCGGCTTCGACAAGCTCAGCGGCATTTCTACAGCGATCGCGGCGATTCCGGGAGGCACGCTCGACCCGAACCTGATAAAGAAATTCAAGACACCCCTGTTTACGCTGCCGGCCATGCCGAAGGCGGGCAAAATCAAGCTCAAGGGCGGAAAGGTCGCCGATTATTACGAGATTTCCATCAAGCAGTTCTCCCAACAGATCCTGCCCACGGGGTCACCGGCCACCACCGTTTGGGGATACGGCCCAGTCCATTCCGTGGAGGAAAAGGCTCTCGTTTATCACGCCCCCTCGCTTACGATTGAAGCGAATTGGGACGTGCCGGTGATCGTGAAGTGGACCAATGACCTCAAGGACCAGGCGACAGGCGACTATCTGCCGCATCTGCTGCCTGTCGATCCTACGCTGCACTGGGCCAACCCGCCGGGTGGAAAGGCGGGACGCGACTCGCGACCAAGCTTTGCCGCCACTCCTCGCGGCTACCAGGGCCCCGTCCCCATCGTGACGCACGTGCACGGCATGGCCGGGGTTCCCGACCACAGCGACGGCTACGCAGAGGCGTGGTACCTTCCCGCGGCTCGCAATATCCCTGCGGAGTATGCCGCCACGGGAACCTGGTACGGGTTCTTCAACGAGAAAGCGAACGGCAGCGAGCCCGGTTGGGGCCGGGGAAGCGCGACCTTCACCTATCCCAATGCACAGCATGCTTCCACGCTCTGGTACCACGACCATACGCTCGGCATGACGCGGGTGAATGTCTATACCGGTCCGGCTGGTTTTTACATCATCCGCGGGGGCCCGGCGGGCGACGACGCGGTAAAAGACAAGGCCACGGGCGGCTCCGCAGTCCTCCCCGGCGCTGCGCCGAAACAAAAGGACAAGGTTCCCTCGACTAGGGCACTCCAGGAAATTCCGCTGGTGATCCAGGACCGGTCGTTCAACGCCGATGGTTCACTGTTTTATCCTCAGACCCGGGCTTTCTTCGACGGCACGACAGGCCCGTTCATTCCCGAGTCCGATATTTCCCCTCTCTGGACTCCAGAATTCTTCGGCAACACGATGATGGTGAATGGCAATACGTGGCCATTTCATACCGTAGAGCAGCGGCGCTATCGCTTGCGTCTGTTAAACGGCTGCAACTCCCGCTTCCTGATACTCGATTTCAGTAGCATTCCCGGCGTGGAGGTGTGGATGATCGGCAGCGAAAGCAGCTTCCTCGCTGCCCCCGTGAACATGTCGACAGTCAATGGCAACAGGATACTGCTGGCGCCATCCGAGCGGGCGGACGTCATCGTCGACTTTGCCAAAGTACCCGTAGGCCGACACGTTCTCAGAAACGTGGGGCCGGACGAGCCCTTTGGCGGTGGTGAGCCGGGCAAGGATTTTCCTGTCGCCGAACCCGCCACTACCGGTCAGATCCTGGAATTTCGCGTCGTCCGGGCAAAGGCGGCTGATCATACAACCGGGCCGGCGAACCTTTTGCTGCCCCCTGTCGAGGCACTCCCGCCAGCTATCGTGACACGTTCCCTGGCGTTGCTGGAAGAGATGTCCAACCGCTTCGAGGATGCCCCGGCCCAGACCCTGCTCGGCACCGTGGCCGACCCCGGCACCGCGCCGGCGAAGGCGGTAAAACAGATGTGGATGGACCCCGTCACCCAGAACCCGGCTGTGGGCGCGACCGAAATGTGGGAGTTTTTTAACACCACCGAGGATGCGCACCCGATGCATATCCACGCCGTGTCGTTTGAACTGGTCAATCGGCAACCGATCGTTGTCGACGAGGAAAATGGAACGGTACAGATGGCAACTGACTCCCAGCCCCTGCCGCCGGAGCCGTGGGAATTGGGCCGCAAGGACACCATCATTGCTTACCCCGGCCAGGTCACCCGGGTGAAGATGACCTTCACAACGCCGGGGCAGTACGTCTGGCATTGCCACATCCTTGAGCACGAGGACAATGAGATGATGCTCCCGTACCGTATCGGACCGGTTCAGCCAGAGCAGCCGGGGCAGCCATAGATCGGCCTCCTTTTCTACTACCGATCTTACTGACTAACGTAGCAAGCTGGTTGAGCACGCTTGGGCACGCTTCCCAAGGTCGAGCGTTTGCTCTGTGCGCCGCCTCGTGCCCCGGTTGCATATATTCCTTTTGCTGAGAATGTGTCGGATCCATGTCCAAGGTGTCGAAAAGCATTACACATCATCCGCCATCCATTGCCCCACGAGCGAATAGCGCTACATGTCAGCAGGTTATATTATCGGCACATATATTGCTTGCGATTTCCTGATGCGGCTACGTTCCCCCTCCGACGTCACTCAGTTACAGTCGTTGATGCGCAAAAAGTGGTTAAAATTGTTTAAACGCCTGATTACCTGACAGAGAAGCAGGAAAGGACAGACTTATGCAACTTACCCGATTTCTAGTCACCAATTTTCGCTCTGTCGAAAATAGCAATTGGGTTGAGGTGGATAAGGTTACTGCGCTGATCGGCGTGAATGAATCGGGGAAAACAAACCTTCTGGTTCCGCTCTGGAAGCTAAACCCGGCGACAGGGGGAGAAATTCAGCCGGCTTCTGACTATCCCAAGAAACATTTCGGCGCCATACGCCAAGCCCCGCAAAATTACTGCTTCATAACAGCGGAATTCGAGACTGGGCCCCTCGCAGGCGAACTCTCCCGGAAGGCGGGAATAACCCCGGAAGCGGCCGCGCTGGTATCTGTAAAACGGTACTTTAATGGGGAGTACGCCGTTTCTTTCCCCCAATCTGAAGGTTTTACCGGCGTAGACCCGTCAGACGTAAACTCGGAGGTAAAAAAACTGATTGCTGGTGCCATGAGAAGCATCACCGACTTGGCGCCGTCCACGCAAGAACATGAGTTGAAAGAAATTGTTCTCACAAAGTTGAATCAGATGCACGACACTCTCGCGGAGCCGCGTCTATCAGCGAGCGACGCTTCAGAATTTAAACGAGAGTTGCAATTCCTGATTCAGGAACCCGATAGAAGAACCACGGCAGTTTATAGTCACGTAGCGGAACTGCTGGATGCAATCGAACTGATAACCTCCGAAATTACGTCCCCGGGTGAAGGCGCCGCGGATGTAACAGATATCGTCCTCGGCGCACTGCCCAAATTCGTTTATTACTCCGAATTCGGCAACCTGGATTCTGAAATTTATCTTCCCCACGTTGTACAAAATCTTCAAAGAAACGACCTCGGCTCTAAAGAAGCAGCCAAAGCCCGAACCTTGCGCGTCCTGTTCAAATTCGTAGGGCTTGAGCCAGGCGACATACTGGAACTCGGTCAGGACCTACGGGATGCGCGCAACAACCAGCGTGAGCCCACCGCCGACGAGATCAGTGAGATTGCCCTGAAAAAAAGGGAGCGTTCGATACTGCTTCAATCCGCCGGGGCTGTCCTGACGGAAAAGTTCAGAAACTGGTGGAAGCAAGGAGATTACAAATTCCGCTTCGACGCGGATGGCAGTCACTTCCGGATATGGGTGTCCGACGACCGCCGCCCGGAGGAAGTGGAGCTTGAGAGCAGAAGCACCGGCCTTCAGTGGTTCCTTAGCTTTTATCTCGTATTTCTCGTGGAAAGCGAGGGCGAGCACCAACGTGCGATATTATTGCTGGATGAGCCTGGATTGTCACTGCACCCGCTGGCGCAAAGGAATCTGTCGGCCTTCTTCGATAATTTGGCCAGTTTCAACAGAATTCTTTACACAACCCATTCACCGTTTCTGATCGACGCGGAGCATCTGGGGCGAGCGCGCAAGGTCTATATATCCGAAAATGGCACGACCAAGGCGACGCCTGACCTACGCCATGTCGAAAAAGATCCCCGGCAGGCAGGTGCGGCCTACGTCGTACACTCCGCACTGCATCTGAACGTCGCGGAGAGTCTGCTGCTCGGCTGTCAACCTGTTATCGTCCTGGGTCCGTCCGATCAATATTATCTCTCGACCATCAAAACGCTGCTCATCGGCGCAAATAAAATCTCACCAAAGCGCGAACTGGTCTTTGCTCCGTCAGGCGGCAGCAAAACAGCAGAGGTAGTCGCTAGTATCATCACGGGGCGAGACGAGCCTTTGCCAAAAATACTTCTCAGTGGCGATGAGCCAGGAAAGCGGATCAGTCAGGAATTGAAATCAGGACCGTATCACGGCGTAGAGGAAAGGGTTTTATCAACGGACACTTATGTCGGCTTTACCGGCTCTGAACTCGAAGATTTAATACCCGCTTCATTCTTCGCTCAAGTGATCGACCGCTGGGAAAGAAATTCCGAGATTCCGTTTGCAGATGTGGTGGTTAGCGGCAAGCCGCTGGTTGGTCAGGTCGAAGCCTGGGCGGAAACCCAAGGAGTAACGTTACGCGAGGGATGGAAGATTGAAGTTGCAAAGCGGACAAAAGAGGTGGCCCTTAAAAAGGGCGTCAGCGCATTCGATCATGCCACCACCGGACGGTGGGTTAAATTGTTCCAGGAACTGCTTGCGACCAGGGGTTAGCTGGCGCAGCGCCATGTTTGGGCACTCTGCGTTCGATATCGTTCGATTTTAGAGTGAGCGCCGATACAGATACGCGCTCAACTGGTACTTTATTCCCTTCACAGTCTAGTCTGATGTGGACTTTCGTATTCGCACCAGCGCTTCGCCCATGTGTTTATTGGCGACGCGATCACGTCCTGCTTTGCCATTTTCGATCGCCTGCTCCAGGTTCTTGACTGCTTGCGCCATCTGGGCGCGCTGTGCCGCGTGCCGCTTTTCGGATGCCCTAGCATGCCTTAGACTTTCCTCGGCGTGCTCCAGCAATTTTTTCATGCGGCCGTCGTCTCCGTGTGCCTTCGCCCTTGCAGCATGCTCAAGCGCAGAAGCCATGGGATCCTCGCCGGCGATAGCCGGAACACTGAGAAAAAATGCCAAGCTGCTCATTGCAAAAGTCGCCCCTAGATTTCTCATGACAAGATCCCCTCTGACAGTCGGATTCAAAAGCAGGTTAAGACCATTCGGCATTCCCGTTCTTTCCGTAAGACCAACTTCGCCAACTGACACGGCTAAGCCAAGCTGTTCCAGCAGTTAATAGGGATCGAAGGCTTGCGACGGCCATCAACCGACCCGCGCCCTGCCTGGTTGCGATCCCGACCACGAAGCAAAACGCCGTCCTATAAGAAACAGCGTCGCTTCCTTCGCCAATTTCTACAAACGAGACCGGTAATTTTTTATAGCACAAAACGGAAAGGAAAAATGACGTCGCGTCTATCCGGTAATTACGTTCCGGTCTTCGGGCGCTTCCTGCGGAAAGAGTGGCCGCGGGCTCTCGATTCACGGAGCGCATGAGCCTCGCGCTCCATGTGATGTCTGATGATCAACGACAAAGCTCATCCTCTTCACCCAGTGGAGCGAGTGACGAAGTACAAGATGCCTCGAAGAGCTATTACCGCCAGCGCACAAAGCAAATGAGGATGACTGATCTACTAATTCAACTCAGATGTAGGAATGTCGTCCGGCCGGTTTTGCGGGCCATACATCCGGGGGTCACAATATTGGCATTTAACAGCCATTCCTGTACTTGAGCGATGTCGGCCTGGTGATCAGCATCGTGCGCTTTACGCAAAAACTCGAACGACAGCTTACCGCTGTTTCGGTAGAAAGATAATAGAAGATGTATGGCTAATCAGATATGGCGCGTAATGCCACTCCAGTTGTTCCCCGCCTAGCTCAACTCAGAGGCGGCTCCAGAAGCTTAAAGCTCCCAAGGAATGTTTTAATTGGCAAATGTGTTATCAATAGGTAGAGAGCCTCTTACTACTGCCAAGGCTGCCATCGCGGCCGTCGGACGCGTTCGTGGTATGGGCGATACGCACCCTGTCTCCACTAGCGATGCCGTCGGGCGGGCTTTCGATTACAAGATCCTCGGGAGCGAGGCCTGAACCAAGTTCAATGACCTTGCCGAGATCACGCGCAATCGTCACCGGTTTCAACATAACTATGTCATCAGCAGTAACCGTTGCCACGCGCAATCCTGCCTTGTCGAACATCAGCGCGCTTGCGGGAACGCTAAGTACAGCCTTGCTGGCGGGCAGTTCCAAATTCACATTTGCAAATGCCCCCGGCATCAGTTCGGCATTGGAATTATCAACGTGAATTTGCACCAGGGTCGTCCCCGATACCGTATTAACCGCCTGTGACGACTCGGCTACAGTTGCAGCATAAGTCTTATCCGGATGTTCCGGGACGCTGATGACTGCCTTGGTACCCGGTGGAATGCTTGGCACGTAGGTCTGTGGCACATTGACATAGACGCGCAATGTATTCGTCTTCGACACTTCGAAAAGCTCCTGGCCCGTCCCGCTGCCGCCATTTACGAGTGCACCGATGTCCGTGAATCGTGCAGTGACCAGACCATCAAAGGGTGCAACGATACGGGTAAAAGCTTTCAATGCCTGCAAGCGGTCCACATTCGCCTGTGCGGCATTTACCAATGCCTGCTTGGTGCTGAAATCACCTGTTTTCTCTGAGGCCGCCTGTGGCGAAACATAGCCTGAGTTCAGCAGCAGCTGCCAGCGTTCGGCTGTGGTCTTGGCAAGCTGTGCAGTGGCCTGCGAGCTGGCGAGATCGGCCTTCGCCTGCAGCAGCTCCTGATCGAGATCCGGCGTATCGATTTCCGCGATCAACTGGCCGGCTTTCACGCGAGTGCCGATGTCCGCTTTCCAGCTTTTCAGGTAGCCAGTGACGCGGGCATATAGCAGCGCACGTGAATAGGCTTGCAGGCGACCGGGCAAATCAAGTGATGCGGCGTTGCCGGCAATGCCGGGTTTAAGAACGGCAACAACCGGGATAGCCCGCTCGTCGGTCCAGTTGCGTAGCTGTCTGTTATCGAAAGCTCGCATACCGAGGCCTGCGACAACAATGACAATAACGACGGCTATTGCGGCGACACCAAAAACGCGCAGTGAGCGTGTCGAGACCCGAGGTGCGGAGGGATCAGGCGGCATGCGATTCTCCAGAAATGGAGCCCGGTGCAGGCGCCTTGCCATGCCTTCCATGCACGATGCTGAAAACAACGGGAACGAAGATTAATGTTGCAACGGTGGCAAACATAAGGCCGCCGATCACCGCGCGGCCGAGCGGCGCGTTCTGTTCGCCGCCTTCACCCATGCCCAGTGCCATAGGCACCATGCCGATGATCATCGCCAATGCTGTCATCAGAACCGGTCGGGAACGTACGAATCCGGCTTCCAGGGCAGCTGCGGTAGCGTCTCCTATTGCATCGAGACGCTCGCGCGCAAAGCTGATCATAAGGACGCTATTTGCGGTCGCCACACCCATGCACATGATCGCCCCGGTAAGCGCCGGCACCGAGATTGGCGTGTGCGTGACGAACAGCATCCATACGATCCCGGCAAGTGCTGCCGGAAGTGCGGTTATGATGACGAACGGATCGCTCCAGGATTGGAAGTTGACGACAATCAGAAAATAGATAAGCACAATGGCGCCAAGCAAGCCGAACAGCAAGCCGGAAAATGCATTCTCCATCGTTCGTACCTGGCCCAGCAACAGAACCGTTGACCCTTTCGGCACCTCGCTTGCGCTATCGGCCAGGATGCGGCGAAGCTCCGTTGCCACCGCGCCAAGATCTCGTCCCTGCGTTGTTGCGTAAATCTGCACCATCGGCTGAATATCATATTGGCTGACTAACGCATTGCCGCTGCTACGCGTAAAATTGGCAAGACCCCCGAGTACTTGCGAATTGCCGTTGCTGCCGCCCACCGGCAGGTCAGCGAGTGCAGCAAGCGTATCGAGGCGATATTGGGGCGTCTGTATCACGATGGGATACTGCACGCCATTCTGCGGATTCAGCCAGAAAGTGGGCGCAACCTGGCTGCTGCCAGCGAGGTTGGCGACCAAACTGTTGGTGACATCGCGCATGGTAACGCCAACCTGTTGCGCACGCGTGCGATCGACATCCACGTCAAAAATGGGCCTCCTGCGCGACTGCTGAATACGAACATCCGCAATGCCGGAAATCGCGCGTAGCTTGGGCAGCAAAAAGTTGGCGTAATCGAAATTTGCATCCAGGGTGTTGCCTCGGATCTGTAGTTCGATCGGCGCCGGCGAACCAAAATTCAGAATCTGGCTGACGATATCGGCTGGCGGAAATGAAAACGTTACGCCCGGAAATTGACGCGGCAACTCCTCCCGAAGCTTGCGCACATAGCCTTCGGTGGGCTGGTGACCTTGCTTCAGCGCGATCTGAATGTCGCCATCCTGCGTACCCATCACCCCCGAGTTGTTGTAGGTCAGATTAATGCTGCTGGGAGGAAGGCCGATGTTATCGATCATTACGTCGATGTCGTGTGGCGGAATGATCTTACGAACTGCTTTCTGGATCTCGGCGAACTGGTTCGCGGTTTCTTCAACCCGCGTACCGACCTGAGTACGCGCGTGCATCAAGATCTGGCCACTATCGACAGCTGGAAAGAAATTTCGGCCAAGAAATGGCAGAAGAAGAAAAGACCCCAGCACGAATGCAAGAAATCCGCTTATGAACGGCCGACGATGCGCAAGTGCCAGTTGCAGATACGCGCGATAGCCTGCACGGATGCGTTCGAAGCGCGCTTCGAAGCTACGCTGGAAACGCGTCAGGGAATTGCGCGGAGGCTGATTATCGGCCCCCGGTATATGCGGTTTCAGCAGATACTTGGACATGGTCGGCACAAGCGTGCGCGAAAGGATGAACGACCACGCGATTGCAAACATGACCGCCACGGCCATCGGCACGAACAGAAAGCGCGCAACGCCCTCCAGGAAAAACATTGGCACGAAAACGATGCAAATGCACAGCAGCGAAACGAACGCGGGAGTGGCAATTTGCGTTGCGCCATCCATGATGGCGGTCTCAACGTCCTTGCCCTCCTCCAGGTGCAGGTTGATGCTCTCTATGGTTACGGTAGCATCATCGACAAGAATGCCAACGGCTAACGCAAGCCCCCCAAGAGTCATAATATTGAGGGTTTCGCCGAGTGCGGCCAGGCAAATGATCGCACCGAGGATCGACAGCGGAATCGACACCGCGACAATCAAGGTTGAGCGCCAGCTACCCAGAAACAGCAATATCATGATACTGGTCAGTACCGCGGCGATGGCGCCTTCCAATGCGACGCCCTTGATTGCTGCCCGCACGAACAAGGACTGGTCATTGATGGGTACAACCTGGAGATTGGCTGGTAAAGCCGGTTTGATCTCGGCCAGCTTCGCCCGGATACCAGCGACGATGGCAAGCGTTGAAGTCACGCCATTCTTCAGTACCGTCATCACTACGGAGCGCGTACCGTCAACGTGGACTATGTTGGTCTGGGGCGCACTGCCATCACGCACCTGGGCCACGTCGCGGATGTAAATGGTTGCGCCGTCGACAAACTTGACGGGCAGGTTTCCGAGATCCTCGATTACGGATGCAGCATTGTTCAGTTGCACCGTATATTCGAACGCGTCTATCTTCTGCGTGCCAATCGGCGTGATCAGGTTCTGTGCCGCAAGGGCATTGCCGACATCCTGGGCTGTCAATCCGCGCGCCTGCAGTGCGGGCGGATCAAGGTCGATCTGAATTTGCCGAGTCTTACCGCCATAGGGAAATGGGATCGCCGCGCCCTGAACGGTAACAAGGCGGATGCGAACCGTGTTGAGGGCGAGATCAGCCAGGGCTTGCTCGGACATGCCCTTCCCGGATAGTGCGAGCTGAAGAATCGGCACCGTCGAAGCGTTATAGTTGAGAATCAGCGGGGGCGTCGTACCCAGGGGCATTTGCCTTACAACGGTCTGCGAAATCGCGGTAACTTGCGCGTTAGCAACCGCTATGTCCACGCCCGGCTGAAAGAAGACCTTGATGATACCGGTGCCGGCGTACGAATTTGCTTCAATATGCTCGATGTCGTTTACTGTCGTCGTCAACGAGCGCTGAAATAGTGTCGTAATACGTCCTGCCATGTCATCAGGCGGCAAGCCCGTGTACTGCCACACCACGGCGACCACGGGAATACGAATATCGGGAAAAATATCGGTGGGCGTCCGAAGTGCTGCAAGCGGACCGATGATCAGGAGAAGAAGCGCCAGTACAACGAACGTGTATGGGCGCCGCAAGGCAACGCGAACAATCTCAATCATGCGAGATTCTGAAGAATGAGGTTCCTGCTCTAAAGAAAAAACAAGAGATCGTTGCCTTTACGTTGTCCCTTTGACTTCATCGCCCCCCTTGTTAGGGCGATGAATCATTGTAATCGGAAATACCGCCTGAAGAGGCTGCATTCGGAGAAAGTTATTTAAGGAGATGCTGCGGTGAACGATCTCCGCAACGTGTCACAAGGTAAGCTTTCGGCGAGACTTATCTTAACGAAAAGGAGTTTTGGGGTAAAGAACGGTCGCGGTCGAGCAGCTTGTCGCGTTATTGAGCAAGAGTCAAACAACTCGCGTCCAGGCAACCTCAGCGTTCCCGGCGTCGACATGGAGGCCCCCCTCCCCAGGAACCGGGTTCAGGCTGTTCCAGGAATCAATAGCAGGCGGAGGTTAGTGGCAGCCTTAATCGGCAGCGTTTATCGACCGCGCCTGCCGTATTGCAAACTCAAGCGATGGGATAGAACCAATAACCAGCACCTGCGTTTATTACTGCTACCCGGTCTACTCTTTAGTGGACTTTCGCATGTGCTTTAGCGCTTCTTCAACGTGGTTGGTGGCAACGTCCGCATGCTCTGCTTTAGCATGGGTAATTGCTTCCTGAAGGTGCTTGACCGATTCCGCCATGTGCCGGCGCTGTTCTTCGTGCTGCTTTTCGGATGCCTTGGCATGCTTCAGGCTGTCCTCGGCGTGCTTTAGCAATACCTTCGCATGGCCATCCTCTCCGTGCGCCTTGGCCATTGCAGCATGCTCGATCGCCTCGGCCGTGTGATCCTCGTGAGCCATAACCGGAACACTCAGAAAAAGTGCCAAGCTGCTCATAGCAAATGTTGCTCGTATATGTCTCATGGCAACCCCTCCATATGAAAGTCACAATTTTTAACAGCAGGATGGGGACGGTATCCCCGTCTTAACAGAAGAAACGCATCACTTCCCTTGGCAGATTTCCATAAAAGAGAGATGCCTTTTTTTTATAGCACAAAAACGGAAACGAAAAATGACGCGGTCTGGTGTGGGATTCAGGCTTTTGACGGGCAGGCCATTCCATGACTTCAGTCACTGCAATCATCGTGATGCATATCGGCCTCCGGCTCCCATTGCACTCGGCACCGCATGCCGACTATGTCCAACGGCTAAGGAGAACGCGACATCTGGCAGGTGGACGGTCGAGATATCCATTTTGCATTTTGGTCGGAACCTATCTGCGGAAGCTGCCGCTCACCATCCCCATTTTAGCGTGTCGTATAAAGCCGCTAACCTCCTAAAATTTTACCAGTAGCGGGATAAGGGAAGCCACTTCTTCTCCCGACCTTCGGGACCTGATAGACGTCCTGCATAAGGGCAATGGGCGCTGGGTGCAGGGCAACAATTTGGCCAAATGGCACCGCAGGAAGAAACGAGCAAACCGCCCGGGAACACAGGTATCTTTATTCTTCTGTCATTGACATTTTGAAATGATCCAGCATTGGCTTCAAAATGTAATTCATCATTGTGCGCTCGCCTGTTTTCACGAACAAGTCTACCGGCATACCCGGTCTGATCTGCAAACTGGAAATAATTTCCGCTCCCTCAGGCGCAATCTTGACTTTGATCTTGTAGTGGGGGAAGCCGGTTTTTTCGTCGACAAGCCGGTCCGCCGAGACGTGGGTAACCACGCCTGGCATATGTGGAGTCAAGTTCTGGTTGAATGCCGTAAATATCAGCTCTACCGGGAGATCGGGATGGACTTTGTCGATGAGATGCACAGGCAACTGTCCTTCGATATCCAGCGCATCTTCACTGGGTACGATATCCATCATCCTGACGCCAGGACCGATTACACCGCCCACCGTAAAGACCGACAACCCTACCACTGTTCCGTCGACGGGCGCTTTCACCATAACGTTGGACAGATCGTAATCCAGTCCTTTCAGCTGATTGGCAAGTGCCTCCGCTTCCCGCTGTACATCGGATAATTGGGTACGGACCTCCTTCTGGTACTCCTGCTGACGCTGTACGCGCCGAAGCTTGAACTCCGCGATCTGCCGCTGCCCGCGTCCGATATTCCCGATATCCTCGGATATCGCGGAACTGATCTGAGCATAAG
The DNA here is from genome assembly GCF_033095785.1 of Nitrosospira sp. Is2. Taxonomy (GTDB): domain Bacteria; phylum Pseudomonadota; class Gammaproteobacteria; order Burkholderiales; family Nitrosomonadaceae; genus Nitrosospira. The sequence continues at coordinate 1,834,246 of NZ_CP137134.1, read as the reverse complement.
TCTGCTCAAGTTCGAGCAGGCGATTGCGCGCGACATACCCCTCTTTGGCCAGGTCCCGCATTCCATGCAGCTGTTCCTTCAGGAATTCAAGCTGCGTCTTTTTGTTATCCCGTGATTCCTCCAATCCATGGGTTTGAAGTTGAAGACCAATAATGCTTTCATCGAGGGCGCCCAATTCGCTTTTGATTGCCACCCTTCGCGAATTCCACAAGTGTTCCTGCATCCTTATGTTGCTGGCGACGCGCGGGTCGTCTTTTTCCTTGAACAGTTCTGCAGGGAATTCGATTGTGCCCTTTCCGTCGCGCTCCGCTATCAGGCGGGCTTCCGCTGCACGCGCAGTAAAATACTGGACGCGCCTCATTTCCGCATTTGCGCTTGCCTGCACGCCGTTCAAATGCACCAGCTTTTGCCCTGCTTTCACACGGTCGCCTTCTTTCACCAGGATTGCATCCACGATGCCACCCGTGGGATGCTGTACGGCTTTTCGGCTTGTGGAAACAGTCACTGTGCCGCTCAGGGGCACCCCCTTGTCGAGTGGCGCCAGGGATGCCCACAGCAGGAAACCGCCGACCCCTGCAATGACAATCCACCATCCTGTTCGAATATAACCGCGCGGATTCGTGTCGACGTTGTATGAAACAAGCTCATCAGGAGAGAGGACGATGCCCTCGCCCGGATTAGGCTGCAGCTGATTTCTCATGCTTTACCGGTTGGGTCTGTTGTGTCAGTTGCTGGTTTTGCCTGGTCAATTCGGCGAGAACATCTGCGCGGGTGCCAAACGAGCGTGCCACCCCTTCCTGCAAAACCAGCAGCTTCGTCGTGGCGCCTAAGATATTGGGCCGGTGAGTAATCATCACGACCGTCTTTTGTCGGCTGCGTAGATCGTTGATCGCCGCCACCAACGCCGATTCCCCGGTTTCGTCGAGATTGGAGTTCGGTTCATCCAGCACAACGAGCGCAGGATCGCCGTAAAGTGCGCGCGCCAGCCCGATACGCTGCTTTTGCCCGCCAGCCAAACCGGCACCTCCGTCGCCGAGCGGCGTGTCATACCCCTGGGGGAAACGCAAAATCATGTCGTTAACGCCGGCACGCTTTGCTGCCAAAACTACCTCATCCGGATCGATTTTGCCAAAGCGCGCAATATTTTCGCTGACCGTTCCGCCGAACAGTTCTATGTCCTGCGGCAAATACCCGATATGCGGCCCCAGTTCAGCCTTATTCCACAGGTAGACATCCGCCCCGTCCAGGCGCACTTTGCCAATCATCGAGGGCCAGATACCGACCAGCAACCGGGCGAGGGTGGATTTGCCCGCACCGCTGGGTCCGATGATGCCCAGCACGTCCCCGGGGAAAATGGCAAAACTGAGATTTTTAAGAAGAGCCGAAGATACACCGGGAGGGGCGGCCGTGACCGCCTCAACGGAGATGTGCCCGAGAGGCTTGGGCAGCGACATGCCGCCCTCCCGCACCGGATTGACCTGCAGCAACTCGTTGAGCCGCTGGTAGGCCCCGCGCGTATTGCTCCAGTTTTTCCATACGCCAATCAGTTGTTCGACCGGGCTTAATGCGCGGCCCATCAGGATGGATGCGACAATCATCATGCCAGGCGTAATTCTGCCGTCCAGTACAAGCAACGCTCCCAAGCCCAATATCAGCGATTGCATCGAGGTCCGGACAAACTTTGTGCCTGAGGCAATCATTCCAGCTTTTTCACTTGCTTCGGCCTGTAACTGCAAAAAGCGGCTGTGCAACTTGAACCAACGCGACATTAGATGGGGCAGCATTCCCATGGCGGCGATCACTTCTGCATTACGCAGGTTATTGCTGGCGAGATTGGCTGACTCAATCGCCATGGTGCTCGCCGCGGCAAGAGGTTTTCTTGATACTATTTCATTGACTGAGGCCAGCACGACCAGCACTATCGTCCCGCTCAGCGCGAACAAGCCCAGCACTGGGTCAAACAGGTAAATAACGATCAGGTAGACAGGAAACCAGGGGGCATCGAAAAACGCGAATGGCCCGTTACCCGTTAGGAACTGGCGAATGTTTGTCAGATCCTGCAGGGCTTGACCCGCGCTCCCGCCTGGACGCTTCAGGTTCTGCTCAAATGCCGCCTCGTAAATGCGTTTGTTCATTTTCATGTCGAGCTGCGCCCCGACACGTATCAGCACGAAGCTGCGTATGAATTCAAGGCTGCTCATCACCAGATAAGCAGCGAGTACTATCAGAGTCAGCATCAACAGCGTTGTTTCGTTGCGGCTGGCAAGAACTCTGTCATAGACCTGCAGCATGTAGAGCGCCGGTACCAGCATCAACACGTTGATGATGGCACTGAAAACCCCGATAGTTCTGAAGGTTGCCTTGAAGCTACTGAGGACTTCGGCAATCTCGTTTTGTGCAACCTGGCGTCTGGCCATTATTAATTCAATCTCTACAGCGGCAACGTTCGACTTGATGGTCGTGAGTCGTACGGTCTCAATAAATCGACAAACAACTCGTGAGGGAAAAGCGGTTGCGACAGAGACTATCCCACGGGATGCACCCTGCCTATTGGACTCAAGTCCATGTTCCTCAATGCAGTTGGCAAAGCAACAAAAAAGGGAATCGCCTGGCGCCGACAGTTTTCCTCTCCGCCATAACCAGGTTCCCCCTCCCCTTGAAACTCGAAAAGTCTACCGCGACGCGGGTTTGGGAAGGGCCCCCGCTATTCCGAGGCACCCATCCCGCTGTTTCCTAGATAAAATCAAAGTTACCGGCAGTGGCTGCGGCATTGGCGTTGAAGATGCCGATGAGGGTAATTTCCCCCGCCGACGTCTCTCCGCCTCCAGCTTGAACCCATTGCCATAAGCTGAAACTGTTGCCATTGGTATCGTTGACAACCAGTAGCGCATCTTCACCGGCAGCTGCCGTGATGACGAACTCTGCGTTAAAGGCTGCTGAAACTGCGGCAGCGTTCCCAAGATTCGCAGTGGTCACGCCTTCGCCACCTACACCTGTCAGGAGCAGGGCCTCGATATTGGCATTCGCCTGTCCCACGGTAACATTCACCGTACCTCCCGCGCCATTCCCGGCACCGAACAGGAAATCGTTGTTATCGTTGCCGTCGTCATATGCAGTATTGAGCGCACCGCCGAACTCAACCTGATCATCCACCCCATCAGCACCATTTGCGTCGAAATTGTTGACCGTATCGCCAAATTCAGCGGTCGCGTTGAACCTGAAGACATCCTGGAGGTTGTCGTTCGCCGCACCTGAATTGATGGTGTCAGCTCCGTTACCGCCAATGAGTATGTCAGCTCCCGCGCCGCCATCGATGGTGTCGTTTCCTGCCTCGCCATTGATGGTATCGTTGCCAGCCCCGCCAATTAGCACGTTGACGACTCCGCTGCCCGTCAATGTGTCGTTGCCAGAACCGCCGGTGAAGTTTTCGATCCCCACAACAACGTCGGAATTGGGGTTGTTACTGCCCGAACCACCCACTACGATCGGTGCCGCACCGCCAAGATTTACGGTTAGTGCCGCAGTGTAGGCTGCGTAATCGGCCGTATCGGTGTTTGCACCTCCATCCAACGTATCGCGCACATTGTCGACGGTTGCAATCAGCGTGTCGTTTCCAGCCCCTCCGTTCAGGGTATCGCTGCCGACACCGCCAGTAAGGATGTTATCGGCGTTGCTGCCCGTCACCGTGTCGTTGCCCGAACCGCCAGTAAAGTTCTCTATCCCTACGAGAACGTCGGAGTTAGCCGCAGTGCTGCCCGAGCCACCCACGACGATCGGTGCCGCACCGCCGAGGTTCACTACTAGCGCAGCCCCGTAGGCGGCATAGTTCGCTGTGTCGGTGTTTGCACCTCCATCCAGGGTATCTCGCACGTTGTCAACCGTCGCAACCAGCGTGTCGTTGCCGGCTCCGCCATTCAGAACGTTCGCAACGCTGCTACCAGTTAGGGTGTCGCCGCCCGAACCGCCAGTGAAGTTCTCGATCCCTACTAAAACGTCGGAATTGGCGGCAGTACTGCCCGAACCACCAACGATAATCGGATCCACACCGCCAAGGTTTACGGTCAGTGCAGCGCCGTAGGCTGCATAGTTGGCTGTATCGGTGTTCGCGCCACCATCGAGCGTATCCCGCACATTGTCAACCGTTGCAACCAGCGTATCGTTCCCCGCGCCGCCGGACAGGACATTAGCAACGCCGTTGCCGGTCAACGTGTCGTTAAACGCGCTGCCCGTCAGGTTTTCGATACCCGTCAGCGTATCCGTGCCTGCTCCGCCGGTGTTCTGCGGACCACCGTTACTCAGGGAAACGGTAACGCCAGCAGTCGCGGTTGCATAGGTGGCTGTGTCGTTTCCACCCAGACCAACTATCAGATCGTTGATTGCCGAACTGGCAAGCGTGTCATTACCGGCTGTACCGATTGCGAGCCCGAGCAAGCTGTCGGTGAACTGCAGTCTTTCAATATTGCGCAGTCTGTCCGACCCATCTAGAGGATTCAACGCCACGTCGGTTACCGTAACCGTGCCATCGTTACCCACGCCAATCTGGTAGTCGGCCTGCACGCCACGATATGCCGCCGTGTCTATATCTCCTGCTCCGTTCGCCGTAAGAATTTCCCGCACAATCTGCAACTGACCTGCGTTGTACGTTCCATTGAACATCTCGGTGACAAGCTCCTTCATGCTGTTGGCGCTGTCGATTTCGGCACCGGTGCCGCCATTGGGGCCGACATTCTGCCTCACGCTGATGCGGACATTCAGCCATTTGTCGCCATCGATGATGTCGTCGCCGCCGCGGCCGGTAATCAGGTCGTTGCCATCCCCACCGAGGATGATGTCGCCTGAGCCGAATGACGTGACTCCTGCACCGACCACATCCTGGAGGCCAGCGATGAGCGCGATTCCCTCGGCATCCAGAACGCTACCGAGATAGCCGGCCGCACCACCTTGGGCCAACGGAACAAGCGTCGTGATGTCCTCATCGGAGCCCGACAAAATGTCGTTGAACGCCGAACCCGACATTCCCTCGACAGCCTCATACACATCCAGTGCTGAATTTTGAGGGGGTACCGGGTTCTCGTCGAACGCCAGGCGGAAGAAATCCGCATTGACGCCCGACGTGTTGTCCTTGTAGGTCGCCCAGTCAAAGCCCGACATGCCTATCAACTTGCCGACGCCAGGGCTGCCAACCATGATGTCATCGCCGCCTTCGGCGATGAATTCATCGAAGCCGCCGTCGCCGAGGAATACATCATGACCCTTGACGCCGTCGCGGGCGAAAATCTCGTCGAAATTGTCGCCAGGAGCGCCGTCAAATGTGCCGACCTCGATCCAGTCATTCCCTTCATTACCTAGAATCCGCTCCGCATTCTTGGTGCCGAGGACAAAATCATTGCCTTCGCCTGCGAACACTTCCGAGAACGCATCGCCGCCGAGAACGACGAAGTCCTGACCTGCGCCGGCCAGGATCAGATCTGCCCCAGGGCCGCCGTGCACGACGTCGTTGCCTGAGCCAGCCTTAATGTTGTCGTCACCACCCGAGTCACGGATGATATCGTCGCCATTCCCTCCATTGATGATGTCGTTGCCGAAACCACCCTCGAGGTTATCGTTGCCGTCGTCGCCGAACAACGTATCGTCGCCCATGCCCGCGATAAGAATGTCATTGGCGCTGGTTCCTCCAAGGATGACATGGTCTTCACCAGCATAACGCAGGTAATTGGTATCGGTGCCGGGCGTAGCAGGATTGTTGCGGACAACCAGTTGGCTGAGGATACCAGCGCCAACCGGGTCGTTGCTTTCAAGGTCGCCATCTCCATCCAGGTCGTTGAACTGCCTGCTTTGATCGACTTCCAGGATCAGGTTAGGAGTAGAGAACACGTCCGATGGCAAGTGGGTTGCGTTAGTGTTGGCCATGATCATGGAGGCGAATGAATTATTTTCCATCTCGCCGAACAGATGCAGGCCGTCAAGGCGTTGCAGGTAATAGAAGCGATCGCCGTTCTGCAGACTCTCCATCTGCATCTCGAACACGAAGTTGAAAGTCGAGCCGAGCATGCCGCCGAAAGGCATTGTTTCTTCCGCAAGACCGCCGATCCAGAGATCCACATTTTCAAGGCCGCCCAGCGCTCCTCCAGCGTAAGCGCCTGTCGCGTTGAGGAAATCGACAGCGTCAGCCGGTACTGCAAGACCCCCCACCGATACGCCGGTGATGATTGTCAGCGCCGCATCGCGCTTGCCTTCAATGGTCGTCTGGCTGGTGATCAGCGTATGCGTGCCGTAAGCGGCGATGAAGTTGATGATCGAGGCTTCGTTCTTGAGGTGGCCGGCAAAATCGACCCAGCTCTCGTATGGCTTGAGTTGGGCGTCATCGTTGGTTGCCTCGTAGAAGTCGCGTCGGGCTGCGTTGAGCGACGGAACGCCAGTATCGCGTCCGCGGGCCAGATTGATGGTTGCCAAATCGAGCGGCAGGCCCAGCAAGTTGTTGCGCAGCGCGCTCGTGACGAACTCATCAATGTGGTTTCCGACTTGGCGCGTCATGCCTCGCACGATGGCACCCGCAGCAATATCAGCGTCAACCGTGCTACTCGTTCCGTTATTCTCAAACTGGATCGGGTTCAGGAAGCCCTCGATCAGGCCGATGTGGTCCTGGTTGAAGCTGGGATCGAAGCGATCAATCGATTCCGTGAGCATCGAATGGCCGAAGCGATAGACGACGTGCGCAAACTCGGCGACGATGGAAGGATCGATAGTAACGTCGAAGCCATCGGGAACCAGAAAGGGGTTGATCGCTGGTTGGATCTTGCGCGCGAATTCCTCAAACACCAGATGCTGATATTGCATCTCCGTAACGAACTTTGCCGCCTGAAAGAGCCGTGCACCGTCCCAAACCAAAGCATCCACCTGTTCCGGCGTAGTCGGAAGCGCGGCCACATCCACAGCGAGCCATTCGTTCAGGAAGGTAAGATTGCCGGTACTCAGAACGACTTCCTGCGTATGTCCGACGAGCCTGTTATGCTCAGAATGGAATATGTGGTGTACTGCGGTCAGGCCAATGTTCTCGTTGGCGCGACCGTCCCCTGCGATGTAGTGCGCATCCAGCAATTCATTATCATATTGGCCGTTTGTGGGCGAGTTGTCTGGATTGCCTAAACCAATTTCAATGTCGCCATCGGCCAGGCCGGTCGGGACAGCGTTGTGAGCAATATCGGCAAGGAAGGCATGGCCGGTCCTATACGCACCAGCCGTAAGGACGCCAAGACCACCGTTGGCAGTCGGATCGCCCTCAACCAGGATAGCCGGATCGCCAGGATTGGCGCCGGGGAAAACGAGTTGGGGAAAACCATTCGGCCCAGGGATAAAGTTTCCGTACTGGTCTGCAGCGAGCAGCGGAATATTTCCGACATCGGAATCAATCAACTGGATTCCCAGCAGATCCGCCGCCTGTGCCTTGACGTCCGCCCAAGTGGCCATGCCCCCATTACCGCCTTCGATCAGCTTGCCAGTGGCGACCGGGTCGCCCGCTGCATTCAGCTCATATTGGCGAAGGAACACCTGGTGCGAGGAATGGGACGTATAGGTCTGGTTCTGGTCTACGAACGCGGTTGTCGTATTTACGGGCCGCACATCATCCGCGGTTCCCATAATGTTGTCCGCACCTGCTGAAACGGTAGCGCGCGTCAGTACCATGAAATTGGTAGGACTGGTGGGATCGTATAGCGGATCGTCCGGCTGCAGGGGAATGAATACCGTACCGCTGCCTCCCTTGTTGACGAGATCAAGCCCGTGGTCGAAGAACTGGCCGAACAACGTGAACCATGAGTTGAACGGGGCGGACAATCCCGCGTCGGGCGCGATGTTCGAGAGTACGACGTTGGCGCCGTCCAGCTCAACGCCATTAGTCGCCAGTAACGTATCAAGGGCGGTACGGGCATCGGTCAAAGCTGTCTCCGCATCCGCACGCGCCGCTTCGGCTGCCGCTGCGGCGGCGGCCAGATCAGTATCACCGGGGTTGGCGGCGGCGGCGGCGGCCGCTGCGGCCGCAGCCACTTCGGCAGCGGTCAATGCGTTGAATAGCGACTCGATCGGCGCAAACGCGTTGCTGATCTGCGCCGTAACCGCCATTTGGTTGGCGGCGGGTACGATCCCAGCCTGCTGCAGGGCGGTCAAAATCGCCGCGGGATTGCCCAGGGTCTGGTCGACGATCAGGTTGGAAATGGTGCGAATGCTTGAATCGATGACGATCGAGTTAGGATCATTCGAAGGATTGTAGTTTGGTGCTGTCGCCATGGCCGGTGCCGGCCCGGGCCCGTCGGGGTCAAGGGGGGTTCCATCCGCTGGCCTGTATGCGGGCGTCAACAACTCGGGAAACTGCTGATCCGCCGCACCCCATGTCGGGTGGAGAAGGTTGTTGTATGTACCGTCCACCGTGCGTAGGCCCAACGAATTGTTATAGGATGGTATGAGCCCGCCGGGGCCGAAAAGCGGCTGACCGCCGGCGTGCGCCTCGGATATCTTGATCTGGGCGAGGATAAATTCTAGATCTGATTGAATGACTGTGACTGCCATGGTAATGCTCCTTGAGTGTGATTCATCTGTACGTTAGCGCTTCGCAGATCGTGCGTTGCGCCTTGCATCTTGTTTTTCGGAGTTACCGCTTGACGTTTGCTACTTCGCGTCCTATTTCGTTAGGCGATATACCATCCGACGAAATAGATGCTACGCAGGAGCCATTACGGATCAGGTACAAAATCACACAAATTTCAAACAAATCTCACAATAATTGGGTTTCTCCCCACTCCAAAAATGGGAATGGCCAGGAAAGGGCCGCAACGACGCGAAAGGAACAGATACGCCGCTTTTTTCAGGGTAAATGCCAGGCGCGCGGGGTTACAAACTGGAGACGCTAAAAAATGGTCGGCGGGGTGCCGCCAAAGTATCTGGAGCGCTTTGGTCTTGGTACGGGCCCTCTCTCGCCCATGAGGACCGGGTACGGATAACTGCTGGGGCCGGTAAGTTCTAAAGACTCGGAATCAGCGGCGGCGCAGGGCCATCAGCAGCAGCCGGTTGACACCGAACCTGCGTCCTCGTCGCGAGTAAGCTGGGGAGTAAACTGGGGAATAAGCTGAATAAGGAGGAAATGGAGGTCAGCCAGTGGAAAATAGGAACGTTTTCATTCTTTCGCATGACCGCAGCCGAGAGCGTTGCCAGCCGATCGGAAACAGGAAAGCCGGCCCTGTGCTACGATCTCTTGTAGTGTAAATTGTCGGGAATTTGCGTGAGGCGTGCAAACCTTGCCTGCAACCGCTCGCGCATTGACTGTGCCCAGGGCGCATCGTCAGTCCCGTCTAGGAAAGGGCCCTGATACAACTTCCTGAGTTTCTCAAGCCATCTCTGTGAATCGCCCGAATTCTCGCTCGACAATCGTTCGAACGCCCAGCAATCTACCCAGCAGAAGGTCGAATTGATTGTAAGGCGATTCTCCTGCCTGCGAATCGCCTGTTCCCCGATGAGTTTACGCAACCTGAACAGGGTCGTCGCAAGCGCCTGTGCAGCTGCGTCGCCTTCGGCGTCGGGCCAGAGGGCATCCGCCAGCCTCGCTTCTGACACATCGCGACCGCCCAAGGCGATCAGCGCCTTCAACAACTCCAACGGCTTCTTCTGGGCTTTCCCGGAAAATTGCAGCGCTGTCCCTTGTTTGACTATTCTAAAACGCCCAAGGGTATATATACGGACGGGCCAGGGCCATAACTCCGCGTCTCGCCATGCCGGGTCCGGGCTTAGTTCATTGCGTTCAATGAGGGTGCGAACGTAGGCCGTCTCAATTCCGGCCTCGAGTGCTATGAAACATAGCTTTGAAATCACTCTCGAGGGGAAAAAAAAGAAATGCATGTAACCATGTTGTCGGCCAAGGCGCATGCCGTTCGCTAAATGGTAGAGGACGTGGTTTTTTCCGTATGCATCCAGCGCGACGAAGGCTGAAAAGAGTTGATAGGCATACTCGATAAGCGGATTTTTGATGCTTGCGCCGACCCTGCGCCCAATCTTCAAATACAGTAGCGCTTCGTTGTTCCTGCCGCAGAGATGAAGCAGCAGCCCGAAGCCAAGGTTATCGACGGCGATGTAGTAGGGCGTGCCGCGCGCTTCCGAAGCAGCTACTGCCCGGCCTAAGAGTTGGAGTGCCAAGGTTGGCTCTCCTGCATAAAATTTGCGCCAAGCCGCAACAGCATAGTAGGTACCACGATCCACAGACGGCATCGATTCAGCCAAACGCTCGAAGGCGGCGAGGAACTCGTCTGTCCGTCCAAAATCGCCTCGATTGAGGCTCATCACCGCGCCAAGCTGGAGCAGAACGGAATCGAAGAGACGGTTACCCGTCCGCTCCGCAGCGCGCAACCCGTCGTGAACCGATCGCAAACAGCGCTCTTTCATGCCGGTATACATTGCAACCGTGGCCTCGTTTATGTAATCCACAGGGGTGCGAGACGGTCGTTCAGACGAGGGCAGGTTGGTTGCGTAGTGAAGCATGCTTAGGACAGATTCGGCCTCCGCATGTTCGCCGCGCAAAATGTGGTATGTCACCAAGCGGTGGCGAAACAACGGCCGGTCGGCGGAGCCTGTGTCGTACTCCAGTATCTTTTGCAATCGTTCACGCCACAATAATAGATCCGGATGCAGAGGCTGGCGGAACGATACCGCGATAACGAAAGCGATAGTAACCCGCACATAAAGGTCTTGTGGCAACAGCTCAAGTCGGCCGGTAAGCCGTTCGTTGAATTCCGCAACCCAGGGGTCCATCTGCCGGAGGTCTCGGTAGATGTAAAAAATTGTATCCATAAGACCCGACCAGCTCATTGCCATCCCGACGAGGTCGTCGAACACCCTAAATTGTCGATAGGCGTTTTCAAGAATCGCCTGGCTGGCAGCAGGGTCGGAAAACGCCTTGCTGCTGCCATGCCAGTAGAGCAACCATGGATCCGTGTCGGTCACATGGGCGGGCAGCTTCTCCATCCAGGCCACGAGCGTTGCATCACGGCCCTGCGCCTTCAGAGTCGAGGCCGTTGCCAAAATCACTTCCGCCATGCGCCGCCAGTTTCGTGCCTGCTCCAACAAATTTATGGCAGTCTCATCGTCACCGTCTGATATCAGCACCTCCGCAGCTTTACAGTAGGTTGACGTCAACTCAGCCTTGGAGTAGCGAGCCACAGCTTGTTCAAGGAGAAACTCCCGAAAGAGCGGGTGGAACTGATATGCTGGTTCTTTTCCCCCATGTCGTGTGATGAAATAGTTTCGGCGCATTAGTTCCCGCAGCAAATCACCGGCTTTGGACGTACCGGTAAGCTGGGTAACGCGGTGTATTGTCATCTTAGGGAGCAACGCGCTTTGCAATAGCAGATCATGGCAAGTGATGTCGAGTTTCTTGAAAACTTCGACGCCAAAATAATCAAAGACAGGTTCTCCCGGTTGGTCTCTCAAGGAAAGGTTCAGATCGGTACCATTATGGATACCATCCGTACGCTTGAGCATCAGCATCAAGCCCATCATCCATCCTGCGCTACGGGCCTGCAGTAGCGTCGCGGCCGCGGCAGGCAGCTTCGTCCCTTGTAGCTCGGCAATGCCAGACGTCTCCTCACGCGTCAAAATAAGGTCATCCGCACCGATAATCGTCAATGTATGGTTAAAGCGCGCTGCGGCGAGTGGCGTTGGGCAAGCGTCGCGGGTAGCGATGACGAGGTGGCAGTTCTCTGGAGTCTCCTTGCAGGCAACCTGTACCACGACATGCAACGGCGAGGCGTCGGCCACCTCCTGGTAGTTATCCAGAACCACGACAAGGGGGCTTTTCAGTCCAGCGTAAAATCTGCGAAAGTACTGCCGACTGAACCTCACAAGGTCAGCTGCGGTGCCTGGGTCGAAATCTGGCAAGGGAGCGGCGGCGGCAAGTAAATGTTCCTTAGCCGCTTGGCCGAAATAGTGGAAAAACGTGGCTACATCTTCGTCTCCCGAGTCCACCTGATACCAAAGGCATCGACGGTTTCGAAATTCAATGTAACTTGAAACCAGCGTGGTTTTACCCGCGCCGGGTGGTCCATGGACGAGGGCAACTGAATGCTCTCTCCATGCGATATCCAGCTGATCGAATAAGCGCGTCCGCTGGTAGACCGCGGAGAGACGCGGGCGGCTGGTCTTAGCCAGCATAACTTCCAAACAGGGGAACTGCGAGGAAGCGATGTTTGAAACCGGAATAAATAATCCGGTTAAAGATAGGTCTTTTTGATCGCATGGCGGGTAGCCTTGGCAGAAGCTAGTTATTGCAATCTTGCCTGCTATTTTCTTTTTAAAAACACGTTATAATATTAAGCAAGAATCGAGCCGTTGTATATAAGTAAATGTATCCTTGCGGATTTCATCTCCCGCCCCGGTTGAAGCAGCATAAAGTGTAAAGCTCTCGAGAGTTGCAGACACTGAAGATGTCGGGCTAGAACCCGGCAGCGGAAACCGGAAACGACCCCGTCCCCGATATCCCCGAATTTTCCTTGATTTGGCTGGGCAGATAACCGAGCCGCAGATACCGCTGGTTGCGGTGGGTGCGGGGCTATATGTCCTTATTCGGTTTATAGAGGCATATAGTCTCTGGCATTACAAGAAGTGGGCCCTGTGGGTCTCGGCGGCAAGCGGAGCAATTTATATACCTTTTCAGCTGCTGGAACTGTGTGAACACGTTACCTGACTAGGTCTCGGCGCCTGGCACTAAACCTTCTCACGGGAAGGAGATACTGAAGTAGAGCCTGCCTTACAGTGATCCCATTTTTTACGGTGCAGGCCTTTGGGACCGTTACTAAAAAGCCGTCACGGTAAGGGAGGGGGAGGGGCAAAATAAAACCCGCCGAAGCGGGTTCCAGGAGAGGAGAAAGGTTAGGCGTTTAATGTTATTATTTTGTTGGGACTTGCTCTCTATATTCCTATTGGACCTTGGTGCTACTCATTACTGTTAGCCGCCCCTAGTATGACGGAGCCGCCAACCCAACAAACTAAGTCCGGCCAATAGCATCATGTAGGTTTGAGGTTCCGGAATGGCTGACACGCTGTCCATCACTCCTAACAATCGAGTATCAAGAGGGTTTCCTTCGGCAGATAAAAATGAAAGGCGAATGAAATTAGAGCCGTTAAATTCATTAAGATTAAGTTCGCTTGGCAAAGCGAAATCGCTCAGCCCTCCGGTCCCGCCCAATGGCAAATCTTGAAACTGGAAGTCAAAGGCTTGTGTGACCAGACCCAACGATGCTATAGGACCTGTAAGCCCCACTTGGGAACCATACCCATTAAAATTGCTTGCATGTGTAATTGGCCCAACAAATATGTAGGTCTGCAAATTTTCGAACGCGCCCGTTGCAGTACCCATTTCGGTATTGACCTTGAAGCTGCCCTGATTGCCGTAATTAGTAAATTCGGGCGATGGCGTTGAGGTTGGCGATGCATTTTCGTCATAACTGAGATACGCGGAGAACGGAGTGCCCTCAAGGCTTAGCAACTCCTGGGGTGTTTGAAGCGCATGTTCAACAGTGAGTTTCCCCATTATCTCCCATGTAACCGCTTGGGCGCTGCCTGCTCCGGTCATCAAAGCAACAGTCACAAGTCCGGCAGCTATCTTCATTCCTTCCGATTTCATTTGTATCTCCTTTTTGTTTTTGTTAAATCGGCACGGATGTGACGATGGGGATGTTACTGATGTACCTCCATTTACAGCTACCCCTGGCGAAAGGCTCGAGCGCCTTCATGCTATAACAACAATCTTCTCCAATCGATACTAGATGAGGGTTTTCTTTCAAGTATCTAGCTGAGAAGATGATCCACGCTTCTCATATGAAGCGGCTTCGCATTTATAGTCGAACACCCCGTCCTACGCCGCTTTGTCATGCTGCATAGGCTTCATGGGCATAGCAATGCATTGATGTGTTGACATGGGCGACGTCCTGTTGTGGTTGAGCCCATAATGTTCCTGAAACATTCAAATATCAAGCAGTATTAGGAGGGGTGTCGTTATTCCTGCGGGTAAAACCCAGATCATCCCAAGAAGCTTTTCTAACTATTACCACGCTTTTATTACGGGCCCCGACGGGGCAGGCATGAACGATCTCGGCACGCCGGGCGAACAAAGCATCGCTTATGGTATCAACGACGCCGGGCGTGGTGGGGTCCTTCAACGGGCATGCTTTCGTTACCGGGCCAAATGGCGCGGGGATGACCGATCTTAACTCCTTGGTGAGCCTTCCGGCCAACGTCGTCTTGACAGCCGCAACAGCAATCAACAACCATGGACAGGTCGTCGTGAATGCCTCCATTGTTCCCGAACCCGAAACCTATGCATTGATGCTGGCCGGCTTGGGCCTGATCGGATTTTTGACGCGCCGTAAGAACGCAGAAAATCGAACTTAGGCTCAATTAAACCTTTAATTCGTCCTCCCCTTGGCCGGAAGGAGGAGCATTACCATTGACTTGGGCTAGAACGGGTAAACGTGGCGGTACTTGAAAACGTCAAAGCCGGGATAATTTTTCCCTTCGAGCTTCGCGCACTGACAGAGCCGGGCACTCAGAGCCTGGAACATGCCAGTATCGCGGAGCTTTTGCCGTATCACGGTACCGCCTTATTCTGAAATACACTTGCCCAGTCAGGCCGCAGGTACGTTCTCCCACGATCATCCTCGAGATTCTGCGCCTCTTCTCCGCTCGGCCCCTTATTTTTATCCTCTGGCTGCGCCGTGGGTTTGTTTACTTGTTTTCTACCTCCACTTTTTTATACGCAGAAGGTCGCCTGCATCGCTCGATTGCTATGCAGGGACTAGAAGAGGCCCCCACCTGCTGTCGAGAACACTCTGTTTTGCTCTTTTCCCGCTCTGCCCGATAGTACCGTTGTACCATCCTGCACCTCAGAAGCCCCTGCCTAGGATTTACTGCCGGCAGCCCATCAAGGAAGCCCATTAACCCTGGGTTTGTCCAACCTCCGCTTGTGCGTGGGAGGTTGCGCAGCGTCTGACCCGTTGGTTTAAAAGGGCCTACATTGCCTTCAATTTACAGCAGGCCCTTGCGGCTGGATAAGGAAGGCAAATCGAATGAAACCACGTTGATTTGATTTATGCGGACGCCGGTAGTGATCGTCTTGTACCTTAGTCCAATTGTTTCACAGAGTTAAACAACGCATAGTGCTCCCTGGCCGCCCGTTTCCCGCTTAGATGAGCTGACGACGTCGCGCTGTCACGAGACTAAACAGCTCGCCAATTTAACACCACGGAGAATTATGAAATGAGCAGAAATATCGTTTTCATCATTGGCGCTTTGTTTATAGCACCTGTTCAGGCGGTGCCACTCGGTACGGCCAGCTGGACGAGCTGGACGTCATCGACAAGCGGCAGCTTTACCCAGGATTCCAACAGTATCAACGTGACCTATACCGGAAGTACCTTCGGCGTGAACTATGGCTCACACTTCTATAATGTTCCAGCTTCATTTACGAATAGCGAAGTGACAAACACCCCGGGAACCAATGGGACGCTTCTGATGACGGGCGGTACAACCCAAATAAACGGTTTTCATTTTTCCCACGCGGTAGTTGACCCAATAATCAGTCTTTTTAGCGTCGGTCAGTCAGGAGTTCCGGTTTCATTCAATTTCCTCAACGACGTGACACTCAGCATACTGAGCCAGGGCGCTGGAAACTGGGGCGCCGGCTTGCTTACCCAAACCGGCAACTCGATCACCGGTTGGGAAGGCAACGGCCTACTTCAGTTCCACGGCACCTACACCGACATTGAATTTACTACTCCAAATTATGAGTTTTATTACGGCGCCACTGTTGGGGCTCTCGCAGCGAGTGCAGTAGCCCCGACCTCTGTCCCTGAGCCGGCGACCTACGCACTAATTTTGATGGGACTGGGTATGGTCGGCTGGACGCGCCGCAGGCACCAAGGTCTCGACAGAGGCCTTGGTGTCCAGGACCGTATCGGACTACTTCACAGTGGTTAGTGGTGGGACGAGGAGGATCGAACAAGCCTCGAAACCCTCATGAATAAAAGGCTCTAAAACACCACCCAGAAATATGCCCCCATAACCTCGTCCCCATCCTAAACATCCTGTGGATAAACTCAGCAGTAAAGAGTATAACGACAAACGCCTGGCCTCTTCTCCGACTCGGGCAGGTTCTATCATGTTAAGGCCCCTATATATCACATATCACGCTGCTCAGTAGTCTCCTGACGGCGTGTGTCACAGCCCCCACTCGCTCTGATAGTGGCGCTTTCAAGCTCACTCAACACGGCGAAATTCCCACCTCCAGCACTCAACCCTTCACAGACTGCTTGATGGATGGGTTCGACGCAAGTAGCTTAATGCTCAC
Source organism: Nitrosospira sp. Is2 (assembly GCF_033095785.1). Lineage (GTDB taxonomy): Bacteria > Pseudomonadota > Gammaproteobacteria > Burkholderiales > Nitrosomonadaceae > Nitrosospira. The sequence goes on along the minus strand of NZ_CP137134.1, from coordinate 1,817,865 downwards.
GAATGTTTCGGTTAGACAGCAGCGTCGTACTGAGCACAATCGTGTAGAAGTATTGACTCACTCATCAGTTCTGCTTAGCGCGGATGTCTTTGACATTGGTCGCGTCGAACTTTAGGAAAGCTCGACCGCGGCTCTGATTAATTGATCTGGAGAACGCAAAGCTTTTGCTCGCTGCCTCAACCCCTTCCGCGGAGCGAGCTAGTCTCTTCCCAACCGACCGTCTGGCTCTACCAGAAGCCCTACAGGATTTAAGGGGTGGCTACCTACTATTGCCGGATCAATAAAAAACCCGCCGAGGCGGGTTATGTGAACCGCTTTATCTTGCTGGCGTGCTCAACTGCGGGAGCGGCGAAGACGCCATCCCAACAGACCCAGACCAGCCAACATCATGGCGTACGTTTCCGGTTCGGGAACGACTACAACAAAGTTAACTGACGGAGAAAAGTCGGACCCAGGGACTTGCACAGAAGCTGTGTGAGGTCCAAGGGCAAAGTTGCCGAAACTTCCAAACGATGTATCGAAGGACTGTGATGCAGTAATCGTTCCGGCAGCTGGCCCGTAGGGGAATGACGCGAGTGTCGCTGTCTCCGCCTGTTGACCATCTATGAACAGTGTGCCAGTGAGGGGATACAAGCCTGATTGTGCGGTAATGTTTGTCCACTCGTAATTCCAGATTCCAGAGGCACCTATAGAAATAGGCAAGTTATTCTGAAAGATCTGTTGACCAGCGGTAACACCAGTTACTTGTAATTGAGTTACTTCTGAAATATCCGGTATGTTAGCGTACGAATTTCCGGAATAAACGCACACACAAAACAAGACGAGACTGGAGGTTTTTTTCAGTGTTGCAAACACCTCTCGCGTCCTTGCTTTCCTTTGAATTGGATTTATTGCGTTATCTGCAATCATTTTCAGGGGGTTCTCCAGATTAGTATGCAGGTGATGCCCATCTCTATTGATGGATGGGCTACATCAAACACTTTGCCATGCTACATGAGAAAACTTGAAATACAAGCCCGAATTGATTGCAAAGCTTCTGGTAGAGCCGCGGGCCGGCCGTCTAGGAGGGAATAAAGAGGTCGAGCGAATAATGGACGTTTTTATTGTTGAGAGGAACTGGGTCGGGCTAGCTAAGTCACATCTTCCACAAGTAGTCATTCCCTGCGCACTAACCCCACAGGAGATCGCGAAATGACGGATGAAGAAAAGAGGCAACCTGAAGGCGGCCATTGGTCCGGGATGCTTGCAATTCGGTTACTGCTTTGGACTCTCATTTGCGCCTTGCTGGGAATTCTCCTGATCGGCAACTGAGTGAATGGACCCAAAATGCCTCTTGCTGTGGCAGTGTTACCTGGTGCTAGAACCGCTCTTTTTTGTCGAGGTTTTTTCAACATAGCGAGTAACTCGCTCTCAGCGGCGCTGTATCTGGATCTCGAACGACGACGCCAGTTCAGGTCGGGAGGAGATTTTATGCGTGTTCTCCGCGTCAAAAACTGATCAAGCGCCTCCCTATGCACGCGATAGACCCGTACATGTACATGTACAACTGGCAAGCCATCACCGATCATGCGCGAGACGGTGCGAACTGATACCTGCAGCTCTTTTGCTAGGTCTTTAAAGGTTAGGTAGGTCACCCCTAGTAGTATAGGCAAAAAAAGGGCAATAAAAACCCGGCCAAGAGGGCACCAGGCCGGGTCGGAGCGGAGGTTAAATCACGCTCCGCAATAAGATAATACCAGATTAATGAAGTGTCCCTACTTTAATTATGGGCAAGTAGACAACAAAAACCCGCCGAAGCGGGTGTAGGGGAAAGCGGTGTCCGCAATCGACCCTCGGAGAACAGAATGAATAGAGGGACACATCGGGATAGACACCAAAAAATAAGTACCCTTCGTCCAAAAACCAAGGGGCCTGTTCTATCCAACTCTACCAGAAGCCCTACAATCGATCTAAATTTGTTGGTGGCCAACTTCATATTCCCAGACGGAAAAAATTGGCATAGGGCGGCTGATCGAGCGCGTTTCCTTCTTTTTAACTTTTTTGTATAGATTTATAAAAGGGAAGTGAGACGAGCGGTTTCCGCTAAGAGATCACAGACTTTTTGCCTGCCCCCTCGCGCGCGCGTACTGCTGTACAAATGTAATAGTCGAGACCGCGAGTTGAGAAATACAGGCTGTTTTCTCGCTGCTAGCGGCGAGAACGACACAGCGATATATCTATCTTTTTCTTACTTGCCTTATGACTGGACAGAATGTGCGGCCGGTTTGAACAATCTGAAACACGGCGCTATTACGCAAACGCCCTTGGCGTTGACACAAGCGAGCATAGCTGGGAATACGGAGATCACATTGCCCACTACAATATCGCACTTGGCTTATGCCCTTGGATGATTACGCTCAACAATGGCGAGATTGAGCTTATCGGTATGACTTGGGGTTACAGGACTCCCCAAGAAGCTGCCGATAAAAAGAAAACATGGATATGTGCAAGGATAGAAAAGGCGAAAACTGGTCGATATTTCGGCACATGTTTCGTGAAGGACGAGTAATTGTCCCCGCCGGCGGCTGGTATGAATGGACGGAAGAGAATGGAAGAAAGCAGCGATGGTATATAACCCGTTGCTCGGCAAGCCCATATTCATGGCGGGCCTAACCGATTGGAAGCCCCAACAGCCTAAACAACCAGTACAAACGGTCGAAACAGGGTTTGTGATTGTTACGGAAGATTCAGGTGCGGGAATGGTTGATATTTATGACCGTCGACCGGTTGTATTAGAACCGGAAGACCATGGCACTTTATGGACGCCCAAATACCCGTTGAGGAAGCAGCACATCTTGCACGGTCTAAGTCGGTACCCACGGAAGAGTTCATGTGGTGGAAAGTGGACAGAACTGTAAACCGTCCCGATCCAGCCAATAATGGAAGCTATCTTTTGTCGCCGATCGCCTAGCGACGTGAGTATTGATCGCCCGGTCAACCCGACGATACGGCGTAGGCTTTGAAAAAATCCCTGTTTTTGACCTGGTAGCAGGCACAATAACCAAGCGACCTATCCCGGACTACAACCTCTGTATGTTAAAAAACTCCTTTATTTATCCCCCTTCGGTGCGCAATTAATCCGACTAGACCCAGGCCTGCAAGAAACAGCGCATAGACTTCCGGTTCCGGTACGATGGTTGCGAGGGCAATGACCTGTCCAGCATTATTGAGGCCGTGCGCCTCAATTAGAGTCACGCCAGGGGGCAGATGAACCAGGGAGTTGAGGTCCATCATGTTTGCGCCATTGGGGCCGGTGATGAAAGCATGTTGGTCTCCCCCGGCCGTGTCAGACCAACCCGCCACCTGTCCGGCGTCGTTGATACCAAGAGCAACGCTGAGATTACCGCCCAAATCACCGAGGTCCCTCATATCCATTCCGTCGGACCCGGTAATGAAAGCATGTGAAAGGCCCTCACCAGTGCCCGGGTCAGAATAACCCACAACCTGACCCACGCCGTTGATGCCACTAGCAGAGCTGCTATAACCGCCCAAGGTGCCGAGGTCTCTCATGGCCATGCCGTCGGGGCCGGTGATGAAAGCACGGCCGTTAGAATCACCCATCACTTGCCCGGCATCGTTGATGCCATAAGCAATACTGTTATCACCATTTAAAGTGCCGAGGCCTCTCATAGCCATCCCATCGGGGCCGGTAATAAAAGCATAGCCGTCGGAATCACCCACCACCTGCCCGCCATTGTTGATACCATAAGCACGGCTGTAATAACCACTAGCTAAAGTGCCGAGATCTCTCATGCCCATCCCGTCGGGGCCGGTGATGAACGCATGGTAATAGCCGTTAGCCACAGCATAACCGACCACCTGTCCGGCATCGTTGATGCCATAAGCATAGCTGTAACTACTGCCCAGATCGCCGAGGTCTTTCATGCCAGTCCCGTCGGGGCCGGTGATGAAAGCGTGGATGACGCCTCCAGCCGTGTCAGAATAGCCCGCTACCTGCCCGGCGTCGTTGACCCCAGTAGCAATGCTGTTATTGCCGCCTAAAGTACCAAGGTCCGTCACCATCTTGCTGTTTAGGTCAATGAGGTATGAACGGCCTAATTCTTCTTGGGCTGCGACATGGGTGCCGAAACCCAGACTCCCAGAAAATGCCGCAGCAAGGATAAAGCCACGAACTTTGAAGCCACGGATGATTTTCATGATGAACCTCTTCAGTTTTTTTGGAGGGCGTCGGCCGGAAATCGCGGGACTATCAGCAAAACGTGTCATTTAAGGATAGATAAAAAAACAGTTTTTCTGAACTGCCTGTGGCTTTTTTTCGCTGAGCGACCGGTTTCCGTTCTTGCGCTACAGGGATCAAACGTACCCCCACCCCTATCAATTTCGCGGATGTGCGAGACCGGTTTCCATCATACCCGCTAAGCTTTTTGACTCCCCCTCATGGTGATGGGAAGGGGAAGAGTTAGTAAGATAGATTGGTAGTTCTAGAAAGGTGTACGCTCGGCGGGTCAATAGGTTTTGAAAAAGTGTCTCGACTCGTACTCCCGGCGGGTCAATTCATGCAATCCAAAAATTAATTGGTACGCTAGGCGGGTCAACCAACAAATGATTAACCCGCCCTCGGCAGGGTAGCAATGTTTGGAGCGCACGTTAAGTAACTTCTCGTCCAGGTTCAAAACTGTCAGTAGCATTGCGTATCTATGTTTCCTGGTTCTGGCATGGATAGCGCTCGAGCAGAAATTTCTTTTTCTTAATTTTTATCAAATAGCCTTGTCGTTGATCCAGATTGAATTTCGTGTGCCAAGAGAGAATAAAACGAGTTATCTGCTATCTTTCAGATAAGCGCTTGGTTTCCCTCGGCCGCTTGACAGTCTCACTCCAGTGGGAAAAAACAAAAGGAGGTTCGTCGTGAAAAGAATTTTTCATCTTAACATCCGTGGCTTTATCCTCGCTGCTGCATTTTCTGCTGGTCTGGGTTTCGGCACCAGTGCCTCCGCTGAACATTCATTCCTCATCGACCTCAACAGCAGGACAGTAACCGAACTTGGAACTTTAGGCGGCGATGGTACGGTCGCCGCGGACCTCAACGACGGGGCGCAGGTGGTGGGATATTCATACACGGCTGAAGGTAGTTACCGTGGCTTCATCACCGGCCCTAATGGCATGGGGATGAGAGATCTTGGGACTTTAGGTGGTAATAATTTTAGCCGTGCTTATGGCATCAACGAGGCGGGACAGGTGGTAGGATCTTCTTCTCCCTCTAATGACCTATATGAGCACGCTTTTATCACCGGCCCTGATGGCACGGGGATGAGGGACCTTGGCACTTTAGGCAGTTTTGGCAGCACTGCAGTTGGCATCAACAATGCCGGTCAGGTGACGGGATATTCTAATCAGGCAGGCTTCATTACCGGGCCCGATGGAATGGGCATGAGAGACCTTGGCACTTTCGGCCAGGGGGCGGTTTTCATCACACCTCGTAGCATCAACGGTGCCGGGCAGGTGGTTGGGTCTTCTGGAGCATCAGATTTACCTAGCCAAGCTTTCATCACCGGCCCCGACGGGACGGGGTTCAGAAACCTTGGCAGCCTCGGTGGGAATGATAGCGTTGCCACAGGCATTAACGATGCCGGACAGACGGTGGGAGCTTCTCTCACGGCTGAACGCACTTACCATGCCTTCATTACCGGTCCGGATGGAATGGGTATGACGGATCTTGGCACTTTAGGCGGTAATGATAGTGCTGCTCTGGACATCAACGACGCGGGCCAGGTGGTGGGTAATTCTGCCACGGCCGAAGGTGGCCGTTCTGTTTTTATTACCGGCCCTAATGGGGAAGGCATGATGGATCTCAATTCCCTAGTTAATCTTCCACCGCGGGTAACTCTAACAGACGCCGTGGCCATCAATAACAACGGGCAAGTGATTGCGATGGGTTTAATCCCCGAACCTGAAACGTATGCCTTAATGATTGCGGGTCTGGGATTGCTCGGATTTATGGTACGGCGCAAAAAAGGCAGCGAGCAGCAAGTCTCGTTACTCATATGTGTCATTTCTTTAATTTTCCAAGGAAAGGCGGTCCGGGCATCGCCCGCGGTAAAAATAGTTTTTCTCGATTGTCCGTGCAAATAAACGGCTGAGCGACCGGTTTCCGTTCTTGATCTAAAGAGATTTAACGTCGCCCACCCCTGTCAATTTCGCGGTTGTACGAGCGAATGTGCGAGACCAAGCTTTTTGACTCCCCCATCATGATGATGAAAAGGGGAAGAGTTAATAAGATAGATTGGTAGTTCTAGAAAGGTGTACGCTCGGCGGGTCAATTGGTTTTGAGATAATGCCTCGACTGGTACGCCCGGCGGGTCAATTCATGCAATCCAAATTAGGTTGGTACGCTGGGCGGGGCAATCATCGAGCAATTAACCCGCCTGGCGGGTCACCACTTTCAATTTTGGCAGGGGTGGCAGTGGCTCGTTTTTTCTCCATGTACCTCTGGGGCTACCAGTAGCACGCACGTCCAGCTTTCCCTTGCAGTCGTCTATTGCGTAAAACGTTATAGCGTAAAGAGTTGCCTTGTGCCTCCCGCCCTGCCGCGTCACTTCCAGCCAGTCTCCCGCCAGCAGTTCTTTCAATGCCTTGTTGAGCGTGTCCTTTGACTTCCACCCTCTAGGTTGCATCAAAGTCCATGCCGCGCATAGATCGCCGTTGTTGTCTCCCTTGTACTGGGCCAGCAGATCATTCAAAAGCTTGATTGCATGGGCTGAAAGGCGGGTAAAACTTTGGGTTCTTATCACCACGAAAGGCAGGGGCACGAAGCCCCCGCCCTCCCGTCTAGCTTGGGCGTCCTTGAATCGGTTTTTCCCCATGCCTAACCATTCCCAAGACGAGAAAGAAAGCGATACAAGCCCCACAGCTCGATTAAAGACAGCCCAGCCATATCACCGTTAGCCCAAGGTGAGAAAATCGAACCATGGACATTTACAGGCGTTCCGGCCAGTTTTCGTCATTCACGGCCTACCTCCGGCGCCAGCACATAGCGGGCAATGCGATGGGTACGCCCGCAATCTGTTGGCGCAGTCGTCCAGACCGTTGCTATGTCATGTCCTATTGCGCGTAACTCGAATACTCTCGCGGCAGGCATCAAAATATCCAGATCACGCCTGGCTTCAATGGTAGTGAGGTTCGACTCGCGTAATTTCTTCAGCAGCCTCATCCGTTGCGAATGGGCGCTATTATCGTTATAGTTGGATTGCGTAGTATGGGCTGCCTTTGGGTGGCCTATTTTTTTGTCCATTATCAGCCCCTTTATTTGCTGGCTTCTATTCGGGATTGTGCCCATGCTTCGACATCTGCCGCATTCCAAGCGGTAGTGTTCTCGGACAACTTAATGGGCTTTGGAAAAGTACCTTTTTTTATCCAAGCCCAAATTGCCGAACCTGATACGTTGAGGCGGGCTTTCAGTTGTGGCAGACGGTAGAACTGCGGGAGAGCCTGTGGCGTTGCGTTTTCCATGAACTTAAATCTCCGTAGAGGTTTATGCGCATCTAGCACCGTGCTAGAGCGTCATGGGCGCATTTTGGCGACTAACAGGATGAGCTATAGAGGAGTGTATTGCGTTAAAACGGCAAAGAATGTTCCGCCGGAGCATTTTCCCGGTAAAAATGCTTAAATCTTCCGGGCTTACCCTTTTACGATCTTCCGAACATAGTCATTGTCAATATTCCATTGATCAAAGATAACTGATGTTGTGACGGTAACGACGTCGTGAAGTGGCTGCCCGTAACACCTCTCACAATGGCCGGACAGAAACCGAATAAAATAGTGAAGCTCTGCGTTCCGTGAATTTGGTTTCTTAACTGAAGACTCATCCTCCGCGTACTGCGATGCCTTTTTACCGATGTCATTTAATACTTCAAGAATAGACGGAGTAATGTCAGAAAGAGAGAAACGAGCGTATGAAACGTCGTTCGGAGCATTCAAAACCTCCAGCAACCATTCAATTTGTTGGTCGTCCACAAGGTTATTTATTGAATAGTAGTCAAACCCGCTGGCTTTGTTTAAAAGAGATTGAAGTAACCCAGCCGCGTTTCGTATTTCTTGATAAAACGCTCTTCGCTCGGAGGGTGTTTGCCTCATATCACCCCTCCAACCTGTTATTCCCCACTCGCATGCTCTAAAAAAATTTGGGAAATCTTGGTCGCTTTTCGCACGCCTAATCAGAGACTTCCAAACATCCTTCATTCGAAGGTCTGTAATCAAAAGTTTTAGAAGTTCTGTGCCTTCTTTATAAGGGAGGCCAAACGATTTACGGTAAAGGCTACGGCGTATATCCTCGACGTTCTCTTTAGTAATGTTGCCTTCATACGTCTGCATCAGATCGGCAATAACAGTTTCCGGATCGCCCGTTTTAAATTTGCTCTCCAACGACCCTCCATCCATTCGCCTCTTATGTAGTTCAACAAGATTCTGAGGCGCCCATTCTGGATAAATCATTGCCAGTCCATTCTTGTTAATCCTGTAGGCGATCCATCCGGCCCGGTAAAGACTCCCGCTGTTATCTGCATCAGCGCAGACATGAAAATGACTTGGTTATGCTCGAAGTTGTACAACTTCTGCACCTGACACCAGCTCGTCGAGATAATCCGCCCACAACTGCATCATCTCGCGACGCTCTTTTAAAAACTTTGTGCGGTTGTATGCAGTGCCAAGCGTATCAGGCACTTTATGTGCCAATTGGTGTTCGATAACTTCCGGCTTTTGATGCAACTCTTCCGCAAGAATTGTTCGCGCCATTGCTCTAAACCCGTGTCCAGTGATCTCGGTTTTGGTGTCATACCCCATGCGACGCAACGCGGCATTGACAGCCGCATCGCTCATGGGTTTTTTCGGATCACGTCCGGGGAAAACGTAATGCCCATGTCCAGTTAGAGCATATAGATCACGCAACATCGCGACAGCTCGATCAGCTAACGGCACAGAATGCTCCGTCTTCGTCTTAGTGACAAAATAACGCCACTCAGCTTTATCAAGATCAAAATCTTTCCATTCAGCCCGACGGAGTTCGCCGGGCCGCACAAACAGCAAAGGGGCAAGACGCAAGGCAGTTTGCACAACAAATGTCCCTCGGAAAGCCTGAATCGCCCGCAGTAGTTCTCCAACCTGTACCGGATCAGTAATTGACGCAAAATGATTTTTCTTGGCTGGTGGTATAGCGCTTCTCAAATCCTGCGACGGATCGCGCTCCGCCCTCCCGGTAGCAACAGCGTAGCGAAAGACTTGTCCGCAATTCTGCTTTACGCGGTGCGCCGTATCTAAGGCCCCTCTGCTTTCGGTACGTCTGAGTACGCCCAATAATTCAGGGGCCTTAATGTCCGCAATCGGCTTGCTCCCAATCCACGGGAAAACGTCATTCTCCAATCTGTTGATGATCTTATTCGCATGACTTGCAGCCCAGGTATGCCGATGTTTCGTAAACCATTCACGGGCCACGGCCTCAAAACTGTTTTCGGCGTTCTCCCTCTTCGCTCGTTTAGATTGATGCTTGACTTCGCCGGGATCAATTACCTCAGCGAGCAGCTTACGGGCTTTTTCGCGGCGTTCACGAGCAAGGCTGAGGGGAACGTCAGGATAAACACCAAAAGCAAGACGCTTTTCTTTTCCTCCAAAACGGTACTTGAAGCGCCAGTATTTTGAGCCGTTCGGCATCACTTCAAGGTACATTCCCCCGCCGTCGGCCATCTTATATGGCTTGGCTTCCGGCTTTGCCTTGCGTGCCGCCACATCGTTCAGCTTCATGATGTACAGGTGATTGGGGGCATCAATTCTGCTTTGGGGGCATATATGATCAAATTATGCCCCCTTTACTACCTTGATTGCAATAGATGAGAATGAACGGCAGAAAACAAAAAACCCGCGAATCACTTGGATTTACGCGGGTTCTATGTATGGAGCTGGACTACTTTGGACAGGGTATTGGTGGAGACGAGGAGGATCGAACTCCCGACCTTCGCATTGCGAACGCGACGCTCTCCCAGCTGAGCTACGTCCCCATTTTGTTGCGTATTTTATAACAAACCGCGGCGCCATAGTATGACGCTGCGGAGTAATAACAGTTTCAAGTTTCATATTGTGGCGAAGTGAGACTACCAAGCCTTACACCCAATCCTTCCCAATCAAAAAATCCTTGTATAGCCTATCTTCTGCACTGCCCGCCTCGGGTTTCCAGTCATAGCGCCATTTCACGATTGGCGGTAGCGACATGAGAATCGATTCCGTTCGACCGCCCGATTGCAGGCCGAATAGTGTTCCCCTGTCCCACACGAGGTTGAACTCAACATAGCGGCCGCGGCGGTATGCCTGGAAATCGCGTTCGCGTTCGCCGTAAGGCGTATTCAGGCGGCGCTCCAGTATCGGTACGTAGGCTTCAAGAAAATGATCGCCCACGCTTTGGGTGAGGTTGAAGCAGCTTTCGAAATCGGGCTTGCCTAAATCATCGAAGAAAATGCCGCCGATGCCGCGCGGCTCCTTGCGGTGTTTAAGGTAAAAATACTCGTCGCACCACTTCTTGAAGCGGGGGTAGTAGTCCCCGCCAAAAGGCTGCAATGCGTTTTTGCATGTCTGGTGGAAATGAACAGCGTCTTCCTCGAATCCATAATAGGGCGTCAAATCCATGCCGCCGCCGAACCACCAGACCGGCTCGGCGCCTTCCTTGCGCGCTTCGAGATAGCGCACATTCAGATGCACAGTAGGCGCATACGGGTTGCGGGGATGCAGCACGAGCGATACGCCCATGGCCTCGAACCCACGCCCCGATAGTTCGGGCCTCGCAGCCGTGGCGGAAGCAGGCAGGCCGCCGCCGAACACGTGCGAGTAATTCACGCCTCCGCGCTCGAGCACGTTACCCTCTTCCATCACGCAGCTCAGGCCGCCGCCGCCCTCGGCGCGTTCCCATTGGTCGCGGCGGAAACGCGTACCGTCCACCTCTTCAATCCGCTCGACAATGCGTTGCTGAAGTCCGGTAAAAAACTCCCTGGCTTGCTGTGCGGTGCTTGCATTGCTCATGCTGTCTCCTGATAAGCGCCAGTTTTGTTATTTTTCATCATCGAGTTGCCACCACTCTATTTGCGGGGATGATTGATTGCCCGGTAGCCAATGTCGTGGCGCAGCTGGCAGCCGTCGAAATGGATCTGGTCGGCGATTTCATAGGCCCGGCGTTGCGCCACCTTGACACTATCGGCAAGCGCGGCAACGCATAGCACGCGACCTCCCGCAGTTATGATCTCCTTGCCGTTCTCCCCACCCAAGGCCGTGCCGGCGTGGAATATGAAAAAATCTTTTTCCTGCGTTTCCATGGCCTGAGCTTCCTTCAAACCATGAATCGCATCTCCCTTGCGCGGCGAATTGGGATAACCCTCTGCCGCGAGCACCACGCCCAAGGCGGTGCGGCGATCCCACTCAGCCTCTATTTTGTTAAGGTTTCCGTATATCCCATGCTCGATCAGGGTGATGAAATTGCTTTTCAGGCGCAACATGATGACCTCGGTTTCCGGGTCGCCCATGCGACAATTGAACTCGAGCACCTTGATGCCGCCATTGGGCGTAATCATCAGGCCGGCATAGAGAAAGCCGGTGTAGCGTTCACCATCCTGCGCCATGCCGTTTACCGCCGGTTGGATGACCTCGCGCATGATCCTCGCGTGCAGGGTCGGCGTAATCATGGGGGCGGGCGAGTAGGCGCCCATTCCGCCGGTGTTGGGTCCCTGGTCGCCTTCCTTGAGGCGCTTGTGATCCTGACTGGTTGCAAGCGGCAGCACATGATGGCCGTCTGACATCACAATAAAGCTGACTTCCTCGCCTTCCAGAAACTCCTCGATCACAACCCGCGCAGCGGCGTTACCGCCCTGTGCATGATCTTCCGCCAACATGGCATCGACCGCCGCATGTGCTTCTTCGAGCGTCACCGCCACTACCACGCCTTTGCCGGCCGCCAGTCCGTCGGCCTTGATGACGATAGGCGCGCCCTTCTCATCCAGATAGCGATGGGCCTCAGCTGCGGAAGTAAAGGTTGCGTAAGCGGCGGTGGGAATGCCGTGGCGCTGCATGAATGCCTTGGCGTAATCCTTGGAGGTTTCCAAGCGCGCAGCTTGCCTCGTGGGTCCAAAAATCTTCAGGCCAGCCGCGCGGAACGCATCGACGATGCCCTCGGCCAGAGGCGCCTCGGGCCCGACTACGGTGAACCCGATCGATTCTTTTTTTGCGAATTCGACCAGCTCGGGGATAGCCGTGATGGGAAGATTTTCCAGGCCCTCCTCCAGCGCTGTGCCCGCGTTTCCAGGAGCGACATAAACAGTCATGGGGCGGGCGGTACGGTGCGACTTGAGCAGCTTCCAGGCCAAAGCATGCTCCCTGCCGCCGCCGCCGATTACAAGTAGTTTCATTATTTTTTGTTATTTACGGATGGGCCTAAATCAACTGATTCAATATCTAAATTCAGTGCCTGAAATGGCGTACGCCGGTGAACACAATCGCCACTCCCTGCTCATCCGCGGCAGCTATAACTTCTTCGTCGCGCACGCTGCCACCAGGCTGGATGACCGAGGCGGCTCCCGCCTGAACGACGATATCCAGCCCATCGCGAAAAGGGAAGAACGCGTCCGAGGCGACCGCTGAACCGGCGAGACTAAGTCCGGCATTCTGCGCTTTAATGGAGGCGATGCGGGCGCTATCCACCCGGCTCATCTGCCCCGCCCCCACGCCGAGCGTCTGACCGTTAGCGCAAAACACGATGGCATTGGATTTCACGAATTTTGCCACGCGCCACGCAAACAGCAAATCCTGAAGTTGCTGCGGCGTCGGCTGCGCCTTGGTCACAACTTTCAGTTGCGCGGCTGTGACATTAAGCGTATCCGGTGTCTGTACCAGCAGCCCCCCGCCCACGCGCTTGAAGTCAAAGGCGTTGCTACCGGTCTGGAAAGGCACGGTCAGCACACGTACGTTGGTTTTGCGGGCGAGTATCTGCTGGGCCTCGCTGGTGAGTTGCGGGGCGATGATCACTTCGACGAATTGCTTGCTCACTGCCTCCGCTGCCGGGCCGTCCAGCACACGGTTGAAAGCGATGATGCCGCCGAAAGCGGAGGTGGGATCGGTGGCAAAAGCGAGCTTGTATGCGGCCAGCGGCGTATCGGATACAGCCACGCCACAGGGGTTGGCATGCTTGATGATGACGCAGGCGGGCAACTCAAAGGTTTTGACGCATTCCCACGCGGCATCCGCATCGGCGATATTGTTGTATGAGAGTTCCTTGCCCTGCAACTGCGTATAGCTCGCAAGGCTTCCCGCCGCGGGTTCCCGCTCGCGGTAGAAGGCAGCCTGCTGATGGGGGTTTTCGCCGTACCGCAAATCCTGGGCAATATTGAAATTGAGATTAAGCCGCTCGGGAAATGCCTGGCGCTCTCCGCCTTCGCCTTCCAGCGAAGTGAGGTAATTGCTGATGGCGCTGTCGTAAGCGGCGGTATGCGAGAATGCCTTGCAGGCCAGGCGGAAGCGGTACTCCGGGGAAACCGCGCCGGATGACTTGATCTCGGTCAATACCGGGGCATAGTCTGCCGGATCGGTGACGACACCGACGCTCCTGTAGTTCTTTGCCGCGGCGCGAACCATGGCCGGGCCGCCAATATCGATATTCTCGATGGCTTCGTCGAACGTGAAATCGAGGCGAGCCACGGTTTGCGTAAAGGGATAAAGATTCACCACCACCAACTCGATGGTTGGGATGGCAGCCTTTTCGATGGCCGCCATGTGCTCGGGGAGGTCTTTTCGCGCCAGAATCCCGGCGTGTATTTTCGGATGCAGGGTTTTGACCCGTCCATCGAGCATTTCCGTAAAACCGGTGTAGTCGCCGACTTCGGTCACCTCCAGGCCGGCATCCTTTAAGAGCTTGGCAGTGCCGCCGGTGGAGAGAATCGCTACGCCGAGATGGCTTAGCTCGCGCGCAAATTCGACAATGCCGGTTTTGTCGGAAACACTGATGAGGGCTTTTTTAATGGACATCAAGAATTGGCTGGCAGGGCTGGCGGACCGGAATGGCGGAAATGGCTGGCATGGCTGATTAGCTCGGATTCATACGCCGCGCGATTCAATCGCGCAGAGGCTATTGGCCTATTTGATCTGATACTGCTTCATTTTATTGCGGAGCGTGTTGCGGTTGATGCCGAGCAATTCGGCTGCGCGGGTCTGATTGCCCCCGGCATAATTCATCACCAGCTCGATGAGCGGCTTTTCCACGCTGCGTATGACCATATCGTGAATGGCATGAGGCTTTTCGCCGTCCAAATCATTGAAATAATCTTCCACCGCCTTACGCACGCAACGGGCGATATCGTTTTCGTTAATTATACTCATGCTGCCAGCTCCTCAGCCTCAACATAAGTCAACTGCCGCCCATAACCGGCGAGCTGGCTGAAAAATTCGTTTACGGCCGCCAATTGCTGGTCCGTGCTTTGCAACTGGTTCATGGCGTGGCGGAACGAGGCGGAACCGACCAGCCCCTTGGTGTACCAGGAGATGTGCTTGCGGGCGATGCGCACGCCGGAATACTCGCCGTAAAAAGAGTAGAGGTCCTGCAGATGGTTGATGAGCACGCGGTGAATCTCGGCCACTTCCGGCAGCGGAAGATGCTCGCCGGTTGCCAGATAATGGCTGATCTCCCGGAATATCCACGGTCGCCCCTGGGCGGCGCGGCCGATCATGATCGCATCGGCCCTGGTGTATTCGAGCACGTGCTTGGCTTTCTCGGGCGTAGTGATATCGCCATTGGCGATGACGGGGATTTTCACCGCGGCTTTTACCGCGGCGATGGTGTCGTACTCCGCGTGTCCCGCATAAGCGCAAGCACGAGTACGGCCATGAATCGCCAGCACCTGGATTCCCGCGCTCTCGGCGATGCGCGCCACGGCAAGCGCGTTTCTATGCTGCGTGTCCCACCCGGTACGTATCTTCAGGGTGACAGGCACGTCTACCGCCCCGACTACAGCATCGAGGATCCGGCCAACCAGCGGCTGATCCTGCAATAATGCGGAACCGGCCATCACGTTGCAAATTTTCTTGGCGGGACAACCCATATTGATATCGATGATCTGCGCGCCCTGCGCAACGTTGTAGCGAGCCGCTTCAGCCATCATCGCCGGGTCCGCGCCCGCGATCTGCACTGAGATCGGATCCACTTCGCCTTCGTGATTTGCGCGGCGACGCGTCTTCTCCGATCCCCACAGCAGCGAGTTGCTCGATACCATTTCAGACACAGCCATGCCGGCGCCCATGCTCTTGCACAACTGCCGGAAAGGACGATCGGTCACCCCTGCCATGGGGGCAACGATAAGATTGTTTTTGAGAATGTGGGAACCGATCTGCATAATCTAGTTTAACGGAAACGCCAGCCGCGGCAAGCTGGGCGGGGATAAAACAACACCATTTTAACAGGAAACCGCAAAGGCTTCTGAAACAGGCCTCCGGCGGAGGCCTAATAGCAGCAACTAGCGTACAACCTTACCCTGAAACAGGTAACTCCGGCCGTTGAAGGCGGCGTTCGTTGCGTAAAAAAAAACCTGCGGGTAGCGTATATCTACGACACATCGAAGGATAGATGTAACATTTTACAGCTCGACAATAACTGTCGTTTACTTTAAGCAATACTCCCCAAGCAAGAAGCTTTTCGGACTCAAAGCCAAGGCGTCCAGCTCAGGCAAGACATGTTGGACGCCGCTACCGCCCTGGCGGTTCAGCCTCTCGCGCCGAACATCATGCGACGTGCGACAAAACGCTTGACGGGCGGGAGACAGTCGAGCGCGCCTAATCCCAGGCTGCGCACGCTGCCCAGCACAAGGTCGTCATTGGAAAAAAGTTTTACCAGAGAATCGGTGAACATTCTCCCTCCGCCACTATCGAGGCGGCGCTTATCGCGATATCGCGCGAGCATGGCGAGGCTACCGATATCAGGGGGGGAATCGATGATTTCTTCCGCGAGTTCCCACGCGTCCCTCAGACCAAGGTTGAATCCCTGTCCCGCGACAGGGTGCAGGGTTTGGGCCGCGTTGCCTACCAATACCGCGCGCCGGGATGTAACGGGGGTAGCGTATTTTAGCGACAGAGGAAAACTGGACCGTTTTCCCGTTTCGATAAATCTGCCCAGACGGTCGCCGAAGTGGCTATGCAAACGGGCGAGAAAGGCGCTGTCATCCAACGCAAGGATTTCCTCGGCGGCTGCAGGAGAAACAGTCCATACCAGGGCAAAATATTTACCGGAAGGCAACAATGCCACGGGACCGTCCGGAGTGAAGCGCTCATAAGCCACGCCAGGCTGAGTCCGTGCGGAGCGTTTGCTACCAGAGCTCATTTTGCGCGGCAAGCGTGTTGTCATGCCGCGAACAGCCGTCAATAATGACGGCCCCGAAGGGGTTACCGCAGAGTAGGCAAAACGCTCGGTTCTGACCCGCGCCACGACCGCCCATTGCTCGTAGTCGTGCACGTGTTGCGTCACACCTTCAATTTGCGCAGTAAGCCGACCGCCATCGGCCAGTACAAGGAGCCGCGCTGTCGCTTTTTTTTCGGCACCGTCGTGCTCAAACTCAACCTGGCCCATCGCGGGGCCGGTTTCCAGCCGCGTAACTTGCGCGCCCGTCACGTAGTCGACATTGCACTCGTCCAGTGCCTCATGCATCGCGCGAAACACATCATGATGGTTCATCACGTAGCCCAATGCCGGCACGCCAATCTCGGCCGCAGTCAATACGGTTCGGCCAAAACCGCCCCGGTTGGAAATATGAATGGTCGTAATAGGCGTGACGTCGGGCAATGCCTGCCATACACCCAAACGTTGCAGAATGAGACGACTGCCGTGGGACAACGCCAATGGACGCGAATCTTCCGTTTTAGCCGGCAGTCCCCTCGCCTCCAGCAGGAGCACAGAGGTATCGCTGTCGCGTAAAGCCAGGGCCAACGCCATGCCCACCGGCCCGCCGCCGATGATGATAACGTCGAAATTGGAATGATGGTCGTTCGTCATACGAGATTCAGCATGCCTGCTGCCTTGCTTCCGATCACGCCTGGTGGTCATCTTATTGCCGCCCATGTGTATTCGCTTCGCCCCCCTTGTTGTTTGGCTTGCTTTTTGTTTCCTCGACTATTTCCGCATCTTCGATTACGTGGTATTCCGCCTCAGACGCTTGCATGGATTCTCGCAACTTGCGGCGCAACCACCACAACCGGAAGCCAAAACCAACGGCGGCAACCGCGAACAAGGCAAGAAATGCGGTAAAAAAGAAAATACCCAACACCACCATGATGATCAACACCGGAACAATGAGCAGGTACGTGAGCCAGCGCGCTGCCGGACCAGGCTGGGAAGCGCGAAAAATCTCTTCCTCCGTGGCGCCCGTCTCCCCGTTTCGGATGACTCGTCTTACGATTATCCGGTTGTCGTGGTTATCGTGGTCGCCCATCATGCCTCCCGGTGCTGCATCAGGCCCTCGATCTCCGCGACGGTTTTTGGAGCAGTTGACGTCAGCACTTCGCATCCGGTCCCGGTGACAGCCACATCATCTTCGATGCGCACGCCGATGTTCCAGAAATGCTGGGGAACGTTTTCCGCCGGGCGGACATAACACCCAGGCTCCACCGTCAACGTCATGCCCGGCTGCAATGGCCGCCATGCGCCGTCCTGCTTGTATTCCCCCGCATCATGCACATCCAGCCCCAACCAGTGCCCGGTGCGGTGCATGTAAAACCGCTTGTAGTCTTCGGACTCCATGACCTCATCCACGCTGCCGGCACAAAGCCCTAAATCCACGAAACCTTGCGCCAACACCCGCACCGCCGCGATATGAGGCGCGTCCCAGGAATTTCCCGGGAGCACTTCGCTGATCGCGGCCGCTTGCGCCGCCAGCACCAGCTGATAGAGATCCTTTTGGGCCGGGCTGAATTTACCATCCACTGGAAATGTGCGCGTGATGTCCGCGGCGTAACCGTTCAGTTCGCAGCCCGCATCTATCAGCAGCAGATCACCTGGCGCGAGCCTGGCATTGTTCTCCACGTAGTGGAGTATGCACGCGTTAGCGCCACCGGCGACGATCGGCGTGTAGGCCGGGGCCTCTGCGCCATGGCGCCGGAACTCGTGCAACAGTTCGGCCTCCACCTCATACTCCCTCATGCCCGGCTGGGCGCTACACATTGCACGCCTATGAGCGTCAGCAGAAATTCGGGCTGCGTGGCGCATCACTTGCAACTCTTCCTGGCTTTTAAAGAGCCGCATTTCGTCCAGCAAAAGGCGGATATCGCGAATGACCGCGGGCGCGGCCACACCCCCGCGGGATTGCTGCCGCACCCGGTTGACCCAACCGATCAAGCGCCCGTCCCACGCCCCATCATTGCCTAATGCGCAGTACACGGCAGGCTGGTCCACCAGCAGTCGGGGCAACATCTCGTCCAGCTTGGCGATGGGGTACGCCTCGTCGAATTCGAATGCTTCCCGCGCCGCTTCGGGGCCATAGCGGAAACCATCCCAGATTTCCCGCTCGGTATCCTTTTCACGGCAGAACAGAATGTGTTTTGACAGACCCTTCTCTGCGTCCGCCACGATCACAAGCACCGCCTCCGGCTCGCGAAAACCCGTCAGATAATAAAAATAGCTGTCGAAGCGATATGGAAAATGCGCATCCCGGTTCCGGACCTGCTCAGGTGCCGTAGGAACTATTGCAACACCTGCCTGCATTTGGGATGCCAGAGAATGGCGCCGTTCCCGGAAGGACTTGATGGGGATCATGGGAAAGATTTTTACAGTATTTGCGGTATAACGCAAAACAAATGTTGTGCGAGGAAGCGATTGAATGAGTGTTCGTGAGCAGACACATCTCGGGCAGGCGAGCGCTGTGCTATGAGGGCGCGACCGGAGAGCTGGCTGTACTTAGCCAAAGATCGATCTGTCGTAAACGCTCTGGCGTGCCGACGTCGGTCCATGTTCCCCGGTAATGCTCTCCGCCCACTTTTCCACTGGAAATCGCCTGCCCCAGCAATGGCGCGAGCTTCGACACGGAACCGGGTGGGATACCTTGGAATAATTTGGGCTGATAGATACCGATGCCACTGAAGGTGAGGGTGTTCCCTCCTGAAAGCGCCACGCGCCCGCCGTCCAGGGCAAAATCGCCGTCCGGATGGTGATCCGGGTTATCGACGAGTACAAGATGCGCCAAGTCCATGTCGGGGTTGGCATCCATTCGCTCCAGCACGGGCACCAGGATGCAAAAATCCATTTCACAATAAATATCGGCGTTAATCGTCAAAAACGGCCTGGCTTGGACGTGCCCCGCAGCTTGATTTTGATCCATGATGATGGGTAGCGCCTTGGCGATTCCGCCAGCGGTTTCCAGCGCAACCGGCTCATGGGAATAGCGGATGCTGACCCCATAATGTTCGCCGTCGCCCAACGCAGTTTCGATAAGATGCCCCAGATGAGCGTGATTGATGACGATTTCGCGAAAGCCGGCACGCGCAAGATTTTCAAGATGATATTCGATCAACGCCTTGCCGCCCGCGCGCAGCAGCGGTTTGGGCAAGACATCGGTGAGGGGACGCATGCGCTCGCCGCGTCCTGCCGCCAGAATCATGGCCTTGAATCTGGACCGGACCATATCAGAACGCATATCAGAACGTGTAGCCGACTTTTGATTCCTGCGGCTTCTGAACCTCCCACTCATCCAGCAGCGTCAGCAGCGGATTAAGTTCCCTGTAGCGTTCGCAAGCCTTGCGCAGATAATCCTCCACCAGCGGCATATCGTCGAGATAGGCGCTTTTGCCGTCGCGATAATTGAGGCGAGCGAATATTCCCAACACCTTGAGATGGCGCTGTACCCCCATCCATTCAAAATCGCGGAAAAAATCCGGGAAGTCTTGCGCGACCGGCAGCCTGAGTTTTCGCGCCTGTTCCCAATACCGGATGAGCCAGTCCAGTACCCGCTCCTCGTCCCAGCGTATGTACGCGTCCTTGAATAGCGATACGAGATCGTAGGTAATCGGGCCAAAAACGGCGTCCTGAAAATCGAGAATGCCTGGGTTGGGACTGGTCACCATCAGGTTGCGCGAGTGGTAATCGCGATGCACGAACACTTTCGGTTGAGCCAGGTTGTTTCGCACAATCAGCTCGAATATTCCATTAAGTTCCGCTTGCTGGTTTCCACCGAGGCTGATCTGTAAATGCCTGTCCAGGTACCAGTCAGGAAACAGCCGCAATTCCCGCAATAGCAGCGCCTCGTGGTAATCCGGCAATACCCCGGCTCGGCTTGCGAGCTGGATCTTAAGCAATGCGGCCACTGCATCGCCATACAGTTCACTGGCCAGATCGGCAGGATCTTCAGAACTTTCGTTCAGCACCTGCATATAGGTAGTGCTGCCGAGATCGGACAGCAATAGAAAACCTTGCGCCACATCCTGCGCCACTATCTCCGGCACATGCGCGCCTGCCTCGGCGAATAATCCGGCCACGTGCAGAAAAGGGCCGCAATCTTCCTGTGGTGGCGGCGCATCCATCGCGATTAATGTCCCGTCGCCGAGCGTTACCCGGAAGTAACGGCGGAAACTCGCATCTGCGGAAGCAGGCGACAATGTGAAATCCTTATCGGGCAACTGCGTCTTGAGCCAATGTTCCAGAAGGACGAATCGTTCCATAATAATTCCGCTGATTGCCTATTTGGCCGAAGTATGAGATTTTAACATGCATGCATCACTCCTCATCCGACCGGATGACGGAGCAGAAATCATCGGAGGACATCATGCTCAACCAAAAAATGGTGGATGAAGTTGTAACCAAGGTAAACGAACTGCTGGCGCAGAGCCCGGTGAAGGATGTGGAGAAAAACCTTCGGGTTATGCTCGGGGGAATATTCACTCGCCTGGATCTGGTGACGCGGGAAGAGTTTGAAGTGCAGCAGGAGGTGCTGAAGCGCACGCGCGAGTTACTGACGGCATTAGAAACACGAGTTGCTGCCCTGGAAGCCGCTTCGAAATCTGATAGCTTGGGCGACACGCTGGATGTTCCGCCTGAGACGCTGGATGATCTGTCGGAAACGGAATAAGTTTGATCTCCGGAAATAACTCGACGCAGCTGTTGCGTGCCTTGTGCGGCAAATAGTGTTCCCCGCGCATGTGTTCCACATTTTGTTGGTGTGGAGTTGGATGGCTGAGAATTTCCGGTGCCGCTAGCGATTCTGTATAGCCGTGCTATTTCCGGCATGGAAGCTCCACTGGTCACAGTGGAAGCGCATATTGCCAATGGCCTGCCCAGCTTTACCATCGTGGGCCTGCCTGAAGCGGAAGTGAAGGAAAGCAAGGACCGGGTGCGTGCGGCGCTGCAGAATGCGCAGTTTGAATTCCCCGCGCGCCGCATTACGGTCAACCTTGCCCCCGCCGACTTGCCCAAGGAGAGCGGGCGCTTCGACCTGCCCATCGCGTTAGGCATTCTGGCAGCAACCGGGCAAATCCCTTCTGACAAGCTCGACCAATACGAATGGGCTGGCGAACTCGCCCTGACGGGAGAACTGCGCGCGATACGCGGAGCGTTGGCGATGACGTACCGCGCAGCCCGCTCCGGGCGCAGTTTCGTGCTCCCGCGGCAAAACGCCGCCGAGGCGGCGCTCGTCAAGGAAGCCGTGGTTTATGCGGCGACATCATTGCTCGAGATTTGCGCCCACCTCGCCGGGCGTGAGCCGATGCAGCGCTATCTCAGCCAGGATGGGACGGAAAGAAATAGCAATACAGAGACGGGGATATCACCCTACCCCGGCATGGAAGAGGTCAAAGGACAGAATCATGCAAAACGTGCCCTTGAGATCGCAGCGGCGGGCGGTCATAGCCTGTTAATGATGGGGCCGCCGGGCACCGGCAAATCCATGCTTGCCGCGCGTTTTCCCGGCATCCTGCCATCCATGACCGAAGATGAAGCGCTCGAATCGGCGGCCATGCAATCCCTGGGGAGCGGGGGTTTCAATGCGACTAACTGGAAACGCCGCCCTTACCGGGCGCCGCACCATACCGCTTCGGGCGTTGCCCTGGTGGGCGGCGGGAGCAATCCGCGTCCCGGCGAAATTTCCCTGGCAATGAACGGTGTATTGTTCCTGGATGAGCTACCGGAATTTGACCGAAAAGTACTGGAAGTATTACGCGAACCCCTCGAATCGGGGCGCATCACCATATCACGCGCGGCCCGTCAGGCCGACTTTCCCGCCCGGTTCCAGTTGATTGCCGCCATGAATCCGTGCCCTTGCGGTTATCTCGGGCATTACAGCGGAAAGTGCCGTTGCAACCCCGATCAGGTAGCGCGTTACCGGGGCAGGATCTCGGGCCCGCTGCTCGATCGCATCGACATCCAGATCGAAGTTCCCGCCGCGTCCGAGGATGATTTAATGCGCCAGGCTCACGGCGACTCAAGCGACACGATCAGGGAACGGGTCGAGAGAGCACACCAGCGGCAACTGGCACGACAAGGCAAAACCAACGCCGGGCTGACGGTGACGGACATCGATAAATACTGCGTGACGGATAACGCGGGGGAAAGCCTGCTCAGGCAAGCCATCAGCCGGCTGAATCTCTCCGCCCGAGCCTATCATCGCGTCCTTAAAGTGGCGAGAACCATTGCGGATCTGGCGGAAAGCGATGGCATCAGGAGTTTGCACATCGCGGAAGCGGTGCAATACCGCAAGCTGGATAAAAACTAGCTGAGACGCACAGGTTGCTCGCAGCATGCCCAGGACCATCGGCTTCATGACTTTAAGTCATCTCGTTATTGCAAGCTTAGCCGAAGGCGCGTGACACGCTATAGATAGCGAGCCCCACCAACCCGCCGATCAAGGTCCCGTTAATACGGATATATTGAAGATCTTCACCCACCTGCCGCTCGATCCGCGTGGTTACCGTTTCGGTGTCCCAACCGCGTACGGTATCCGCGATAAGCACGCCTACGTCATGTTGATGAGACTGCACTACCTCCACCACTACTTCATGCATCCATCCATTAACTCGACCGCGCAGTTCGTCTTTGCGAAGCAACGCCTGGGTACCGGCTTCGATCATCTCCCGCAGCCAGGATTTCAGCACCGAATCTGCGCTTAAGGCATCCTCTCGCAGGGTGCGGCGGATATCGCGCCACACGCCTGCAGCATAGTCGCGCAGTGCCGGATGATCCAAGAGCCTGCGCGTGTGCAGGACAATCTCCTCGCGATACTCTGGCGAAGTAGCCAGTTCAGATGCCAGCTTCTCGATGGCCTGGTCGAGTCTGACACGAAGCGGATGCGAGGAATCCCGCCCAATCTCCGCGAAAGCTTCCCGCAGCACGGCCATGACACCGTCCGCTACTTTCTCATCCATCGCAAGCCGTTGCCACAGCCAGGCGGTATTCTCGCGTACGCGCCCGCGAATGCGGGGTTCGTTCGCGGTAATGTACTCGTCAGCTTCACGTAACAACTTGTCGAGCAATACCTGGTGCCGCTTTTCGGCGGTAAGCATTGCCACCACTTCCCCGAGCAGTGGCCCAAGATCGATTCGCTGGGCCCCATGCGCCAAGCCACCCGAGACGAAGCGCTTCACGTCATGGTCATCAACCGAATCCAGCAGTTGCGGAATTAGACGGGTTACGTGACTTGCGATTGCCTCGGTGCGCTCGGGGTCGGACAGCCAGCGGGCCAGCCTGCCGCACATGTCCACGCCCGCCAATTTGGACGAGACCACTTCCGGGGAAGCGAAATTATGCTCGACAAAGCGGCCTAATGCCTCACCGATGCGTTCCTTATTGCGGGGAACAATCGCCGTGTGGGGAATCGGCAGGCCGAGCGGCTCGCGGAATAAGGCGGTCACCGCGAACCAGTCGGCCATGGCACCCACGACGGCCGCCTCGGCGAAAGCGCGCAGATATCCAACCGACGGGTGGAGTGAGAGAAACACGTTGGTGAGAACCAGAATGACGAGCATCGTGATGAGCATGCCGGTCGCGAGGCGCTGCATCCGGTTTCCCGCGGGGGATGACTCCATGGGCTTGGGTCGCTTGAAGTTAGTCGAACCGAGGAGCTATGTCCGGTTGAAGGCAAAAAAGTTTCAAAACCAACTTGCTGCGTATGGGCTTTTTCTCTATCCGATTCGAAAGTACACGGTAGCAATCCGCATCGTCAAGACCTTTGTGCCGTACTGTAATGTTGCAGTTTTGTTGCAGTATAGGCGGCAGTATTCGAAATATTGTACTTTTCAATGCCGACGTAGGAGGGCGTGGGCGTAAATTGGCGAACAAAGCTCCTGATACAGGTCGGGCTCTGATGTTCAACCATAACAACATATAGCATGCCAATGCTGTCCGTTTGATGACCGACTAGCTGACAAAAGGGACAGAAACCGCTGACCGCCAAAGACTAAAAGTTATGCCTCGTCAATATTTGCTGGAGCTCTAACTGTTCCAAGCCCTTGAATATGAATTTTTTATTACAAAACTTGTATTCCGACGCATTTCCCCTATAAATATTATTTGGCAAGCAAAGAAAGGAGGGTGAGCCATGGCTTCAGAATTCAAAAGCAATATTGTGACCGGACTCGCGGCCGGGGTTGGTGCAACGCTGCTGGCACCCATCCTGCTGCCCATGCTCGCACGCATTGTAAAGCCCCTTACCAAGTCGATCATAAAGACCAGCATCACCGCTTATGAGAGAGGACGCGAATCGTTTGCAGAATTGAGCGAGACGGTTGATGACCTGGTCGCGGAGGCAAAGGTAGAACTGGACGCTGAGACGGGGGCGGGTGGCGCTGCAGCTGTGACAACCAGCGGCACCCAGACGGGTAAGGACAGTAATACAGGACACCGCCCGGCTAGTGGAGCCGCCTCTGCCCAGTCTAGCGAACCGGACCGGGCAACCCCGGCCGTTGCCCCCGGGGCGCAGCCTGGCCAAGCCGGTAATGCCGGCCAAGAAGGTGGGTCTGGAACTCCGGCTGCGTGATGGCTCCGCTGGCACGAGTGGCGCATGCCCTGCCGGGCAGAAAACGCCTCAAGATAGAAGAAAGGCGGGGGGACGAGGGGTATTTCGACGCGGTGGAAAAAGCGTTGAGCGAAAGTCCCGGCGTTGTGGCGGTGGAGACAAACTGCCGGACAGGCAGCGTGGTGGTTCACCACCGCCCAGACGAGCCCTCTGCTTTGCAACACGCTGCGGAGCAGGGGCTGTTTCAGCTCGCCACAGAAGCGCCCGAAGCGGGCACCGCGGCTTTCGCGGTTCCATCGGTTGCTGCAAACGCAACTCCGACCCGCAAAGCCTCCAGACCTAAGCCGAAAGCAACTCGGAACAACCGCGCGAGTTTACGTCCGCTGATTATTATGGGCTGGGTGGGGCTCGGTATTGCTCAAGCCATAGAAGGCAATATCGCAGTCCCGGCAATAGCCGCGTTCTGGTATGCATATCTCGTGACTCAGGAAAATGGTGTTAGCAACCCGGAACTGGGTTGAGGTGAAACGAGAGCGGCCCGGCAGCTGGAAACACTGGGCAACGCCGGTTAAAGCCGGTTAAAGCCGAAGCATACCGATGGTTCATCGGTCTAAGTAAACCCTGCTCAGCATAAACATCAGGAGGGCAACTTGCTTCAAGCTCCTCTAGCCCCGACGCTCTTATGCCAATGGGAAAGGTGATATAAAACCGACAATCGTATAAAAGAAACGCGGCCAACGCGTCCTCTTCAAGGTAGATGCACTCGAACGTAATTTGCCGCAATGACAACAGGAGGTACTCGAAATGGCGAAATCTCAAACAGGAAAACCCAGCGGACCAACCACGGGGGACGAAACGCCGAGCAACGAAGAAATTCGCGCCGCCGAACAGGGTGAAATACGCGCCCGGAGCGAAGAGAATCGCGATAAAGAATACCTCGATAAAGAAGCCCGAGAGAGAGAAGCCCGCGACAGAGAACACCGCGACAGAGAAGCTCGGGCCCGCGAACCAGAGGAAGAGCGCATCGGTTCGACGGCCGAGTCTCGCGCCGCACGGGATATGGGGGCGGCAGGCACTACCGTGAAAACGGGGATTGCTGCCAGTCTGCGCGGCATCGATGAAATGGAAACTGAAATCGTCAGCCTGGTACGCAACACCGTGTCAAACTCGATAAGAGCGACCGGTGCAGTCGGTGCGGAAGCGGTCAACATTACCAGGGATGTGGTCAAAGGCGCGCTGGCAGCGACCGATGATGTCGGGACGGGGTTGGTGGTTACCACCAAGAGCGTCGCGAAGGGTGTCGTATTGGGCGTTTCCGATGTGGGTGGAGACGTCATCGCGGCGGCCACAGAGACTGCCAGGGCCGCAGTGAATGGCACGGCTGCGGTAGGGGGCGACACATTGATGGTGGCGAAGCGAACTGTGGACGGCGTAGCCGAGGCAACTAGCGAGACGGGTGGTAACGTAATTGAAACCGTTAGGGCGGTGGCCGGCGGAGCAGCGGACGCGGTCGGAGGGATCGGGACCACGGCAGTGGCCAACGTGCGCGACATTCTTCTTAGTGTTGTAACCGGCGTTAAAGATGTTGCAAACGCGGCGCTGCCCAGGTCTTCGGAATACGAAGATCGTGTCGCCCCGCCGGATCGCAAGCCCTTAGAAGCCGACCGTACGCCTCCTCCTCCGATGTAATATGTTGCCCGGGGCGGCGCACAGGCTCGCCCCGGTATTCCCTGCGGGCGGCATTGATGGCCGGGGATTATGCCCGATCGTATGGCTGGGTAAAAGGCTGCCTCGGATTGTTACAGTGAGCCCATGACGACGGCTACCAGCGGTAATGGAAACCCCTCACTCGGATCTGCCGATAGCCACACGCGAAACCGCCGCCAGCCCCTTGGTCAGGCAGGTGCCAACGGGTAGTCCGGACGAAACTGTCACTTCGGTTCTGGCCAGATTGCCGGGCAATAACTTTGACTACGCCGACACGATTTATGTAATTGACAGGACAAACACGTTGATAGGAATGGTGCCTCTACCCCGGCTGCTCGCGGCGGCACCCCACCACTGTTTACGCGATATTTTGCGCAGACCTTTCCCAACCGCGTACGCCGAGACGGATCAGGAAACGGTTGCATCCCGTGCCATCGTCAATGGGCTTGCCGCTGTACCAGTGGTAGACGAGCAGCAACGCCTGCTAGGCGTGGTGCCGCCACAAGCATTGCTGGAAATTCTGCGCCACGAACACATAGAAGATCTGAACCGCTTCACCGGCATTCGCCATTACAATCTGCAAGCCCGCACGGCAATGGAATCGTCCCCGATACGCCGCGCGAGGGACAGGCTGCCATGGCTGTTGGTGGGGCTGATGGGCAGTATGCTGGCGACCTACGTGATGACGCGATTCGAACACGCGCTGCAGTCGCAGGTGATGATCGCGTTCTTTGTGCCGGGCCTTGTTTACCTGGCGGACGCAGTCGGAACCCAAACCGAGGCGATCGCCGTGCGCGGTCTTTCCCTGAGCGATGCGCCCGTGGGTACGATGATAGCCGGAGAACTGCGAACTGGATTAATCATCGGCCTTACCCTCGGCGCGCTAACCTTCCCGGTCGTCTGGCTCATATTCGGCGATGTCCGCCTGGCATTGGCGGTTTCACTGGCGTTGCTCGCGGCCGGGTCCGTCGCCACAAGCATTGGCTTTCTGTTTCCGTGGACATTCTTCCGTTTGGGCAAAGACCCCGCCTTCGGCAGCGGTCCGCTTGCCACCATCTTTCAGAACGTTCTCACCCTCGTTGTCTACTATTTCACCGTCAGCCTGATCGTTTTATAACCCCCCATATTTAATCAAGCTGTAACAAAGAGCTGGTTAAATGCCATCGTAAGGACACGATATCCTAATGGAGGGCAAATACATGGCTTTTTATGTTCACCACGTACCCGGCCGGTTGCGCATAAAGACTGCGGCGCTAAAGAAGAACTCATCCCGGGCCCGGCAATTGAAGCTCTGCCTGGAGGGAATGCACGGCGTTCTGGAGACTGACGTCAGCATAATCACGGGCAGCATTGTGATCAAGTACGATGCGGGCGTGGTAAGCTCTACCGCAATCCTGAACAACCTGCACGACCAAGGGTATATTCGGAATGTGGAGCATATCGCTCACAATGTCTCTTATGAAGTCCACCCCATGCAAAAGGTGACAGACACCTTCGTGCAAAAACTGGTCGAGGCCGCCCTGGAACGGTCGGCCACAGCTCTTGTCGCAGCGCTGATCTAATAATCAGGATTTTAACGGGGTCGGTCCGAAGCATGAGTGCGCGAACATGACATGGTAGCGCACAGGGTCCAACCCATTAGACCCTCTAAATCAGTAACGCCGTCTTATCGGTCCGCTCCCACGGCAGCCCAACATCCATTCGTCCCACATGACCGTATACCGCTAGTCGGCGGTAGAAGCCTCCGCGAACCACCTGGGGTTGATAGCGCAAGTTGAATGCGCGGATGATTCCGGCCGGGCGGAAATCGAAATGGGCCTGAACGCGGGCCGCGATTTCCTCGTCGGGAATGCGACCGGTACCGAAGCAGTCGACTTGCACGCTGACTGGCCTGGCAATCCCTATCGAATACGCGAGATGTACCTCGCAAGCTTGCGCGAGGCCAGCCGCGACCACGTTCTTTGCGGCGTAACGGGCTGCATAGGCGCCGCCCCGGTCGATCCGGGACGGGTCCTTACCTGATAGTGCCGACTCGGACTGACGGGAGTATTCGCCATAAGTATCAATGGCATTCTTGCGCCCCGTTAACCCAGAGTGCAGCGCCGGCCCTCCGTCGATAATGGGTCCGTCCGGATTGATGAAAACATGAGTATGTGCGTCGGGGCGCACTTTCTCGCCCAGGAATGCCGGTTCGATCACATTTTCGTAGAGGTCGTCGCGCAACGACCGAACTCCCCTCGGAGTGTCGCTCCGCTGACTCGACACCAGGGTCACCGAGTGAATGCGGTAAGGCTGGCCATCACGGTATTCCACGCCCACCTGTGTCTTTCCGTCGGGAGCGAGATAGGCCAACTGCTTCTGCAAACGTGCCGCTGCAAGCCGGCGTGCAAGTTTATGCGAGAGCCAGATGGGCAGCGGCATCAGGGCTGCGGTCTGGTTGCAAGCAAAACCGAATACATTGCCCTGGTTCTTGGCGGTTACGGCTTCCACCTCTTCCTCATTCATCTTGCGCTCATCCAGTTTCGGGTAGGGCGTTACCGGTAGTTCCATCAAACTCGTCATGACAGTGCAGTCCTTCGCGTTGAAATCCTCATGCTCGTAGCCGATCTGACCGATGACCTGTCGAGCCACGTCTGGAATGTCAACCGAGGCCAGGGAAGCGAAGCGTGCAGCGATAAATAATATTCCCTTGGACACTGCGCACTCCACCACGACCTTCGAAAAGGGATCCTGCTGGAGAAAGCGATCGATAAGCGCATCACTCACTTGATCGCAGAGCTTATCCGGGTGGCCATCAGTCACGGATTCAGAGCTGAACATGAAATCCTGCTTCATGACCTAGACCCCTGCAGTGTCGCCGGAGGAAGGCGAAAGCGCCTGCAACCGTCCCCTAGGGTTGGCGGGGTTGGAAGGGCGCCCTTTGGTCGCTTCGTTCAGTAGAAAGGGCAATCCTGACCCCGCGGTTATCACTGCCACATCCATGGGGCGCGGCATGGCGGTCCCCAGCAGGCTTCTAAGTCCCGGTACAGCCACGGCCGCCAATTGCAATGCCGCGGTTGCGCCAACCGCCATATTAAGGTAGGAATTGGACTGTAGCGTTTCACGGCCGTAAATGCTGTTGCGGTCGGAACGGCAACTATAGGCATGCAACAGTTGCGCCAAGGTCAGGGTCATGAAGGCAGCTGAGCCAGCCTGCGGCCCGACCCCATAACGTGCAATCGCATAGCCGTAACTGGCCATCGACCCTGCGGTTATAGTGAGCGATTCGAACCCGTAGCGCTTGAAGTCGGCGGGTCCTATGATAGGTTCCCGCGGATCTCTTGGCGGCCGGCATAAAATGTCTGGCTCGGGCGGCTCGACGGCAAGCGCCAGGGCCGGAAAAATGTCGGTCACCAGATTAATCCACAACAACTGCATGGTGGTAAGCGGAGTGCCGAGCCCGCTTCCGATGGAACCGAGCATCACCATGATCTCGGAGAGATTGGTAGCGGTGAGAAAATGGACTGACTTGCGAATATTGTTGTAGATCGTGCGACCTTCCGAGATCGCGACGATCATCGTGTGCAGATTATCGTCCTCCAGTACTACGTCAGAAACACTCCGGGCGACATCCGTGCCGGTTTCACCCATCGCCACGCCGATGTCGGCGGCTCTGAGCGCCGGCCCGTCGTTTATTCCGTCCCCCGTCATGGCGGCGACTTTGCCGCCTCGTTGCAACGCCTGTATTATCTGGAGTTTGTTCGCGGGACTGACCCGGGAGAAGATATTAACCTTCTGCGCGAGGCCGGTGAGAACCTCCTGATCCAGTTGCTCAAGTCTGGTGGAATCGAGAATATCCAGTTCCCCGCTGCGGGACAGTCCAAGCTCCTTACCGATGGCGTAGGCGGTTGCGCTCTGATCGCCCGTGATCATTACCGTATCTATCCCCGCTTGATGAAATAAAGCGATAAGCTCCCTGACGCCCTCCCGCAAAGGGTCCGCCATACCGGTCAATCCAAGCCAGACGAGCTCTTCTGCGGCCGGTTGATCGGCTTGCGCCAGTTCCGCATAGGCAAATCCCAACACGCGCAGAGCTTCCGCAGCCATGCGATCATTTTCGATGCGTATAGCGGCGCGATCTGTTTCCGTAAGCGGGAGGCGGACTCCATCCTTGATCCACCAGTTACACATCTCCAGCACTTCGATTGGACTGCCCTTGACGGCGATCAACATTCCGTCTCCTTTCACCGCATGCACGGTGCGCATGTAGTTCTGATTCTCGGTACGGTATTCCACGCGCAATCGTGGATACTGCCGTCGGAGCTCGTCCACTGGAACGCCAGCGGCAATGGCGAGATGCACCAGCGCACTTTCAGTGGCCGAGCCCTTGAGCTCATACCCGCCTTCCGAGCCATTCACCTCCGTTTCGTTGCACAGGACTGCCACATGCGCCAGGCGCAGCAATTCATCACTCTGGGCGGGGTCCATTCTCACGCCCCCGTCGCGAAATATATCGTTTGCGAGCGTGATGTGACGTCCGCCACAGTGCACTGCCAGCACGGTCATTCGGTTGAGGGTAAGCGTACCGGTCTTGTCCAGGCAGATCACCTGCATGGCGCCTAAAGTCTCCACAGCGTCCAGATGCCGCACCAGCACATGATGGCGGCGCATGTTGCGGATGCCCAGCGCCAGAGTGGTCGTCGCCACGGTGGGCAGGCCTTCCGGCACTGCCGCAACTGCAAGGGATACCGATGTCTTCAGCATTTGTAGCCAGCCGTATCCACGCGTGAGCCCGATCAAAAACACGACTCCGCAGATGCCAGCGGATAGCAGCACCATTTGATTGCCAAGCGCGTCAAGCTGCGTCTGCATCGGGGTTTCCGGCGACCGGGTTTCGCCAACGAGCAACTGGACGGCGCCGATTTCGGTGTACCGGCCAGTCCCCACCACCACTGCCAGACCACTGCCCCCCGTGACGGCCGTGCCCTTGTACACCATGTTGAACCGATCCCCCAGCGGCACATCGGTCTGGTCCAGGGTCTCCACCCGCTTGATAACCGGCAAGCTTTCTCCGGTAAGCGCAGACTCGTCCACCATCAGGCTGCGCGACTCCAGCACTCTCCCGTCGGCAGCTACTCGGGTCCCCGGTACCAGAACCAGGACATCGCCGGGCACCAGGGCTTCAACCTCCACTTTGACCAAACGGCCGTCACGGATCACGCTGGCGTTCTGTTGGTGGATGTGTCCCAGCGCATTAATCGTTCGCTCCGCCTGCGCTTCGGTAACATAGCCAGTGCCCGCGTTGATCATCACGACCCCAAGGATCACCACCGCATCGGCAAGCCCCCCCGTCGCCGCGGAAAGCACCGCCGACGCTCCCAGTAAAACAACCGGAAGGCTTTTGAACTGCCCCAGAAAAATACTCAACCCCGAGCGAGGTCGGCTCTCTGGCAAGCTGTTGGGTCCGAAGCGCCGCAGTTTCCGTTGCGCCGCGGCCTGGCTAAGCCCACGATCCTTTGAAGTTTCCAATGCTGTTAGCACCGCGCCGCGAGATAATGCGTGCCAGGACACCCGGTCTTGCACAGAAGCCGGACCGGCGTTAGCAGAGACCGCCAATTGCGAAGGACGCAGCGGGTGAATATTCGCAGCCGTATTTTGCTCGGCTGCAGCAGGTCCCGCGGCTAGCAGCGCTTCTACCAGGACAGTGATTTCTTCAACAGTCCGCGTGGGATCGAAAACAACCAATACGCGGCCGGTGAGAACGTTTGCGCTCACCTGTCTAACCCCGGCGTCGCGTACCAACGCGGACTCGATCCTGAGCCTGACTGGCTCGCAGCGATACAAGCCTTTGACTTTAAGCCTGGCGCGACCCTTTACCTCCGCGTGAACAATACGCACTCGAACGGGATGCTCAGCTTCCGCCACCGGCAGCCTCAAAGCTTCGCCACGCTTCAAAGGATCGGAGAGGATGGTCATTTTCTTAGCAGGAGGATCATCAACGTTATGTGACAGTTTGAGCGCGGATGCTAGACCAACCATCCTCTCGTTGTCCTGGCAGCGAGCGACTATTCAAAGATGCGACGAAGCCGGCTGTTCAAGCCCATGGAAGCCTCCATCTACTTTGTAGGTCAAGATCAGGCCCGAATCAAGGCATTTTCCTGTTATTTTCTGCCCGTTTCCGGAGTTAAGTCTGGCGCGGACTGGAAACGCCTGGTTGCTGAAGGATTTTACGATGGCCTCTTTCCCACTTCAGCTGGGCGTAGCGCCTGGAGCCCTGGAGTCCCATACACTGCTCTATGTCCTTGCACCCAGGGGAAAATACGGATAGGGCCATGGTAGAATCAGGCTCCACCTGAAACCTATCGTTTGCGATGAATGAAAATCCCCGTACCGAATTGCTAAAAAGCCTTCTTGCAAGCCGCATCGTGTTGCTCGATGGAGCCATGGGAACCATGATCCAGAGCCACAAGCTCAACGAAGCGGACTACCGTGGCGCACGCTTTGCCGATTTTCCATACGATCTCCGGGGAAATAACGACCTTCTTACGCTTACCCAGCCGCAGGTCATCCGTTCCATCCACGAGGCTTATCTCGAGGCTGGAGCGGACATCGTCGAGACCAATACGTTTAATTCCAACGCTGCGTCGATGGCGGATTACCACATGCAGGATCTGGTGTACGAGCTTAATTTTGCCGGGGTAAAACTGGCGAAGGAAGCGGCCGTTGCCATCGAAGCACGCATGCCGGAGAAGCCACGTTTTGTGGCTGGCGTTTTGGGGCCCACCACCAAAACCGCTTCGATCTCTCCGGATGTTAACGACCCTGGGTTTCGCGGCATCACCTTCGATCAACTGGTGACCGACTATACGGAAAGTATTCGCGGCCTGATCGACGGTGGAGCGGATATCCTCCTTGTCGAAACCATATTTGATACGCTAAATGCCAAGGCTGCGCTGTTTGCCATAGACCAGTTTTTCGTGGATCAGGGCGTGCGTGTTCCCGTGATGATTTCTGCGACCATCACCGACGCGTCCGGGCGTACGCTGTCCGGACAAACACCGGAAGCCTTCTGGAACTCCGTGAGCCATGCCCGCCCGTTGTCGGTGGGGCTCAATTGTGCGCTTGGGGCTGAACTGATGCGCCCCTACATCGAAGAACTCTCGCGTGTCTCGGGTATATACGTAAGCGCCCATCCTAACGCCGGGCTACCCAACCCCCTGGCCGAGACAGGCTATGATGAATCGCCGGAATATACCGCCAGCCTGATCAAGGAATTTGCGCAATCCGGCTTTGTGAATATTGTCGGCGGCTGCTGCGGCACTACACCCGCGCACATTAAGGCCATCGCGGATGCGGTAAACGGTATTGCACCTCGGCCCCTGCCTGATATTCCAAAAAAGTTGCGCCTTTCCGGCCTTGAGCCTCTCAACATCGGAGATGATTCGCTGTTCGTAAACGTCGGCGAGCGAACCAACGTCACGGGGTCGAAAGCGTTTTCCCGATTGATCCTGAACAATAATTATGCGGAAGCGCTGAGCGTCGCCCGCAACCAGGTGGAAAACGGCGCGCAGATCATCGATATCAATATGGACGAGGCGATGCTCGATTCGCAGAAGGCGATGGTCACCTTCCTGAACCTGCTGGCCGCCGAACCGGATATCAGCCGCGTACCCGTGATGATCGATTCAAGCAAGTGGTCCGTAATCGACGCGGGACTGAAATGCGTGCAGGGCAAGGCGATCATCAACTCGATCAGCTTGAAAGAAGGCGAAGCGGAGTTCCTAGAGCATGCCAAACTCGCCCGTCGCTACGGCGCGGCAGTCATTGTGATGGCATTCGACGAATCCGGCCAAGCCGACACGCTGCAACGCAAGGTGGACATTTGTACGCGTTGCTACCGCTTTCTGGTCGATCAGGTCGGTTTCCCTCCTGAGGACATCATTTTTGATCCGAACATTTTCGCGGTCGCCACAGGCATCGAGGAACACAACAATTATGGCGTGGATTTCATCGAAGCCACCCGCTTGATCAAGCAAACGCTTCCCTACGCCAAGGTAAGCGGGGGGGTATCCAATGTATCATTCTCGTTCCGTGGTAATGAACCGGTGCGGGAAGCGATCCATAGCGCGTTTCTCTACCACGCGGTGCGCGCGGGCATGACCATGGGCATCGTTAACGCGGGGCAACTGGGCGTCTACTCCGATATTCCCAAAGATTTGCTGGAGCGGGTGGAGGACGTGCTGCTCAACCGCTCGCCCAAGGAAGGCGGAGATGCAACACCTACCGAGCGTCTGGTCGAATTCGCCGAAAGTTTCAAGGGAAAAAGCAAGGAGAACACGGAAGATCTCTCGTGGCGGAATGAGCCGGTACAGCAGCGCCTGACGCATGCGCTGGTAAGGGGCATCACTACCTATATTGTGGAGGATACCGAGGCGGCGAGGCTGGAAATAGCCGAGCAAGGCGGACGGCCGATTCAGGTGATCGAGGGCCCGCTCATGAACGGGATGAACGTGGTCGGCGACCTGTTTGGCTCGGGCAAGATGTTTCTGCCTCAGGTAGTCAAGTCCGCCCGGGTAATGAAACAGGCCGTGGCACACCTGCTGCCGTACATCGAGGCGGAAAAGCAATTATCGGGCGATTCAAGGGCCAAGGGCAAAATCGTGATCGCGACGGTCAAGGGCGATGTGCACGATATCGGCAAGAATATCGTTACCGTGGTGCTCCAGTGCAACAATTATGAGGTCGTCAATATGGGCGTGATGGTGCCTTCCGCCCAGATACTGGATATGGCCAGGCGAGAGAACGCGGATATGATCGGGCTTTCGGGCCTGATCACGCCTTCGCTGGAAGAAATGGCGCACGTGGCGAAGGAAATGGAGCGCGAGGGCTTCACGATTCCGCTGCTGATCGGTGGCGCCACCACTTCTCGCGTACATACGGCAGTGAAAGTGGCACCGCATTATAGCGGCGTGACGGTGTGGGTGCCGGATGCAAGCCGGGCCGTGAGCGTATGCAGCAACCTGCTGTCAGACGATTTACGGACGGAGTACGTCCGGGAAATTCAGGTTGAGTACGAGAGGGTTCGCACCCAGCATAAAAACAAGAAAGGACCGGCGCCGATGCTATCCATCGCGCAGGCACGTGCAAACGCGTTCAAGACGGATTGGACCTCGTACACGCCGCCCGAGCCCGATTTTATCGGCGTGAGGTCCTTGAAAAATTATCCCCTCGAAAGGATCGTCCCGTTCATAGACTGGACGCCATTCTTTCAGGCTTGGGAATTGTCGGGGCGCTTTCCCGCGATTCTGCAAGACGAGGTCGTCGGTGAGGCGGCCACTACGCTCTACCGCGATGCGCAGGCCATGCTGAAGAAGATCGTCGAACAAAAGTGGCTTTCCGCCAATGCCGTGTTCGGCATTTTCCCGGCAAACATGGTCGATGGCGACGATATAGAAATCTATGCGGATAAGGCGCGTACGCGGTTGGCAATGACATTTCACAACTTGCGGCAGCAGACCACGAAGCCTCCCGGACGCCCTAATCTGTGCCTGGCAGATTTCGTCGCGCCCAAGGAAACGGGTATCCGGGATACGATCGGGGCGTTTGCCGTTACTGCCGGGCTCGGCATCGACGCGCGGATAAAAGCGTTTGAGGAGGCACATGACGATTACAGCGCGATTATCCTGAAAGCGCTGGCCGATCGCCTGGCTGAGGCTTTCGCCGAGCACATGCACTGGCGGATACGGCGGGAGTTTTGGGGTTTTGCCAAAGATGAAGACCTGAGCACCGAACAGCTCGTCGCGGAAGAGTATCGCGGCATCCGCCCTGCTCCCGGTTATCCCGCCTGCCCGGACCACACCGAGAAGGGGCCATTATTCGAACTGCTGAAGGCGCCGGAAAACGCCGGCATTATCATAACCGAATCCTACGCCATGGTGCCGACCGCGGCGGTATCGGGTTTTTATTTTGCTCACCCCGAAGCGGACTACTTCGCGATCGGGAAAATAGGCAAGGACCAGGTGGAAGACTACGCCCGGCGGAAGAGCTGGACAGTGGAAGAAACGGAAAAATGGCTGGCGCCAGTCCTGGCTTATGAACGGAGCTGATAGCAGAGGTTATCGAAACATAGTCAGAGCCTGCCTCCCCTGCAGCAAACAGTGGGGATCAAGCGAGTCAGCGCGAGTCAGCTTCAGTCAGCCTCAATTACCTTTGACCCGGCTGATTTTCGCGACTTCGGAAGTACGCCTCAAGTTTCGCATCACTTGAGCCAGATGATGACGATTACGAACCTGTAACATAAAAGTCATGGTTGTGTACGCGCCATCACCTTCCATGCCGACGTTGTCGATATTGGAGCCAGCCTCGGCGATTGCGGCAGCGACCCTTGCCAATACGCCGCGCTGATTGGCGACCATCAGCT
This sequence comes from Nitrosospira sp. Is2, assembly GCF_033095785.1. Classification (GTDB taxonomy): domain Bacteria; phylum Pseudomonadota; class Gammaproteobacteria; order Burkholderiales; family Nitrosomonadaceae; genus Nitrosospira. Next base: position 1,780,770 of record NZ_CP137134.1, on the reverse strand, counting down.
TGATGCTTACCTCGAACTGCCTGTTTATATCCTTGCCCCAGGCTACGTCCAGCCAGTTATCGGAATTACCCCTGTTTTTCAAAACTGCTGGACAATCATGGGTGTGTATCACAAGCCCCTGATCCTTCTTGATGAAGCCGACAACGGGATCTTCCGGAATCGGCCGGCAACACTTGGCGAATTGCACTGCCATACCTTCGGTGCCAAGTATGGTGATGACGTCGGCAGACCCGCTCGCGCCAGCAGCTGATTCCCCGGGCATGATCAGTCGTCTCGCGACAACCGCGGGCAGGTGCTTGCCCAACCCCATGTCGGCCAGCAAGTCTTTCTTCGATTTTGCCCCGCTGTCGCGGGCCAGTTTCTCCCATTGCGCTGCAGTGATGGTTTGCAGATCTATCTTTAGCGAACCTAGTGCCTGGTTGAGCAAACGTTCTCCCAGCCTGGCGGATTCTTCATATTGCATCGTTTTAAGAAAACGGCGGATATGCGACCGGGCCTTCCCGGTAACCACGTAATTCAGCCAAGCGGGATTGGGTTTCGCATGGGACGCGGTTACGATCTCCACCCGGTCGCCGCTCCTGAGAACGGTGCGCAATGGCGCGCTCTCGCCATTTATTTTTGCGGCCACACAGCAGTCCCCGATATCGGTATGGACCGCATAGGCGAAGTCAACGGCCGTGGAATCTTTAGGCAACGCCAATATCTTGCCTTGGGGCGTAAATACGTAAACCTCCCCAGGAAACAGATCAACTTTAAGGTGTTCCAGGAACTCCAGGGAATCAGTCGAGTCGCTGAGCGTTTCCAGCAGGCTTTGCAGCCACTGATGGGTCTTCATATGCAAATCGTTCAGATCTGCGTCGGTACTCTTATACAGCCAGTGCGAGGCAACCCCCGCCTCAGCGATCCTATGCATTTCCGGCGTGCGAATCTGCACTTCGATCGGCGTGCCATAGGGCCCCCACAGCGTGCTGTGCAATGACTGGTAGCCATTTGCCTTGGGAATGGCAATGTAGTCTTTGAATTTCCCGGGGATCGGATTGTAAAGACTGTGTAACGCGCCCAACGCGATGTAACAAGAGGGCACGTCTTTGACGATCACTCGAAAGCCATAGATATCGAGAACTTCGGAGAACGTGAGGTGCTTCTCCGCCATCTTCTTATAGATACTGTAAAGCTGTTTTTCGCGCCCGCTTACCTCCGCGTCAAGGCCGGATGTTTTCAAGCGCTGCTTGATCGCGTCAAGAATCTTCGTGACCATTTCGCGGCGATTCCCGCGTGCCGCCTTGGTTGCGTTGGCCAGAACCCTGTAGCGTGTGGGAAAAAGATAGCGGAAGCTGAGATCCTGCAGTTCGTGATAGATATTGTTGAGCCCGAGGCGATTCGCTATTGGAGCATAGATTTCCATGGTCTCGCGCGCGATGCGGCGGCGTTTTTCGGGACGCATTGCCTCAAGTGTCCGCATGTTATGCAGCCGATCGGCGAGTTTGATGAGGATGACCCGAACATCGCGCGCCATCGCAAGAAGCATCTTGCGGAAGTTTTCCGCCTGGGCATCCGCATGGGTTTGAAACTCGATCTTGTCAAGCTTCGATACGCCGTCAACCAGTTCCGCGACTGGTTTGCCAAATCGATCACTGATCTCGGCCTTAGAGACGTGAGTATCCTCCATGACGTCATGAAGCAGCGCTGCGGCTAATGTCTGGGTATCAAGGCGTAACTTGCCGAGTATGCTGGCGACGGCCAGCGGGTGAGAGATGTAGGGTTCGCCGGATTTGCGAAATTGCCCGGAATGGGCGCTTTGACTGAAGAGATAGGCGTTCTGAAGCTCGGAAACGTCCTCGCGCTTGAGATAGCTGGACAGTTCGCTAAAAAGGAAACTTGCCTCGGGCAAAGTATCGGAGGAACTCGGCAAACCTGGTGTTCGCATCGTGATTTCCTTCAAGTCTTACCCGGGTATAGTTCCTAGAACGCAGTTGTCCTCATGAGTCGAGATAAACCAATACTTCTGATCATGTACAGCTAATCAAGCAGACATCAAAGCTTGCCCGACCTGGATCAAAGCGGTCCTGTTGAAAGGATTTCCACCCCGATTCTTCCCTGGGCAACCTCACGCAACGCTATAACCGTAGGCTTGTCGCGCGCAGGCTCCACCATTGGTGTTCCTCCAATCGAAAGCTGCCGCGCTCGAATGGTTGCCACCAGCGTCATGTCAAAACGGTTGGGAATTCTTTTTAAACAATCGTCAACGGTAATACGAGCCATGGTCTTGCCCCTACTTATAGAAATGGAAGTATAGAATGCGTATGTGAATAACGGCAACCTTTATCGGTACATATGTACCGAGCAACAAGATGACCTGATGTATTCCCCGGCTCTCGCATCATAAACCCGGTGATCAGCCTAGCTGGGTAAGAAGGGAATGATGCCGGGCCAGCTGCTTCACCACACTCAGGCGTTCGGCCTGCACGATGCATTTCAAATCATGCAACGCATGGTCGAGCATGTCATTGAGAATAACATAATCGTACTCTCCCACATGACTGATCTCGTCACGAGCCGAAGCCAGGCGCTGACTGATCACTTCAGGGCTATCCTGAGCCCGGTTTCTCAAACGCTCTTCCAATACCTCGAGCGATGGCGGCAGGACAAAGATCGCCACTGATGCTGGAAAAACCCGCCGTACTTGCCGGGCGCCCTGGCTGTCAATTTCCAACAGGATGTCACGTCCCACGCTTAAGGCGTCATTGATCCATGTTTTCGAGGTGCCGTATAAGTTTCCGTAAACCTGAGCGCTTTCCAGGAACTCCCCCTGCTTCAGCCTCTGCTCGAAAGCTTCACGACTGACAAAGTGGTAATCACGTCCGTCGACTTCTTCGGGGCGTGGCGGCCGCGTGGTGTATGAAACCGACAGGCTGAGATCCACCGCGCTTTGAAGCAGTGCTCGAACCAGACTGGTTTTTCCCGCCCCTGATGGGGCGCTGATGATATATAAACTACCCGGCGTCGCGGTCATAATGAAATTCGCCCAAAATCCCCGCACAGCGCCGGCTTACGTCTTTCTCTTTCGGGCTTAGGCCGGTTAGGGCGCACGCAGGCTGGGAGGACTGAAGTGTAACAGCTTCGGGCGCACTCGACGAACCTCAACTAATGAGAGTTTACCCAATGGACAATATCCTGAGCGGTCATTGCTCCTGCCTGTCGCGCTATTTCTTGCCCGCCTTTAAACAGGATCAGGGTCGGGATACTGCGAACGTTATATTGCGCCCCCAGCGCTTGCTCGTTTTCTGTGTTCACTTTGGCCAAGCGAACGCGCGGCTCCAGCATGGCCGCGGCTCGCACATAGGCTGGAGCCATCATTTTGCACGGTCCGCACCACGGAGCCCAGAAATCGACCAGGACCGGTATATCGTGGCGATCAAGGTATTTCGTAAAATTGCTTGCGGTCAATTCCACTGGGTGGCCGGTGAATAACGGCTGATGACAGTGGCCGCAGTTCGGGCGCTGGTCGAGTCTGCTGGCGGGCACGCGGTTAACCGCGTGGCAGTGCGGGCAGACAAGGTGAAGGGAATCGGTCATGAGTGTTCCTTATCTGGATGTAATTAACAAGCAGATGGGGACGAGGATACGCCTCTTCAAGCTTTATCATGCTGTAGCAAGTCCACTAGGCCCAACACCATCTCCTAAAACCCTGTTTCGACCCTTCGCTTTGAATTCAGCTGAGGGCTACTCAAGCTTGCATCTGAATCCGAACTATAGGGCTACAAAGCGCATGAACGCTGGCGTTTCCACATCAATTATTCTCTATGGGTACACACTTGGGTACACATCCAATTGCCTTGATCGCTGGCTATGCCATATAAAACATGCAGAGGGTCGCTATAAACGCCCAGATGAGTATTCCTGCAGGAATGCGCCAGCAACTCTTTCTGGGCGTCGGCGAGTTCACGATTCCTCATCTTCTGCATTCTGGTATTGAATCTATCGCTACTAATGTTTATCGAGCGACTTCGAACTCTGCCACGACAGATTTAATAAAGGCGTTATCCCTCATCCGGATACCTTATAAATTCACGACGCGAACGTCCCGTAACGGCAACGACTGAAATTGCAGACGTCTGCACTCGCCCGTCTAAGCGCATCACGATGTCGAAGCCTTGACACCCAGCTTTGGAATGCCACCAGAAAGAAAATCTGGAGTTTTGTGCTATAGATAGATCAGGAAGTGGCTGGGAAGTGGCTGTAGTAGTCCTTCAAAGAGAATTGGAACTATAGAAATATTTGTTTAAACCTATAGGAGAGAAAGCATGGAGATCGACGTGGTTTGTCTGTCATCCGCCTTCATGCAGCCAGTCGCCAGCAGCGACTCACATCTTGACTGCGTCCCGCGGCGCGTCCGTCCCGGCCCGGGTGACTGACGACACCCAGTCACCTTGATAGGGCTTTGTCCACCATCGAGGATTCATCATGACCCAGCGCATCGAGTATCAGAAGCAATCACCCGAGCTGTTCAATAAATTCGTCGAGTTCAGCACGGCCCTAAGGCACTCCGCGATCGAGGAGTCGATTCATGATCTGGTGAATATCAGGGCATCGCAAATCAACGGCTGCGCGTTCTGCTTGGACATGCACGTCAAGGAAGCCACGATCCATGGTGAACGACCGCTCCGTCTGCACCATATCGCGATTTGGCGCGAGTCCACACTGTTCGTTCCGCGCGAGCGCGCCGCGTTGGCATGACTGAAATCCTGACCCAGCTCCCCGCCCACGGCGTACCGGATGACGTCTACGAGCATGTTCGGACACAGCTGTCCGAGAAGGAATTGTCCGACCTGACCTTCCTGGTGATGTCGATCAACGCCTGGAATCGCGTCAACGTGGGCTTCCAGGCAGTGCCCGGCACGTACGACAAGGAATTGGGCTTGGACAAATCCCGTCTGTGCTGATCATGCATCGGCGCGACTGCGGGAGGGTACGTCGTCGCGCCGAACTCACCCACGGCCCATCGGCCGCTCAGGCCAGCAACGAGGAACAAGCCATGACTATTTTCAGAACTCTCGCCGTGCTGCTGTTGTTGGCAGCCGGTACTGCTGGCGCAGAGCAGGCGCCAATATCGGCGCGCGTGACGCCGTCGATGACCAAGGCGCTGGGCGATTATCCGGGCAAGGAAACCCTGATGCTCACCGTTGAATATCCGCCTGGCGCCGTCGACCCCGTGCATCGCCACAATGCGCATGGGGTTTCATCTACTGCTGGAGGGTTCGATTGTGATGAGCGTGCAGGGCGGAGAGCCGGTGACGCTGACAGCCGGCCAGACCTTCTACGAAGGCCCGAACGATGTGCACACCATCGGTCGCAACGCCAGCCTCACCAAGCCCGCGAAGTTTCTGGTCTTTCTGTTAAAGAACAGCGACGAGCCTGTTCTTACGCCGACGCACTGACGCCCACACGGCTTCAGTCGACCACCGCTGCGACTATCCATGACAGCGTGTGCGTAAACCTTTGGCCTTGCTGGCTCTAATTCCAGCCACCGTAATCCTTATTTAGCAAAAAATTCTTTCTGTACTACAGTCAAATTGGGCCTTGTATATAAACATGCAACTATTTAACCTGCCTGGCAGGAAACCGGAGGATGTGAATAGCGATCAGGGCAACCAGTTCACGCGCATGAGGTTGTGCAGGCCTTCAGGAACAGGGGGGCAAGTTCCGCATGGCCGGGGTATGGAGGAACAAAGTGTTCGTCGAGCGCCTGTGGAAGTCGGTGAAGTAAGAGCAGGTGTATTTGCATGCCTGTGACTCAGCCGCTGAAGCTAGAGCATCAAATCATGCAATACTTGGATTGGTACAACCGGATCTAGGCCCTCATTCGAGATTAGGCAGGGAAACATCTGATGAGACCTATGCCGGGTGCTGCCGGGCGGTTGAACTGGCAGCGCGAGAATCAGCGAATATTCCACCTACAAACGTGGGCCCCTGTTCAAACGAGTAGGACCAGCTCCATTGATTTGTCTTCTCACACACAATTCTAAACCACTATACGCTTAGAAGGAGCAATGCATATGTCTGCAAAACCAATGTTGTTGCTGGCATTCCTCATAACCGGCGCTCTGATCATAACCCGTCCCGTGATGGCGCAGGAGACTGTCACTCCGCTCATATCGAAGGATCTGGCAGGAGTTTCCGGCAAGGAAGTTGAGATGTACACCGTGGACTTTCCGCCGGGCTATTCGAGCCCTGTCCACCGCCACAATGCCCAGGTGTTTCTTTACGTACTGGAAGGTTCCATCGTGACGCAGGTGAAAGGCGGAAAAGAAATCACGCTGGTGCCAGGCCAGAGCTATTATGAAGATCCCAACGATATTCACACCGTTTCCCGGAACGCAAGTAGAACAAAGCCAGCAAAATTCCTTGTTTTCCTAATTAAGGAAAAAGGTGCTCCATCTCTAGTACTAGAAAAGTAAAGGCCCGCTTTGAGTTGCACCGATGGGTTAGAGCGGTCGACCTGTGGTCAGAAAAAATTTCATACGGGGCGTCAGAAGTTCTTCGTGTAGTACGTCCGACAGAATGCACACGATTCTCAAGGCTTGCGGGGCTGGATCGGGCTGCGTTGAGAGAGTTTTAACTTGGCCGGATGCTCCCGAGAACAGACGGCCTGGTCGACTCCACGCACGGCACCCTCAGCTTTCCATAATTGACCGTAAAAGGTTCTGCGATGAACATCATAAAAGGCGCTGCGGTACAAATCAGCCCTGTGCTTTACAGCCGCGAAGGCACGGTGGGCAAAGTCGTACAGAAGATTATCGAGCTTGGCCGCCAAAGCGTCCAGTTCGCCACGTTCCCAGAGGCGGTGGTACCGTACTACCCCTATTTCTCCTTTGTACAGCGGCCATTCGAGATGGAGACGGAATACCTCCGATTACTTGACCAAGCAGTGACCGTACCCTCGACCGCTACTCGCGCCATCGGTGAAGCTTGTAGGCAAGCCGGGATGGTGGTATCCATTGGCGTAAATGAGCGCGATGGTGGCACCCTCTATAACGCACAGTTGCTGTTCAATGCTGACGGATCCTTGATTCAGCGCCGCCGCAAGATTTCCCCGACCTACCATGAACGCATGATCTGGGGGCAGGGCGACGGTTCCGGACTGCGGGTTGTCGACAGCGCAGTCGGTCGCATCGGTCAACTGGCTTGCTGGGAACATTACAACCCGCTCGCCCGCTACGCATTGATGGCTGATAGCGAGCAAATTCATTCCGCGATGTATCCCGGATCGTTCGGGGGCGACATCTTCTCCGAACAGACCCAGGTGAACATCCGCCAACACGCACTTGAGTCCGGCTGCTTCGTTGTCAACGCCACCGCTTGGTTGAATGCCGATCAACAGGCTCAAATTATGCAGGACACGGGGTGCCCCATCGGCCCGATCTCTAGTGGCTGCTTTACGGCGATCGTCTCCCCGCAAGGCGAATTGATGGGTGAGCCCCTGCGCTCCGGTGAAGGCGTGGTGATCGCCGATCTTGATTTCTCCTTGATCGATAAGCGCAAGGGAAAAATGGATTCGCGCGGCCACTATAGTCGCCCGGAACTCCTCAGCCTGTTGATTGATCGCACGCCCGTTGCTCATATCGAAGAGCGCAACGCTCACCGTATTGCTGTTGCCGAGGAAGGCGATGATCATTGCGCCGTAACCGCGGGAGAACGACGATGACAACTGACAGCCCGCAAGAAATCCCCTTCCAGGGCGCCCGCATCAGATTCGACAGCAAGAAATGTTTTGACGAAGTCGTGCGCGCATTGCTGGCCGACGTCGGAGGAAAACCACTGATGATCGACGACCTTCCTGCAAAGTTTGAAAGCTGGGAGTCGTACAAGGCGGAAGTGGAGTCTCATGCGGGCCCCAGTGGCTTTATCCTATTCGCCGTGATGAATCATGGTGCCTGGATAAAGAAAGTCGGCATTCAAAAGAAGGTAGTGCGCTTCATAATCGGAAACCCAGTGCTAGCCATCACTATGTTGCGGCATGATTTGACGGCGGGTCTTTTCGCGCCGGTGGAACTCATCGTGATTGAAGAGGACCAGGATCAAAGCAGCCTGACATATGTAAGGCCCTCATCGCTAATGGCCGTCGAGACAAATGAACCACTGCTCGCGGCCGCCAGGGAACTTGATGCGAAGCTCCAGGCGTTGGCCGCAAAGGTGACGATGGCGTAGGCTGACCAGCCTCCTGTCACAACTGATCCTAGGGACCCTGAACAAGTCTCCCCAGTAGTAAAATATGAGCATTTATTGATGCGCCAGCGAGCGGGTGCTCTGCCAGGTTCGGCAAACCGAGCCTTACCGGACTCCTTTCCGGACGCTGACGTTGCTATTTACCCCACTAGCATCCGCATTGCTCAGCGACGGATCGGCGAGCATACGTTCTAATCATCTTTGATCGTTCATATCCCGCGCGAATAAATTCTCCAGCTGTGTCGAGTTTGGCCGTTAATTATCCATGAACAACTGGGCCTGCCATCGAGACTCCGGCTCAGAGGGCTGTACTAAATATCTATTTTTCGTCGACGGGGACCCCTTTCGTACGGTAATGCGCTTTACCTTCTCGAATTAGGCCCGGATTTCCGCGGCTACCTGACCGAACTCCCTGCCATCAGCACACACCGCGGTACCGATGGGAAATCCATTGAAAGGCAATTGGGTATCTACACGGCATAATAAATCAGATCAAGGACCACAGTTCTAGTTTGTCTTTTTTTGCAACAGAGCCCGATGAGGTAAGAAATGGACGTTACCGACGGTGTCGAAAATCAGCTCATCAGGCTTCAGGATATATCCGGTTTTCTGGAAGCGGACAGTCTCGACGACAGTCTTTTACAGCTCGCGGAAAAGACGGCTAAAATCCTGCAAGCTCAACATTGTTCGATCATGCTTTTGAATGAAGGCGACCCTGAAAATCCGCGCATGAGAGTTTGTGGCAGTTATGGCCCGCTGGCAGCAGCTGCATACAAGGAATCGGTGCGTAAGGGAGAGGGTATTGCCGGGCATGTAGTTGCCACGGGAAAATCCCTTTTTATCGAGAACATACACGAATCGCGGTTCGCCGGCGGGGCACGCCGCGCCAACGATTCACCTAAGAGCCTGTTGTGCTCACCAATAAGAATCGATGCCGGGATTGTGGGCGTGGTCAACGTGACGGATTGCGAAAACGGAAAATCATTCAGGCCGGGTGACCTGAATTTGCTGGATGTCGTCGCCATGTTTATTGGTAAATCGATTCAGACATTGCAACTTCAGAGTATTCTGAATTCCCGTTTCGCACAGATGGCGCTCATACAGGAGGCGCAACAAAACATCGGCAGCCCATTGACAAGCGTTTTGCATAACCCCGATCAAATAGCAAAAATCGTGGCCAAATCCTTCTATAAGGAAATGACACGCACGGGCTTCGGCTCAAGCCAGATAATTAATGTGGCGTCAGACATCATTTCCCAGTTAAATAGCAATTTGCAGCGGCATAGTAAACGGATTGGGCGGAGAGGAAAGGGGGCTCCGGAATCCGAGGAGCACGCCTCCCCATCGTCCATTAAGGAATCGTCTCCGAGCCCATAGATGTTCAGTAGAGGGTCGTGCTGGAACCCGAGGACGCAATGGTTCTGAGTGAAATGTCACTCAAGATTCTGCACCTGCTCCCGCATCTGCTCAATCAGGACTTTTAGCTCAACGCACATTTTCGACACTTCTGCGTCCACCGATTTTGACCCGATCGTGTTAGCTTCGCGATTAAGCTCTTGCATCAGGAAATCAAGCCGCTTGCCGATTGCGCCCCCTTTGCTTAATACCCGTTCTACTTCGTCCAGGTGAGTCTGAAGGCGCGACAATTCCTCGTCTACGTCAATTTTGCTGGCAAATAATGTCAATTCCTGGCGAATGCGGTCGTCATCGCAACTAATCATGGCTTCGCACAGCCGAGCCTTGAGCTTTTCCTGAAACGCCGTGATCAAGACGGGAATACGCGGAACTGCTTCGGCCGCCAGACGGCGTATCCGCGCCAATCGTTCAAGCAGTATGAGCTTGAGTTTCTCACCCTCTCGCGCCCGCGCTGCCGCCAGCTCGTCCAAACCAGTGCCCAGCAACTCCATGCACGGACCGGACAGGTCTGCCACAGGCAGCGCTGCGGAGCCCAGCATTCCCGGCCAGCGGAGAACATCCGCCACATCGAGGCTACCGGCATCAGGCAGGGTTGCCCGAACGACCTGATTCAACTTCAAAAGCTTATGCAATAAATCGCTGTTGATATGCTGGAGATTTTCGGTGCTGACAGATGATAAAAAGTTTACACGGCACTCGATCTTTCCTCGATTCAACCGGGCTACCAGCAACTCACGCATTGAGCCTTCCAACATCCGGAGTTCGTCCGGCAGGCGGAACTGGATGTCGAGATAGCGGTTGTTGAGGGAACGCAGCTCCAGATTCAGGGAACCCTGAGGCAACTCCCTGGTGACTACGGCATAGCCGGTCATGCTGTAGATCGCGGCTAACTCATTCACTGGCAGGTCCTTAATGCGGTAAAATAATATCCAGGGGGATTATCGCATATCGAATGCCCTGGGTTTGCAAAACGGATTCTTATCTTGACGTTGCACAACGCTGGCGCTCAGCGGCGTCGGCGATGGCGATGGCGAGTTTTCAGCCTCCTTGCACGGCGAGATACGCCGCGTTTTTATCCTCCAAGATCGATCAAATATCATGCGCCCAAGCAATCGTGCCCCAGCGGAACTTCGCCCAGTCAAAGTCACGCGGCACTACACCAAGCATGCGGAAGGCTCCGTGCTCATAGAGTGCGGCGACACCAGGATACTCTGCACGGCCAGCATTGATGAAAAAGTGCCTCCATTTCTCCGCGACAAGAGACAGGGCTGGCTTACTGCGGAGTACGGCATGCTGCCTCGTTCCACCGGCGAACGGATGCAGCGCGAGGCGGCCAAGGGCAAGCAGTCTGGCCGCACCATGGAGATTCAACGCCTGATCGGACGAGCGCTGCGTTCGGTAATGGATCTCAGTAAACTGGGAGAGCGCACGATCCAGGTCGACTGCGATGTGATCCAGGCCGATGGAGGTACCCGCACAGCCAGCATTACCGGTGCGTTTGTTGCGGTGCATGATGCAGTTGAAACGCTGTTGCGTCGACAAGTGCTTGAAGCGACCCCCATACGCGCTCATGTTGCCGCTGTATCGGTAGGCGTATATGAGGGCGTGCCGGTGCTCGACCTGGATTACCTTGAGGACTCACGCTGCGATACAGACATGAATGTGGTGATGAATGGTGACCTCGGCCTCGTGGAAATGCAGGGTACTGCAGAAGGCGCTGCGTTCAGCCGGGAGGAATTGGACGACATGGTGGACCTGGCGCAGCAGGGAATACGGGAACTGATTCGGATTCAGAAAGCGGCACTAGCCGGATGAGAGCATCCGATTTGCAGAAACTTGTCATCGCCAGTAATAATACTGGCAAAATTCGTGAAATCAGCCACTTGCTGGGACCGCTGGGGTTCGAGGTGTTGCCGCAATCAGACTTCAAGGTCCCTGAGGTCGACGAACCCCATCGCACTTTTATCGAAAATGCCATCGTCAAGGCCCGTCACGCGTGTGAACGGACCGGCCTACGTTCTTTGGCCGACGATTCCGGCATCTGCGTGAATGCTCTGAATGGTGAGCCAGGGGTCCTGTCGGCGCGGTATGCAGGCGAACCAAAATCGGACGAGCGCAACAACCGCAAACTCATCGACGCACTTGCAAATCTAGCTGACCGCAGGGCGCACTATTATTGCGTCATTGTGTTGCTGCGCAACGCGGATGACCCTCAACCGGTCATCGCGGACGGCATCTGGCACGGCCAAATCGTTTCGGATAGGCGTGGCGAAGGCGGATTCGGTTACGATCCTTATTTTTTTCTTCCCGATCTGGGGAAAACCGCAGCGGAACTTCCGATGGATCAGAAAAATCGAATCAGTCATCGAGGGCAAGCGCTGGCACGACTCCTGGCGCGACTCGCGGAAAACGCTTTTTGAGTAAAAGAATAAGGAGCCGATACTTATTGCTGGTTGAAGCCACTGCTCCTTTTATGTCTTCTTGTTATCTCCGGGTTGGATCATGACGACCACTATTTCCCCCGCGCTCATAATGGGCTCCCAAGCGCCGAGGCTAGGGTCTTTACCACCGCTGAGTCTCTACATCCATATTCCCTGGTGTGTTAAAAAATGCCCCTATTGCGATTTCAACTCTCATGAAGTGCGCCCCGAGGGGAAGGACATGCCCGAGGCTGAGTATGTCGCCGCACTTGTCCACGATCTAGAAACAGCGGTGCCCCAAGTATGGGGACGCCAGGTAGTCAGCGTATTCTTTGGCGGCGGCACGCCTAGCCTGTTTAGGGCCCAATCCATCGAAACCATCCTCTCCGCTGTAAGGGCGTTGCTTCCGCTTGAGCTTCTCGCGGAGGTCACGCTCGAAGCCAATCCGGGAACCTTCGAAATGCAGAAGTTCGCGGATTTCCGCGCTGCAGGGATCAATCGCCTATCAGTTGGAATCCAGAGTTTCAATCGCGCGCATCTTCGATCGCTGGGGCGCATACACGACGATAACGATGCCCGCCGAGCGATCGAGATTGCTCAAAGAAATTTTGACAATGTGAATCTGGATCTGATGTATGGATTGCCGGATCAGACGCTGGAGGACGCGCGCAAGGACATCGAGACTGCCGTCGCAAGCGGTGTTACACATATCTCTGCCTATCATTTGACGCTGGAGCCCAATACATTATTTCACCGCTATCCGCCGCCGCTGCCCGATGACGATCTCGCGGCTGAAATGCAGCTTATGATCGAGCAAACGCTGGCGAGTGGCGGGTACGGGAACTACGAGACTTCCGCTTTCGCTCAGCCAGGACAGGAAGCCCGCCATAATATGAACTACTGGCTATTTGGTGATTATCTGGGAATAGGTGCGGGGGCGCACAGTAAAATAAGCTACCGCGACAAGATCCTGCGTCAGATACGCTATAGGCAACCGAAAGAATATCTTGAGAATACGCTTGCGCGTACCGTCGATGCGGGTCCGGCTCTCATGGAACAACATGAAGTCGGGCGCAATGACAGGGCATTTGAATTCATGATGAACGCGCTACGCCTCACAGGAGGCTTTACCACAGAAACATTTGTGGAGCGCACCGGGCTTCCCATCACCAGCATTCAGCGCCAACTTGACGAGGCAGAAAACCGGGAACTCATTACGCGCGATTACCAACGCGTCGTGCCCACCCTCCTCGGCAGGCGTTTCCTGAACGACCTGCTGCAAATCTTCTTGCCGGAAAAAAGAAAGGAATAAGGATGCACTCCCCTACTCATTTCCTCACTTTTTCCTAAATACCACATCCCATACACCGTGCCCCAATCGCAAACCGCGCTGTTCAAATTTGGTTAAAGGCCGGTACGCCGGGCGGGGCGCATAATCAATGGCGGTGTTGACGAGCTGCGTTTCATCTGCGAAGACCGCCAGTATCTGCTCGGCATACTCTTGCCAGTCGGTCGCGGCATGAATATAACCGCCGGGCTTCAGATGACGGCATAGCAGAGCAACGAATGCCGGCTGTATCAGCCGCCGTTTGTGGTGCCGCGCCTTGGGCCACGGGTCGGGAAAAAAAATATGAACGCCAGCCAGAGACTCAGGCGGCAGACCGTGCTGCAGCAACTGGACGACGTCACGCTGAAGGACGCGAATATTGGTTAACCCGAGTTCTTTTGTCTGCTTGAGCAGGCTGCCGACGCCGGGCGAATGGACTTCAACGGCAAGGTAGTCATGCTGCGGATGCTCTCTTGCGATAGCGGCGGTCGTTTCCCCCATTCCGAAACCGATCTCCAGAAAAGTGGGAGCGCTTCTGCCGAAGATATGCTCAAAATCGAGCAGGCCTGTTCTAAACGAAATGCCGTATTCCGGCATCAATGTTTCCAAGGCTTTGCGCTGAGCATTGGAGACGCGGCCCTGGCGAAGGACAAAGCTACGGATGGGGCGATGCTCTGTCATCGTGGGATGCGCGGGGAATAGGGGGGAGAAACAGGGCGACTAGACTGACTCGTCTTTGTCTGCGTGAGGACCACTGGGGGCGATTGTCCCGTCTACTGGCGAACTGGGGCTCGCGCTGTACAGCTTCTTCGGCATGCGGCCCGCCAGATAGGCTTCGCGGCCTGCCTCTACCGCTTTCTTCATGGCCGAAGCCATCAGTACCGGATTTCGCGCCGCAGCAATGGCGGTGTTCATCAGCACGCCATCGCAGCCGAGCTCCATTGCGATAGCTGCATCCGAAGCTGTGCCGACACCGGCATCGACAATGATAGGGACGGAAGCGTTTTCAATGATGATTCGCAAGTTCCAGGGATTCAAAATGCCCATGCCGGAACCGATCAGGGACGCGAGAGGCATTATCGCCACGCAGCCGATTTCTTCCAGTTGTTTCGCGGCGATAGGATCGTCCGAGGTATAAACCATTACATGGAAGCCTTCCTTGATCAGGATTTCCGCCGCCTTGATGGTTTCCAGCATGTTTGGATAGAGCGTCCTAGGGTCCCCCAGAACTTCCAGCTTTACAAGCGTGTGACCATCCAGCAACTCGCGTGCGAGACGTAAGGTACGCACTGCGTCCTCCACCGTGTAGCAGCCGGCTGTATTCGGCAATAAGGTGTATTGAGAGGGCGGCAGCACATCCAGGAGATTGGGCTCAGCGGGATTTTGGCCCAGATTTGTTCTGCGGATAGCCACGGTGACGATTTCGGCACCGCTGGCGTCAACCGCCGCGCGAGTCTCGGAGAAGTCCTTGTACTTCCCGGTTCCTACCAGGAGCCGGGAAGAATACGCCTTGCCTGCTACGATGAGGTCGTCCAAAACTGTTTCCGCCCCCTTATCCGCCACCGACCGCTACGACAATTTCCAGGCTGTCGCCGTCAACAAGCATCGGCTGACTAAACTTGCTACGCGGAATAATTTCACCGTTGCGCTCGACCGCGATGCGCTTGCCTTGCAATCCCATGTGTTCCAGCAACTGGGTAATATTCAATACCCCTCCACTAGAATCGTGGTGCTGCGCGCCCCCCCCCTCGCCGGCGGGAAAGCATCGAGATTGACCGTTGACAATGAGCTGTATCATTTAAAATCCAGCGAAGACGGCGACGTTACTGGCGAAGCTGGCATGGTCGGCTTTAAAACAGTCTGATCAGAAGATGAATTATACGCGGGCACAAGTCTAATAGTCGAGGATCCGGCCTCTTTCCGCCTGCATTCTGCGCACCGTGTGAAGAGACGCGTTTGAGCTGCACGGGGTAACGGCTCAGCCCAATCTTCGGTATTTCGTCGTATAATCTGCCCGAATCGCGGGTGTAGCTCAATGGCAGAGCAGAAGCTTCCCAAGCTTACGACGAGGGTTCGATTCCCTTCACCCGCTCCATCTTGTCCCGCCTATGAACCGCTACCTCAGGTATGCCCTGATCGTAATTGCTCTCGTAACGGTTCTACTGCTCGGTCTTATCATCTATTTCGCTATTATTTTGGATCCAAATTCTTACAAGCCTCTGCTCGCCGAACTGGTGAAGGAAAAGAACCAGCGCGAGCTCAGGCTCGATGGCGATATTACCCTCTCGCTCTTCCCCAGACTCGGCATTGAACTTGGTCCAATTACGCTCAGCGAACGTAACAGTAATGTTGAATTCGCTTCTGCCGAGCGTATTCTGGTGTCTCTCGCCTTGTTGCCGTTGCTGAGAAAACAACTGGAACTGGACGGGATTCTCATCAAGGGGCTGAAAGCCAATCTGATCCGGTTAAAGGATGGCAGCATCAATATTGCCGATCTTATCGCCAAGAGCGAGGAAACAGGACAATTCAAACTCAATGTTGGGCGTGTGGCGACGGAGAAAGCGAGGGTTACTTTTAGCGATGAGGAGAGCGGAAGACATTTTGCGTTTACCGACCTGAATGTTGAAGCAGACAGGCTGGGTGCCCGCGGCCTCTCTGCTAGTGCTGTTCGCAGCAAGGTTAAATTAGGCTTTGCGGTCGGCCGTTCCGAGGGAACTGAGGTTGATCTCGCCACCAGGCTGGCTTTTGATTTGACGCTTGATGTCGACAAGCAGTACTACGCCGTGCAGGGCGTACGCCTTGAAAGCAAGGGGCAACTCCCGGGAATATCTCAATTTATGTTGAATTGCACGGGTGATTTTGTCGCCAGTGTTCCGAGCGAATCTGTTACCGCCGAGTTTATGGCAAGCGATGTGGCAATCAATCTCACGGGAATAAGAGGTCTGAGCAACCTCGATATCAAACTTTACATGCCGCGGCTAAGCCTCGCGAATGAAAAATTGGGCGGTGATAAAATCTCTGTAGCGGCGGAGATGAGCGGTCATGAGGGCAAACTCAATGTTAACGCGCGGGTCTCTCTCTCAGCCTTGGAGGCCAGTGTAAGTGGCTTGCGGAGCGGCGCCTTGCTTGTCGAGCTGGAAGCGGTTAAAAATGATTGGACCATCCATACGATGCTGGAGTCGCCCTTCAGCTCCAATCCCACGACTTGGCAGTTGAACCTTCCGGAGGTTAAAG
This sequence comes from Nitrosospira sp. Is2, assembly GCF_033095785.1. Classification (GTDB taxonomy): domain Bacteria; phylum Pseudomonadota; class Gammaproteobacteria; order Burkholderiales; family Nitrosomonadaceae; genus Nitrosospira. The sequence goes on along the minus strand of NZ_CP137134.1, from coordinate 1,764,147 downwards.
GTGTCATGCATGCGCGCGGCCCCGGTCTGGCCAACCCCGGCATTGACGGTGCGCTACGGGGGAGTGTCGCTATTGATGTGGAGTCACGAAACGCCCAAGCGGATTTTACCGGGCAGTTCGCAGACACCAATATTAAAGCGAAATTAATGGCCTCTGCCGCCGTCGAACCCAGTCTTATTTTTGATGTAAACATCGATCAATTGGATCTCGATCGCTTTCTGCCACCAGCACAACCTCCGGGAGAAAATTTGGAAAAAAAGGGAAACGCATACGCATCCGAGCAATGGCTCGATCTATCGGCGCTGGATAATTTGAGCCTGGAGGGTTCGATTCGGATAGGCCTGTTGAAAACGGCCAACTCCAGGTTATCCGGGCTGAGCCTCGCAATCCGGTCCAACTAGGCGACCTAGGCTGGAGCACCCGCTTGGATTCCTTCGACTTAAAGCTGATCCGCTGGCAGGAAAAACACGGCCGCCACAACCTTCCGTGGCAGAATACCCGCGATCCCTACGCGATATGGCTGTCAGAAATCATGTTGCAGCAGACCCAGGTCAGCACGGTTATCCCTTACTACCAGCGATTTCTGCAAAGCTTTCCCGATATCCGCAGCCTCGCCCAAGCATCTCTTGATGAAGTATTGGCCCGATGGAGCGGGCTGGGCTATTACTCGCGTGGAAGAAATTTGCATCGGGCAGCACGTCTTATCGTGCGGGATTATCAGGCAAAATTTCCGGCAAGCGCTGACATGATCCTTAAGCTGCCGGGAATAGGACGTTCCACCGCCGCGGCCATTGCCGTATTCGCGTATGGGGAGCGGTGCGCGATACTGGATGGCAACGTCAAACGTGTTTTATCGCGCTGCTTCGGCATAGAAGGATATTCTGGCGAGAAAAAGAACGAAACGCTGTTGTGGCAGAAGGCGGAAGAACTGCTGCCACCATTGGATGGCACAGCAGGGAAAAATACTAAAGGGCGCGTTGAGGCTTATACCCAGGCGCTGATGGATCTGGGTGCAACCGTTTGCACGCGCAGCAAGCCGAAATGCGCGTCATGCCCACTGCAACTGGAGTGCGTCGCGTTTCGCGGCAATCTGGTAGACAAGCTGCCGTCCCCAAGGCCGAGGAAGCCGCTCCCCTCGAGGGAAACCGTCCTGCTCGTGTTAACGAATGCAGGAAAGATTTTCCTGGAAAAACGCCCCCCCGAAGGGATCTGGGGTGGTATGTGGTGTCTGCCCGAAATGGCTGTCAGCGAAGACACCATAGAGCATTGCAAACACCGGTTCGGAATGGACCTCAGAATGCCGGCGCAGATTCAGGCGCAAATGCAGCCGTTCGATCATACTTTTACTCACTTCCGGCTACGGATTTATCCCCAGTTGCTTCAGGTTATTTCGGTTTCCTCTGCGACAGTACAACATGAAGGAACCTCTACCTGGACAACACTTGACGATGCGCTGCAGTCAGCCATCCCCGCCCCGGTGAGGAAACTGTTCACGAATTTGCGATCGAGTTCTGGCGAAAAACATGGATAACTGGAGGGAGTGGCGAAGAGAAAAGCGGGCGGAATTGATAAAGCTCAGGGGGTCAATTTCCAGGGAAGAATACCGCGACTGGAGCGCTGCGATCACCGGCCTGCTCAAGAAGGGCTTTCCGTCCTTGCAAAGCACCGTGGTGGGGTTCTGCTGGCCTCATCGGGGGGAATACGATCCGCGCCCATTGATGGATTTTATTACTGAAGGCGGCGCGACACTCGCACTGCCCGAGGTCGTGAATAAACACGAACCGCTGGATTTTCGCAAATGGTGGCGGGACGCGCCAATGAAAATCGGTGCCTACGATATTCCGGTACCCGACAACACCGATCCGGTGACGGTGCGCGCGATGGTCATACCCATGATCGGCTTTGACAAGCAGGGCTTTCGCTTGGGGTACGGCAGCGGATATTTTGATCGTACCCTTGTAGCAATCACGCCCCGTCCACTTGCAATTGGAGTGGCATTTGAAATACTGCGCGTGGACACATTGCATCCACAGCCGCATGACGTTCCCATGGATTTTATCGTGACCGAGGCAGGAATTTATCGCTCAACAATAAATGGCCTGGAACTGATCTCGGCCGAGACGTGCGCGGCAGAGAGTGTGCTCGGCAGCGAACAGTCCGGCCGGTGATAACATCGCGTCGTGTTCCGTCCGCCGCACATCGAATTGAATTGCCGACCTGAATGCCGCCTGAGCCTTCTCGCGGGCTCACTTATGGGTTCTCGTTCTCGCCCCAGCGGGCCATCAGCGTATGCACCACCTCAAGATGATCAAGTATCCGCGCAACAACAAAGTCCACCATATCCTCCACCGTTTGCGGGTGATGATAAAAGCCGGGGTTCGGAGGCAGAATGACGGCCCCGCTTTGTGCGAGCTTCAGCATGTTTTCCAAGTGAATTGAGGAAAAAGGCGTTTCGCGTGGAACCAGAATAAGCTTGCGCTTTTCTTTAAGCATAACATCCGCGGCGCGCTCGATGAGCTTTTGACTCAAACCCCCGGCGATTGCCGCCAGTGTTCCCATCGTGCAAGGACATACCACCATGGCATCGGGGGGGTTTGAGCCTGAGGCCACGGGCGCGGACCAGTCTTCCCGTCCGAATACCCGCAACTGTCCTTCGGCGGCATTAAAGCGACGGCTGAACAGCTCTTCCGCATCCTTTGCGCGAGAAGGCAGGACAAATTGCATTTCCTGGTGCGCCACCATCTGGGCTGGCTGAGAATACAGTAGGTATACACGATTACCACTGGCCAGCAATAATTCCAGCAGCCGCACCCCGTAGGGCATCCCGGATGCGCCGGTGTAAGCAAGCGTGATAGTTTTTGGAGCATTCATCTGGTTCTAGCACATCAATTAGGAAAAACTGCCCCAAGAATCGACTTTAAGCATCCAATTCCCGGTGCCGCACCAGAACCTGATTGCTTGGCTTGAACTGGTGCGCAAGCCGTTCGGTAAAATATACCGAGCGATGCCTGCCACCGGTACAACCAATGGCTACGGTCAGATAATTACGATTGTCGCGAACGAAGCATGGCAACCAGTCGTCCACAAATTTCCTGATATCCTCGAACATGCGGTTGACCTCGCCATTTGCATCCAGGTATTCAATTACAGCGCGATCTTTTCCCGTAAGCGGACGCAGCGATGCCTCGTAGTGCGGGTTAGGCAAACAACGCACGTCGAATACCATGTCCGAATCCAGCGGCACACCATGTTTGAACCCGAATGATTGAAACAGGAGAGTCAGGCACACGTGGTCGAGCCCCACGAAATCTCTAATCCAGGTTCGCAATGAACTGGCGCTCAAGTCACTCGTATCGATGCAGTTCGCGAGATCGCGAATTTCACGCAGCATTTCGCGCTCCAGTTCGATGCATTCAGGCAAGGTCGAGCGATTATCGCTGAGCGGATGGCGGCGGCGCGTTTCTGAAAAACGCTTTACCAGCGTATCGGTCTTGGCCTCAAGGAACAAGAGATGCACTTCCATTTCCTGCCGCCTCAAATCGGCCAATTGCTGCGGCAACAGCGGTAACGTATCGCGACTCCGCGCGTCAATGCTAACCGCTACGCGGGGGTGTCCCGAATCCCTTAAATAGACCGTCACCTCCCGCAACAGGTTTGCTGGCAGATTGTCCACGCAGTAATAGCCGCTATCCTCCAGAACTGTCAGCGCGATGCTCTTGCCCGAGCCGGACAGGCCGCTAATGACGATGAGTTGCATTGTTCAAAACGCAGGAAATGAGAACCATCTGTCCCTAAAATTCAAGTTTCATATTTTGCCTGCTGCTGGTCTTGCCCGTTCTCCATTTCCTGTTGATGCCGGGTGAGAAATTCTTGAGCGCTATCGATACCTCGTAGTTGCAATACGTAATTGCGCACAGCCGCCTCCACCAGTACGGCCAGGTTCCGGCCGGCGGCAACGGGAATGATAACCTTCCGGATATTGACTTCCAGAATGTTTTCGGTAACGTCGTTGATCGGGAGCCGTTCCATTGTATTAAAGTCGGCGCTGCTGGGTTTTTGTAAGTGTACAATGAGCTTCATATTCTTCTTCCGCCGCACTGCGGTTTCGCCGAAGATAGTGCGAATATTCAGCATCCCCAAGCCGCGCACTTCAAGAAAATCGCGCAGCATGGGCGGACACCGACCTTCCAGCGTCTCCGGCGCGATGCGATAAAGTTCTACGACGTCATCTGCGACCAGTCCATGCCCTCGGCTTACAAGTTCCAGCGCTAGTTCGCTTTTCCCGACACCACTTTCTCCGGTAATCATTACGCCCAAGCCGAGAACGTCCAAGAGCACGCCGTGTAGGCTACTGGAAGGCGCCAGCGCACGGCCCAGATACGGACGTAATAACCAGACCACTTCGAGGCTGGAATAGGGTGAGCAGAATAGGGGAGTACGGGTGGAATCCGCAAGGGCTCTAATCGAACCGGGCACCGGAGCGCCGCCGGCCACGATAATGCAAAACAGGCTGCTTTGCCTAAGCCGCAGCATGTTTTGGTCCAGAGACGCGGCGTCGAGACCGTCCAGATATTCGGCCTCGGTATGACTCAGGACCTGTATCCAGTTAGGATGAATGAAGTTGAGATGACCGATGACCCCTTGCGTAGAACGGGCGATAGCATCATCGCCGAGACTCCTCTCGCCCCCGTCCCTACCCGCCTCCCACACCAGATTCAGCTTTTGTCCCTTGTCCTCAAAAAGTTGCCTGCCGGTAATCTGCGACATTTAATGGATCACCTCCGAGATGAACTGGAATCGGGGCGAACTTTCCCCTCCACCCACTACGATCCCGGATCAGCCGGATTGGCCTCAGGCTGTTCCACTTCCAGATTCTTCAACCCGCCATTGTTGCGGCGGTCAGCATTCTTTTCCTTGTGCCTGAGTATCTGCCTATCAAGCTTGTCAACCAGACTGTCTATCGAAGCATACATATCAGCGCCGTCGGCCTCGACAAAAATATCCTTGCCTCGCACATGCACATTGGCTTCAGCCTTTTGCCTGAGTTTTTCTACAGACAGAATCACGCTGACATCGATAACGTGATCAAAGTGGCGCGTAACTTTGCTCAGCTTTGAAGTCACATAGTCCCGCATTGCAGGGGTGATTTCAACGTGGTGACCGGTAAGATTGAGGTTCATTATGGCTCCTTGGGCGTTAGTTAAACTGACTTGCGAAGATTAACCGGAGGGATGTGCATGGACTCCCGGTATTTTGCCACAGTGCGACGAGCAACCATAATACCCTGCTGGCCCAGAATTTCCGAAATTTGACTGTCGCTCAACGGTTTTTTTCCCTCCTCGGCACTGATCAGTTGTTTTATCAAAGCGCGAATGGCGGTCGCGGAACAAACTCCGCCCGTATCGGTTGCGACGTGACTACCAAAAAAATACTTGAGTTCGAATATACCACGTGGCGTACGCATGAATTTCTGCGTTGTCACACGAGAAATGGTGGATTCATGCAGGTCGAGCGTACTCGCAATTTCGCGCAATACCATCGGTCGCATGGCTACTGGCCCATGCTCGAAGAACTGCTGCTGTCGCTCAACCACAGCGGCCGACACCTTCAATATGGTGCTGAAACGCTGAAGGACATTCTTGATAAGCCATTTTGCTTCATTGAGTTGACCTGCCAGCCGCCGCGTAGAGTCATCGCTATAGCGTTTCAGGATGTCCGCATACAGCCGGTTGATCCTGAGGCGAGGCATTGCTTCCGGATTAAGATTGGCGACCCATACGCCGCCGATTTTGGTGACAATCACATCAGGAATAATATAGCGGGCCACTGCGGAACTGAATGCCATACCGGGCCGGGGGTTTAGGCGCGTGATCAAATTCTGGATCGAACGCAAGCAGTCGTCGTCGCAATGCAGCAATTTTTTTATTGCGCAAAAGTCTCTTGACGCCAGGCTTTCAAGATGATTCCCGACCAGCAGCAAGGCCTGATCACGATATGGCGTGTCCTCCGGCAGAGCCTGCAGCTGCATCACCAGGCATTCTCTCAGGTTACGGGCCCCCACGCCGGCCGGATCGAGATGTTGTAATAGTTCACGGGCGATGTGAAGGTCATCGATGTCTATCTCGAGTTCGGGCGGCAACAGGTCAACGAGTTCTTCCAGGTCCTGGGCAAGGTACCCATCGTCGTCGAGGCTGTCGATCAGTAAACCGACAATTTTCCTGTCGCGTTCAGGAATCTGACTAAGGCTAAGCTGCGAGTTGAGGTGCTCGCGCAGACTTTGAGGCTCTGCCGCCTGTTGTGGAAAATCACGCTCGTCGTCATCGTCCCGCATGCCGCGGGATCCGCTGTCGTCTGGGAGCCAGTCCGTTTCCCCCGCTTCTTTTTTTGAGTCAAGACTATCCTCGGAAAGCAATTTGCTGCCGCCTTCCTCCGGAATTTCCATCAGATCAGCCGAAAGGGGCTCTACCCCGGCCTCGAGCGCGCCCAAATACTCGATGCCGCTACCGACACTGTCGTCGAGCTCCAGAAGGGGATTTTCCTGAGCCAGGCGTTCAATTTCCTGGTTCAGCTCCAGCGTTGACAGCTGCAGCAACCTGATCGATTCCTGCAATTGCGGAGTGAGCGTTAAGTGCTGTGACGTCTTAAGCTGGAGAGTGGGTTTCATAATAGGCAGGACCCGGTAAACCGGGTTCGTATGTATGGCTAACTCCTACTTCACAGCCGGAAATGCTCTCCCAAATACACTTTCCTTACGCTTTCATTATAGATGATTTCATCGGGGCTGCCGCTCGCCAGCACCTTACCTTCGCTGATGATGTAGGCTCGATCGCAAATACCCAGCGTTTCCCTCACGTTATGGTCGGTAACGAGAATGCCGATGTCACGTTCCTTGAGAAATCTGATAATTTTTTGAATATCAATCACGGCGATTGGATCAACCCCCGCAAACGGTTCATCCAGCAGAATGAAGCGCGGCTCGGTTGCGAGCGCCCGCGCAATTTCGACGCGGCGGCGCTCCCCACCCGACAAACTAATGGCTGGGTTGGTACGGATGTGAGTGATATGAAGATCATGCAACAGATCGTCAAGATGCTGGTGCATTTCACCGGGCGGGTAATTCTTCAATTCCAGCACCGCACGAATATTGTCGGCCACCGAAAGGCGCCGAAATATGGATGCCTCCTGAGGCAGGTAACTCAGCCCCAGGCGTGCCCGCTGATGCATCGGCATCTGGCTAAGATCGAGTTCGTCGAGATGGATGTTACCCCCATCGAGCGGGACTAAACCGACCATCATATAGAAACACGTGGTCTTGCCCGCGCCGTTGGGTCCGAGCAGGCCTACGACTTCGCCGCTATTGACGGAAATCGAAACATCCTGCACCACCGTTCGGGACTTATAGGTTTTTTTTAAATTATCGGCTCTGAATTCGCTCATTTTCCAGCACGTCGGCGTTCGACTTCATCGACTCTCAGCATCCGGTTTTTTCTTCGGTTGAATCACGGCCCTTACCCTTCCTTCGGAATGAGTTTGAGTACTTGTTTCGCCACTACCGTTTACCTGGAAGAATTCATTGACAGCATCATAGGAAATGTAATCTCCATGAACCTCATCCTGCCCGCGTCGTAATCTCGCTTTCTTGAATAGCTGCACCTTGTCGGCCTTGCCGTCATATTCCATTCGTTCACTCCACCCCTCCACATACTCATCCTTGCCGTCGCGCTTTTGGCGAAAGGTGGCAAGGTTGCCGAACGCAGTGGCGTGCTGGAACCCGTTGGCGTCTTCTTTCACCGTCATCTTGTCAGCGCGAATGACCAAGGTTCCCTGAGTGAGCACTACGTTGCCGGTGAAGGTCGCGAGTTTGTTGGCATCCTGTACAGTCGCCCGGTCGGCTTCCAGATGAACGGGCCGATCGCGGTCAGCCCTTTCAGCCAGAACGGGCCCGGCAAGGGCCATGCCGAGTAAATACCCCACGCAACTTGAACGCAAGCCATGGATTTTCCATCGCGAGGGCCACCCCGCGAATCGCCCGCCTCGCGCCGGGCCTTGCGCCTCACCTTTCCTATCGTCGTTTGTCATGAACAACCTTAACCTGCGACAATAGCTGTGTGATACCCGTGCGGTTACTCATCTCCATGCCAACTGCTCTGATCACCGCGTTTGTTTCGGTAATAACGACGGGCTTGTCCGTTCTGGCAATATCGTCATCCGGGATAACATGGAGCAAGCTCGTAGTCATGCTTGTCTCGCCGCGGCCCTTACCTCCATTTCGCACTACCATGACGTTGCCGCTCAGATAAATATCTTCGCCACTGCTTGTCATTTTCGCTTCGTCCGCCTTCACTTGCATTGCCGGTTTTCCCGGCTCGGTATTGATCAAGCGCGGCTGCTCAAGATCAGTGGAGTCATCGTCCGGGTAATGCACCATTTTCTTCCCGAGCAGGACATGACGTCCAACGCCGCTCTCATCCATTCGAATAGCGGAAAAGTTTTCCACCACATAGTCAGGCGTTCGGCTCGGTTGATTGTTCTGCGAAGGGGAAATTGCACGCGGCGATTGATTCAGCCAGAACGGCAATATTACGAGCAAGGCGAGAATAACGACGAGGAGCCAGGAAGGCAGGCGATTGATCATTTAAGATAGGCCGCCAATTGGGCATCCAGGGTCTGCTGCGCGTGCATAATCAATTCACAAATCTCGCGTACAGCGCCCCGGCCACCTTCCAGACGGGTAACATGATGCGCATGCTTTTTCACAAAAGCCGGCGCGGCCGGCACTGTAATGGAAAGACCGCAACGCAACATCACCGGCAAGTCTATCAAATCATCTCCCACATAGGCGCAGGCGGAGGCGTCCATCCCGTGATCCTTAAGCATCGCCTCGAATACGGGCAGCTTGCTTTTCGCGCCCTGGTAAACGATGGTAACGCCCCAATCCTTGGCCTTCAGGTCGACGCACCGCGATTGCCTACCGGTGATGAGCGCGATATTAACTCCGCTCGCCCTCAGCATCTTAAGGCCGTGGCCATCCTGGCTATTGAATGCCTTTATCTCCTCGCCGCCGTCCGTAAGGTACAGGCTTCCGTCGGTAAGTACCCCGTCCACGTCAAAAACGACCAGACGAATATTTTTAGCCTTCTCCAGTATGTGCTGCATCGATTACAACGGCTTATTGCCAGGGCGATTGAACAGTTAATTAATTCGGATGCGGATCAGGTCGCGTAACAGACGTGCGACCAAAGCCCAGCCGGTTTCCAATTTGCCGCAACTTCGACCCATGATTTTACTGGGACAGAGGTGGAAAAATCTGATGGAGGCTCCCTGCTGCAATCAGGCAGCCCAATTGCAGAGGCCAGCGACCAGTTTTATAGCGGGTAGCGGTTGATTGTAAACCCGATGGCGAACCACAACAGCTGAGGCTCGGATATTACCGGGGTGAAGCAGTGAGAATCATCTGATCAATTCTTAGGCAACGGAAATACTACCGACTCAACCACGCCGCTCAGTTCTTCGACCATGACTTCCCTGCCAGCCTGCCCCGCTCCTATCTGCCTGAGACGCGCGATCACCTCCTGCACGAGCACTTCCGGTGCGGAAGCCCCAGCGGTAATGCCGATCCGGTCTTTTCCTTCCAGCCACGTCTCCAGCAGTTGTTCGGCCCGGTCTATCATATATGCGTCAACCCCGGCATTTCTGGCAACTTCGCACAAGCGATTGGAATTGGAACTATTAGGCGAGCCGACTACGATGACAAGATCGCACTGCTTTACCATCATTTTTACGGCATCCTGCCGATTCTGCGTCGCGTAGCAAATATCGTCCTTTTTTGGGCCGGTAATTTTTGGAAACCGCTTCTTCAGCGCCTTGATAACGCGCGTCGCGTCGTCCACCGACAACGTCGTTTGGGTAACGTAGGCCAGATGGCTCGGGTCTTTCACTTGCAAATTTTCGACGTCCTCTTCGGTTTCCACCAGATACATACAGGGCCCGTCTCCTTCAGCCTGTCCCATCGTGCCTTCCACCTCAGGATGTCCGGCGTGACCAATCATGATGATTTCCCGTCCCTGCTCGCGCATTTTCGCGACTTCGATATGAACTTTTGTCACCAGCGGGCAGGTGGCATCGAATACCTTAAACTGTTGCGCCTCCGCTTCGCGCCGCACCTCGTGGGATACGCCGTGCGCACTGAAGATCAGTATGCTGCCGACCGGCACTTCATCGAGGTTTTCTACGAACACCGCCCCTTTCTTCTCCAGATTCTCTACGACGAACCGGTTATGCACCACTTCGTGGCGCACATAGATCGGCGCTCCGTGCATACTCAGCGCCCGCTCGACGATTTCAATCGCGCGGTCCACCCCGGCGCAGAAACCGCGGGGATTCGCAAGCAATACCTTGATCATTGTTCATTCTCCATAAAAACCATTTAGTTCAGGCACAATGTCGCGCCCGGTCTGTCCATCACCCGGAGCACGCCTCCCGTCCTTGCGGGGCTCTTCGCAGTCCCGCGTGTAGGGCTAATTCACGGCAAAACGCGTTGGACCGTTATTCTAGACTATTCATATATTTACTCAAGTGAACTCTCCCCTTTTCACATCCGCGGCATTTGAACTCAGCCGATCTAGAGATGACAAGGAATCTACTAACCAGTTCCGGGTACAGGCCGGGTCGGTTCCTTTTCCCGACCTGACCGGACGCTTTCCAGCTGTGCGCAAACCGTTTTTGCGGCTACCAGCGTGCGAACAGTCTGCCGATTGATGAGATCGGGGTGCACAAAAAATATATGATTGTTTCTGACGGCACTCATTTGAGAGAAGCGTTGCGATCGGGAGCGCAGTCCAGTTTCGGCGGGTTCAAGCGAGGTACTGCTGATGATGGCGTCAGGATCGGCCACGAGAAGATCTTCCTCGGACACGGCTTGCGTCAGGGAAGGCGCGGACGCAAACATATTGACGCCGCCACATATATTGATGATATCGCTCGCCATATGGTTGGCATTTGTGGTCATGAGCGGTTGATCCCAGATTAAATGGAACACGCTTATTTTATGATGCGTGTCATAACGATGCTTAATCTGCTGCAATTCCTCTTCATACGCCCTCGCCGCTGATTCGGCTAGCCAGGATGTGCCCGCAAGCTTCCCGGTTGCGCGCAGCAGACGGGGAATATCCTCGAGCCGGACTGCCTCGGCTGCGAATACGGGGAGACCCAGTTTTTCGAGCTTGCCGATATCCGCGGCGCTGTTACCGCTGCGCCATGCAATCACCAGATCAGGCTTTAGCGCGAGAATTCTTTCGAAGTCCAGACCGGACGCATCCCCGATTTCCTGAACTGTTTTTGCCTCCTCGGGATAATCGCTGTAACGACTGGCACCCACCAGTTTGCTGCCGGCCCCGGCGGAGAAAACCAGCTCCGTAATATTCGGGGAGAGCGATACAATACGATTGGCGAAATGGTTCAGACGGACACCGCGCCCGCGATCGTCAATCAATTCGAGCGGGGCAACCGTCCGCGCTGCCGGTCCGGCGGCGTCATCTGTAACATCCCCCCGAACATTTGTCGTCGATGCCGGGAGGGATCCGGAAAACACGAACAGAAGCAATAAAACACTACACCGAATCTTATTGAGGCGCATGAACGGCGGGCACCTGTCCCGGAGAAGATAATCGCAAGATCGCGACTTTACCGTTTTACCGATAAAACAAAATAAGACTACGCATCACGATAATGTTCAGCCAGAGCGGCACGTTGCTCGTAAGCCTGGCGAGCGATGCGAACGTCTTCCAGAAAAAGCGGGAGCTCTTTGATTAGCAGCGCTTGAGGTCCATCCACGAGCGCCTTGCCGGGAACCGGGTGGAAATCCACCAAGACCATATTGGCGCCGGCAATAATGCCTTGGGCAGTCGCATGCATAATATCGAGTATGCCATCCGGAGACGTCGCCCGCAGACCCACCGAATGAGATGGATCAATGCAAACCGGCATCCGGGTCAAACGCTTCACCACGGGCACATGGGCAAAGTCAACGAAATTGCGATGAGGATCGCCCATATTGGTTTTCATGCCGCGCAGACCAAAGACGACTTTACGATTTCCTTCGGAAGCCAGATATTCCGCGGCGTTGAGTGACTCATCCAGGGTTATGCCGAAACCGCGCTTGATCAATACCGGGAACTCCTGCTGGCGACCCACGATTTTGAGCAGTTCGAAATTTTGCGTGTTGCGCGTGCCGATCTGCAGCATGATACCGGTGGGGTTGCCGGTCACATAAAGCGCCTCGCAAATCTCCTCGAGATGGGATTCGTGGGTGATTTCCATGGCAATCACCTTGATCCCGTACTTGCCCGCCAGCTCAAATACATAAGGCAGACAAGCCTTGCCGTGTCCTTGAAACGAGTACGGGCTGGTGCGCGGCTTATACGCGCCCATGCGGGTACATATCTGTCCGTTATCGCGCAGTGCCTGCATCATCAACTCGACATGCTCCAACGTATCCACGGCGCATAATCCGGCAAAAATGTTCAGTGTATCCTGCCCGAAACGCACGCCGTTATAGTCGAAGTAAGTGGCTCTGTTATCATTCTTGTGCCGGCCAAGAACGCGATATTCCTCAGAAATCCTGACGACCCGCTCGACGCAGGGGAGGCTTTGCATGTCCTCGATCGGCAGCGGTTTGGTATTTCCAATCAAATATACCTCTGTAAGCGTTTGCTCACTGCCGACTTCGGTGTGCACACGCGTGGAAATACCCGGCAGGTTGGCGAGATGCGTCAGCAACTGCTTATACTCGGAACTTTCAGGCCGGGTGTCCGGACTTAAAACGAGGATCATGGAAGGAGGAAAGAAAATGTTGATAAGCCGGCGCGGGAAAGCACGACGGGGCGGAAATACGCGATTCTAAACGAAAAAACCGGCACTTGCCATTTCCTCGCTTCGGGCGTTTAATGACTTGATGACGTATAAGGCGTGTCTCTCGACAGTCCAAAGTTTCAAGAAATAAATAAACCGGGCACTCAATCCGGACAGCGCCTTCGCCCTACTCATGACAGAGCAAAGCCCAAAAATCCAACGACCGGAGTTATCGGATCATCCACCCGCGATTTTTTTGATGGGACCCACCGCAAGCGGAAAAAGCCATGTCGCTGTGGCAATCGCGCGGTTGCTGCCGGTGGAAATCGTGAGCGTGGATTCCGCGCAAGTCTATCGGCACATGGATATCGGCACGGCCAAGCCCGGCTGGAGGTCGCTGGCCGTGGTCCCGCACCATCTTATCAACTTGATCGATCCGAACGAGTGCTATTCCGCTGCGCAATTTCTCGATGATGCGCTGCGCGCAATGGGCGAAATTACTGAACGCGGCAATATTCCGTTACTTGCCGGCGGCACCATGCTCTATTTCAAGACACTGCTGGACGGTCTCTCGCCGCTCCCGTCCGCTAACAGCAGCTTACGCGCAGCCATCGAAGCCAAAGCTGGAGAAAAAGGCTGGCCCAGGATGCATCAGGAGCTGGCTTTGCTTGACCCGGCCAGCGCGGCGCGCATCAAGCCTAGCGACAGCCAGCGTATACAACGCGCACTGGAGGTATGCTACCTTACCGACCGACCCATGTCTGAAATCCTTCAGAAACCCAAAACTGTTCATTTTCCCTATCATGTGATCAGGATAGGGCTTATCCCCGCCGACCGTGCGGCGCTACATCAACGCATCGCCCGGCGGTTTGATGAAATGCTCAAGCTGGGATTGATCGATGAGGTAAACGCGATCCGTGATAAATTCTATCTCAACGAGGGAAGCCCTTCGATGCGCTGCGTGGGTTACCGGCAAATGCTGATGTATCTCGACAAAAAAATCGATGCCGTAACAGCCCGGGAAAAAGCGTTGGCGGCCACGCGGCAATTGGCTAAGCGTCAGCTCACCTGGCTTCGCGCAATGACCGGCATACGCGAATTCGACTGCATAGCCGAAAATCTGACCGAACAGGTATGCGAGCATCTCTTGAACGCTGGCCTAAAAGCCGCCATGGTTTCATAATTGCACTGATGGGCTCGGTTGTGTTTTAACAATTCTGATGGGGGAAAAAGATGAACGATAGACTCGGATTAGTGACTCTGATCCTCATCGCCGCCTTATCGGTCGCGGCTTGCGGAAAATCCGAGGAGAAGGTGCACGAGTCGTGGAAGACGCCTCCAGAGAAGGCGCAAGTGGACGACAATACGCTCGCCAGCACCATCAAATCCGCATTGAAGGCCGACCCCGAGGTCAGGCATCTGGACATCGGGGTCGAAGCGGATAATGGAACGGTTATGCTTAGCGGTGCGGTTGACAATCAGTCACAGATGGACCGTGTAAATATGCTCACGTGGATGGTGGAAGGCATCAAGAAAGTGGACAATAAGATGAGTTTACGAGGCCGTTAAATAAGTTTTCGGGGCATGCCGGGACCTATTCAGCATTTTTCCCAATGCGCGGCTGCTACAGCGAACAACTGATCAATAAGGCAATGCGGTGTTAGCCACGCAAATTTGCGCAGGGAAATTATCTTGAGCTCTTCTTTGTTTCTGACGCTGCTCCTGATTGTCGGCGTCATTCTTTTCGCTCCCCCCGTGCGGCGTGCGCTGATTTCTGACCGGTTGCTCAAGATTTTTCGCAAGATCCTGCCCCAGGTATCTCAAACCGAGCAGGAAGCGCTGGATGCAGGAACCATATGGTGGGAAGGGGAGCTGTTCAGCGGAAGTCCGAACTGGTACAAACTGCTCGCTTACCCGAAGCCCAAACTCAGCCCCCAGGAAAAGGCTTTTCTTGCCGGACCGGTTGAAGAGTTGTGCCGCATGCTCGACGAATGGACCATTACGCGCGAGTTGCATGATCTGCCCCCACACGTGTGGCAATTCATCAAGGCCAACGGTTTTTTCGGCATGATTATCCCGAAAAAATATGGTGGTCAAGGTTTTTCCGCGCTGGCACATTCGGAAGTGGTCATGAAGATCAGCTCGCGCAGCGGCACAGCGGCAGTCACGGTGATGGTACCGAACTCACTGGGACCATCCGAGCTGCTGCTGCAGTACGGAACGGACGAGCAAAAAGATCATTATCTGCCACGGCTGGCCCAGGGACTGGAAGTTCCCTGTTTTGCCCTGACCGGACCGGAAGCGGGATCGGACGCTGGCGCGATTCCGGATACGGGCATCGTCTGCTATGGCCAATTCAACGGCGACGAGCATGTGCTCGGCATACGCGTCACCTGGGAGAAACGCTACATTACCTTGGGACCTGTGGCGACGCTTCTCGGGCTTGCGTTCAAGCTGCGCGATCCGGAAGGCCTGCTGGACGGACCGGAAGACCTCGGCATTACACTGGCCCTCATTCCGACAGATACGCCTGGCATCAAGATCGGACGCCGCCACTTTCCGCTTGATGCCGCGTTTCAGAATGGTCCCAATTCCGGAAAGGACGTTTTCATCCCGCTGGACTGGGTGATCGGCGGGCGTAACGGGGTGGGGTACGGCTGGCGCATGCTGGTAAATTGCCTGGCAGTGGGCCGGTCGATATCGCTGCCCGCGACCAGCACCGGCGCGGCCAAGCTAGCTGCCCGCACCAGCGGAGCGTATGGCAGAGTACGGGTGCAGTTCAAGACGCCGATCGGACGCTTTGAAGGCGTGGAAGAAGCGCTGAGCCGAATCGGCGGCAACACCTACATAATGAATGCGGCACGGGTAATGACAGCAGGAGCCGTGGATCTGGGCGAAAAACCTTCGGTGATTTCGGCCATCGTCAAATACCATCTGACCGAGCGCGGACGTCAGGCAATAAACGACGCGATGGATGTGCACGGGGGAAAGGGAATCTGCCTGGGACCCAGCAACTACCTGGGGCGGAACTATCAGCAAATCCCCGTCAGCATAACGGTGGAGGGGGCGAACATCCTCACCCGCAATATGATCATTTTCGGCCAGGGTGCAATACGTTGTCACCCTTACCTCTTGAAGGAAATCGGCGCGGCGAACGACAGCAACGCGGTGCGCGCTTCCAAGAATTTCGACAAAGCGCTGGCGGGCCACGCGGCATACACGCTTAGCAATGGTGTGCGTACTTTCCTCCATGGGCTGACCGGTGGGACGCTTGCAAGCGCTCCCGGCAGTGTGGCTCCCGAAACGCAACGTTATTACAGTCAATTGACCCGGTTCTCGGCAGCTTTTGCTTTTCTCGCCGATATATCGTTGCTGACTCTGGGCGGTGCGCTAAAACGAAAAGAGAGAATATCTGCCCGCCTCGGCGATATTCTCAGCATGCTTTATTTATGCTCGGCTGCCCTGAAACGCTTCGAAGACGATGGCCGCCCCGCAGCCGATTTACCATTGATGCACTGGTCGATCCAGGATGCGCTCTACCGCATGCAACAGGCATTCGAGGGCTTGCTGGATAACTTCCCCGGGAGCGCTATCGCCGCCCGCCTTCTGCGGTTCATGGTCTTTCCCCTAGGGGCTGCATTCTCACCACCATCGGATAAACTGAGCCATGAAGTGGCAAAGCTGATGCTTTCCCCAAGCGAGGCGCGCGACCGGCTGACGGAGGGCATCTTTATACCCGATTCCGCTGACGAACCGCTGAACATCCTGGAACAGGCGCTACAGTGCGCGGAGGTGTGCGACGCGGTGGAGGCGAAGTTGAGGGCGGCGGTCAAAACCGGCCGCATACCCGCCGAGGGCGAGGAAAGAATTTCCGCTGCGCTCAAGCAGCGAGTCATTACTGCTAATGAACTGGAGTTAATGGCGGGAATGAAATCGCTGCGGCGCCGAGTCATTATGGTCGACGATTTTCCTCCCGATTTCGGCACGACGTTAGCCCCTGCACCCGAGTCTGCTCCCGCAGTTACGCCGGTGCCGGCGGACGCCTGAGCAATGCAGGGACAAATGACGAAGCGCCGCGCGACTTCCACACGAGTATCAAAACAACAATAGACGGAACGATTATGCAGCCAACTCACGACGACCGTGCCGACGTCATCCGGGTCGAGACCGCCGCCACCCTTGATGGCCTGTTCCGCGAGCGGGTGCGCCGGTCGCCCCAGATGGTGGCTTATCGGGACTACGACCGTTCGACTGGAAAATGGCGCGACCTCACCTGGGCGCAAATGGATGAACGGATCGCGCACTGGCAACAGGCTCTAGCGCAGGAAAACCTTTCCGCTGGGGACCGCGTCGCGGTGATGTTGCGAAATTGCCCGGAATGGGTCACTTTCGAGCATGCCGCTCTGCGACTGGGGCTCGTGGTCGTCCCGCTTTACACAGCCGACAGGCCGGATAACGCCGCACATATCCTTTGTGATGCAGCTGTCAAGGTACTGTTACTGGAAGACCGGGCGCAATGGGATGCGTTTTACGAGGTAAGGGGTCAGCTGACTGAGCTTGTGCGCGTCATTACCATCCAGGGAAGCGAAAGAAAAGTCGAAGATGATCTCGTACTTGCGCTGCATGACTGGTTGCCGGACCAATTAGTCGAAAGATCGCCTGAGGACGCTGGCCAGGCGAATCATGCCCAACGTGATCCGCATCAGCTGGCGACGATCATATATACATCTGGTACTTCCGGCCGGCCCAAGGGCGTAATGCTGAGCCATAATAATATCCTTACCAATGCTTACAGTTGCCTGCAAGTTGTGCACATCAGGCAGGATGATCTCCTGCTTTCGTTCCTGCCCCTATCTCATACTTTTGAGCGTACCGGCGGGTATTATGCCCCGATGATGGGCGGCGCAACGGTGGCCCATGCCCGTTCAGTTCACCAATTGCAGGAGGACTTGCTGACTATCCGGCCTACTCTTCTGATTTCAGTGCCGCGGATCTACGAGCGTATCTACGCCGGAATTCGTGCAAAGCTGGCGGAGAGCTCGGCGTCGAGCAGAAAACTGTTTTATTTGGCGGTTGAGATCGGCTATAGCCGCTTCGAGTACCAGCAAGGACGCGCTCCATGGCGCATCTCTCACCTGCTGTGGCCAATACTGGAACGCCTGGTAGCAAAGAAAATAATGGCCAAGCTCGGCGGCCGGCTTCGCGAAGTGATGAGCGGCGGTGCGGCACTGCCGAGCGATGTTGCAAGGATCTTTATCGGTCTGGGACTGCCGGTCCTGCAAGGCTACGGCATGACTGAAACCAGCCCGGTAGTATGCGCCAACACCACCGAAGACAATGTTCCCACCAGCGTGGGGCGACCAATTCCCGGAGTTGAAGTAAAACTGGGTGAGCATGATGCCTTGCTGATCCGTGGCCAGAATGTAATGCTGGGGTACTGGAACAACCCTGAGGCTACCCGGGCGATATTATCGCCGGACGGGTGGCTGAATTCCGGAGATATCGCGCGTATCGATGAACATGGTCGCGTAACAATAACCGGACGTCTCAAGGAAATCATCGTCATGTCTACGGGAGAAAAAGTCCCGCCGGCGGATATGGAAGCCGCCATCCTGCGCGACCCCCTATTCGAGCAGGTAATGCTGGTCGGGGAAGGCCGTTCGTATCTGGGTGCGCTGGTAGTGCTGAACTCCCGCCATTGGGAAAGTGTTGCGGCCCAATATAACCTTAATCCTGACTGGCATCGGCTTTCAAGGAATCAAAAGCTTGAGGAAATCCTGGTGCAACGCATCGGCCAGCAGATAAAAGAATTCCCTGGCTACGCCCGACTATACCGGGTAGCGCTGGCGCAGGAGCCATGGACGGTGGAGAATGGTATGCTGACGCCGACCCTAAAACTGCGGCGAGGGTACGTGCTGCAATACTACAAAGGCGAAATCGACAGGCTTTACGAAGGGCATTGAGCGCGAAAATGAGTTGCGACGAGGCGACAGCTTAGCTGCCCCCATGAAGAAAACGTAGAGACAAACATGTGCACTGGCTCCGGACCTGATGCAACACTGCCCAAAGGACGGGACCCCGTACTGCGGTTGGTGCCCATGCCTACGGACACCAACTATGCGGGTGATGTCTTCGGCGGGTGGATCATGGCCCAGGTCGACATTGCCGGCAGCCTGCCGGCGATCCGGCGCGCACGAGGTCGGGTGGTCACGGTAGCTGTGAATTCCTTCGTGTTTAAGCAGCCCGTGTTTGTCGGCGACGTCGTGAGCTTCTATGCCGAGATCGTCAAGATCGGTCGCACCTCGATTACGGTCGATGTTGCGGTCTACGCCCAGCGCGGGCTGCGCGAAGGAAATAACGAAGTATGCCGCAGGGTGACCGAAGCGGTATTGACTTATGTGGCGGTGGACGAGAAACGCATACCGCGGATAGTTCCTCAGGAATGATCAACAAGGGATAACACGTGGTTGAAGGGGGTAACGTGAATAATACCAAATTCATCGTGCGCAAAGCCGCTGTTCTCGGCGCTGGAGTGATGGGCGCTCAGATTGCAGCCCACCTGGTGAATGCAAACGTCGAGACGCTGTTATTCGAGCTTCCTGCCGAGCAGGGCGAGCCCAATGCCAACGTAATAAAGGCGGTGGAGAACCTGAAAAAGCAGGACCCCGCGCCGTTGTCGTCTCCAGGCCGGGCGGTATCCATCCAGCCGGCGAACTATGCCGAGCACCTCGATTTGCTTCAAGATTGCGACATCGTGATCGAGGCCATCGCGGAACGCATGGACTGGAAACGCGATTTGTATGAGAAAGTCGCGCCGCACCTGGATGAACATACCATTCTCGCCAGCAACACGTCGGGCCTGTCGATTAATGAGTTGGCGCGGGCACTTCCCGAGACGTTGCGCCACCGCTTTTGCGGTATCCATTTCTTCAACCCGCCGCGTTACATGCATCTGGTCGAACTGATCGCCTGCGTCGAAAGCGACGCGCCCATGCTCGACAACCTGGAATCATTCCTGGTCACCTTCCTCGGCAAGGGCGTGGTCCGGGCAAAAGACACGCCCAATTTCATTGCCAACCGGATTGGCATATTTTCCATGCTCGCCACCATGCATCACGCGAGCCGGTTCGGTCTCGGATTTGGTGCAGTAGATGCTTTAACCGGTTCCCTGATTGGACGTCCAAAAAGCGCGACGTTCCGTACTGCCGATGTGGTAGGGCTGGATATCCTCGCGCATGTGATCGAGACCATGCGCAATACGCTTCCGCATGATCCATGGCACAAATACTTTATCGTACCCGACTGGCTGAAAGCTCGAATCAACAGTGGCGCGCTCGGGCAGAAAACCCGGCGTGGGATCTACCGGAAGGTTGGCAACGAAATACATGAACTGGATATTGCCCGGAAGGAGTACGTGCTGTCCAGGGCGACGGTTGAAGAGGGCATAAGGGAGTTGCTCAAACGCAAAAATCCGGCGGAGAAGCTGGCGGAACTGCGGAATGACTCAAGTCCGCAAGCGCAATTCCTCTGGGCCATATTCCGTGATGTATTCCATTATTGCGCCGTGCATCTCGAGGCGATCGCTGACAATGCGCGCGACGTCGATTTCGCCATGCGTTGGGGTTTCGGCTGGGATCAGGGGCCCTTCGAAATCTGGCAGGCAGCGGGCTGGAACGAAGTCGCCGGCTGGATAAGCGAGGATATTGCCTCAGGCAAAAGCATGAGCGACACGCCGTTGCCAGATTGGGTGAAGCACGCAGGGCAACGCACCGATCAAGGGGAAAACGGGGAGATAAGCTGGGGCGTGCACATGCCATATGGCTCCTACTCGCCTTCGTTGAATACCTTCCGGCCACGATCGACGCTGCCGGTCTATCGACGGCAGCTGTTTCCGGACCGGCTGCTGAACGAGCGAGCGGAGTACGGCGTAACGATATTCGAGACCGATGCGGTGCGGATGTGGCATACGGAGGGCGAACCGGGTCGGGAAGGAATTACGGATGACGGCGTAGCCATTCTCAGCTTCAAGAGCAAGATGCACACCATCGGCAACGATGTGCTGGATGGTGTTCAGCAAGCGCTAGACGAAGCGGAACGCAACTGGCGTGCCCTGGTGATCTGGCAAACAGAGCCACCCTTTTCCGCCGGAGCAAATCTTCAAAAGGCCACGGAACGCCTTAAAAGCGGTGAGCCGCCATCGGCATTCAGCCTGCTGGCGCGAAAGCTCAGGAAATCGGCGCAATCGGCCGTGCTCAAGGCAGCGCGAAGTCTTCATCTTGCCGACGCTTTGATGGCGGGAAAGCTGGCGGAAGTGGAGGCGATGGTGGCGCAGTTCCAGCAGACATCGCAGGACCTCAGGTATTCGATGATCCCGACGGTTGCAGCGGTGGATGGGCTCGCCCTGGGAGGCGGGTGCGAGTTCGTGATGCATTGCGATCGCGCGGTGGCAACCTTAGAAAGCTATGTCGGGCTGGTGGAAGCCGGGGTGGGGCTGCTGCCCGCGGGCGGGGGCTGCAAGGAACTGGCCCTGCGAGCCTCGCAGGAGGCAAAGGATGGCGATCCCTTTCCCCGGCTGAGAAACTACTTTCAGAATGTCGCAACCGCGCAATTGGGCAAAAGCGCCGAGCATGTGAAGGAATTGGGTTATCTGCGCCGGGACGACCCGATAGTGATGAACCGCTTCGAGTTGCTCTACGTCGCCAAGGCCCAGGCAGTGGCATTGGCTGAGACAGGCTACCGTCCGCCACTCAGGGCTCGCAGCATCCCCGTGGCTGGCTCCACCGGCATCGCCACCATTAAAGGCCTGCTCGTCAACATGCGCGAAGGCAACTTCATTTCCGAGCATGATTATCTGATCGGCTCCAAGATCGCTCATGTCATGTGTGGAGGCGAGCTGACGCCCGGCAGTCTGGTTGATGAGGAATGGTTCCTGGAACTGGAGCGCGCCGCTTTTATAGAATTGCTGGCGACCGAGAAAACACAGGCCCGCGTCGAGCATACGCTAAAGACAGGGAAGCCGTTGCGGAACTAACGGCAGTTGAAAGGCAACTGAACCAACAGGTGTCGATTCCTGTCATTCATGAACATCCAGCACATTCTGTTTATGAAGACGAGCATGCAGAAGACCGCGGCGGCTAAGATAGCGCAGGTTAGCGTAAGGAGATTTCCATGACGACCGATAAAATCCAGGATGCTTATATCGTCGCTGCCGTGCGCACTCCGGTCGGCAAGGCCCCTCGAGGCATGTTCAAAACCGTGCGCCCCGACGACATGCTGGCCCATGTATTGAAAGCAGCGGTGGACCAGTGCGCGGGGCTCGATCCTGCGGCAATCGATGACGTGATCGCCGGCTGCGCCATGCCCGAGGCGGAACAGGGCATGAACGTCGCCCGCATTGCGCTCCTGCTGGCAGGCCTGCCGGATAGCGTGCCGGGGATGACGGTCAATCGCTTTTGCGCATCGGGGCTGCAGTCCGTCGCACTCGCCGCGGATCGCATTCGCCTGGGCCATGCGGATGTGATCATCGGCGCCGGGACGGAAAGCATGAGCATGGTGCCCATGATGGGCAACAAGGTGTCATTTGACCCGGCGATATTTCAGCATGATGAGAACGTGGCGATCGCGTATGGCATGGGCCTAACGGGAGAGAAAGTCGCGGAGCGATGGCAGGTCAGCCGTGAGTCTCAGGATGAGTTTGCCGTGACCAGCCATGCAAGAGCGCTCAACGCTATCGCGACGGGGGAATTCAAGCAGGAAATCGCACCCTATACGGTGGAAGAGAAACGCCCTGATCTGGCTTCGCATGACATCCGCGAGGTATCGATCGTTCGAGATACCGACGAAGGACCGCGTCCCGGGACGACTCCCGAAGTGCTTTCCAAGCTGAAAACGGTATTCGCCGCCAACGGCTCGGTAACGGCAGGTAACAGCTCGCAGATGTCAGACGGCGCGGGAGCGGTCATCGTCGCAAGCGAAGCCGCGTTAAAACGTTTCAATCTTACCCCCATCGCCCGCTTCCTGGGTTACTCGGTAGCGGGTGTGCCGCCGGAAATCATGGGTATTGGGCCGATCAAGGCGATACCAAAAGCGCTCAGACAGGTTGGTTTAAAACAGGACGATCTCGACTGGATCGAATTGAATGAAGCCTTCGCGGCGCAGAGCCTCGCGGTAATCAACGAGCTGGGACTGGATCGCAGCAAGGTGAACCCGCTGGGTGGTGCAATTGCGCTTGGCCATCCGCTCGGCGCGACCGGCGCCATCCGTGTCGCGACATTGCTGCATGGGCTGCGACGGCACAACCAGAAATACGGAATGGTAACGATGTGCGTCGGTACCGGCATGGGCGCCGCCGGCGTGTTCGAAGCACTCTAGTGTCTGCTGATCGCGCTTGTCGTGTACTACCCTCGATTACCATGCCCCACGCAACCGTTGCGCATGGGATCGCGCGAGCTCGGACTCGATACGTCGAGCCTTCGCTTATTTCCCGGAATTAGTGTTAGTGCCGAAATAGACGTACCCTTTTTGGGGGACGCTCGCCTCTTTGAAGCGCTTGCGTTCGTCAAGGTCGAGTTTTTTATCCCACCAGATGGCCCGCGCCTCTCTCTGAGCTTGCGGCAGCCGCGGGTTTTTCTCAAATAATTCTCGTATGAACTTTGTGTGGTCGGATTCGTATAGTTCTGGCATTTGTTGCCTCCTTTCTTCGAGCTTTTTCCATTTTACACCAACCTAAAACTTTACCATATCCTCAAGCAGCATGGCTGAGCTCAGGCGCATGACTCAAGCAGGATTGCTCCGCTGCAGCCTGTCCACGAGCCGGGTGAACGGCAAAGCGAGTTCTGTTTCGAAATCGCGCGCTCGGGCCGGCAGGTTTTCCCACACACGTTTGCCGGGGCTGTGCTTGAAAGCGAAAGCGATCACATTTCCGTGCGGCTCGACTGTTACAGACGCAACGCGACCGTTAAAACTGTTCTCGATGCGCGTCATATAATCATGGAACCTCTTGTCTCTGCTGAGCAGATTGACCACCAATACGCCGTTTCGTTTCAGCGCATCGCGAGCGCTGTCATAGAAATCCGTCGTACAGAGCGCTGGCACCTGACAACCCTCGTCGAAACCGTCAACCATTACTACGTCGGCGATGTTCGGATGACTCGCGAGGTATTCGCTCCCTTCCTCGCTCCGCACCTGCAGACGGTCGTCATCAACGGGCACAAAAAAGTAACTGCGCGCCGCCGCCACGACTTCCGGGTTGATTTCAATTACGACCGTCCGGACCAACGGCAGGCGGTGATATACGAATTTGGCCAGAGAACCACCGCCGAGGCCGATCATCAGAATGTCTTGCGGATCAGGATGAAACAGCAGGAAACCCATCATGTACTTCGTGTAGGCGAGTTCCAGGTCGTTTGGCGCACTAAGGCGCATCGCGCTTTGAATCATGCTGCTGCCCAGGTGAAGGGAGCGTATGCCATCCTCCTCGCTCAACTCGACGGAGGGAAACATGGCCGAGCCCCATCGGGCACGCCTTCCTGGAAATCCCCGTACTAAACCCATGCGGTTCACTCAAAATGAAATGATGCTTTACAAGCCCGTATTTTTAGCCTAGTTTACATGACGCAGGACGCAATGGCCGGAGCAGACGAGGAAGTGATTGAAGGCATGAGGTTCGTCCTTTAAAGACGATCTGACGCCACATGTAAAGCTCATTCATAGGCTCTTCACGCGCACACGGCGCCGCCCGAGATACGTATGAACAAGTTTGCTATCGCGCTAATTACACTGGCATTACTTCTGACCGGTTGCGCGGGGTTCAGCCTAAAAGAAACGCGCCAAACCTATGGGGCAAAGTTCACCGGAACGCATCCGGTGCTGGCGAAATGCGTGTTGAATAAACTACAGTCAGATAGCCGATGGTTGATTCGCGGGTTGCAATACGATGTGCGCACGTATCGCGATATGGAAGCCACGGAAATCTACGCCTATCCGCGCGACTCGCTACCGGGCACGTATGCGCGTAACTCGCCTGAGAACCCTGATGCCGTGTTGAGTTACAACGCCCCGCAGCCCAGTATCCATGTATCCAGACAGGCTCCTGATCCCCGAGGCGACGTCAATCCCAACTATTCATTCGACCTGATGCTGAAGAGAACCGATAGCGAAACCGTATTTGCCACAATAAACGGGAAGAAATACGAGAGCGATGCCGCCTGGAACGCGCTAAAAGCGTGTGCCGCCCGCTGAGGTCACTATTCCCCCGCTTTCTCTTCCCTGTTTACCTGCATGCATTAGTCCAAACTGCATTGCTCCTTAAGCGCTCCAGCTATCGAAAATTGGGCCGCGTGTACGCACATGCAAGTTTTTTGGCATCGTCCGCGATAGAATGTCGTTCTACACGACTGTGGGCAGGTTCATCCGTGCAATTCATGAAGTTTGCTTGTCTATTACGGAACGTATACGTTCGGAGGGGAGCAGAGGCCATCCCGACCGACCGAGTCGTGCCTGGAAACAAGTATCGCAGAAAAATGTTGAGCGATAAGATACGACTATCCATACAACAATGGGCGGCGTGCCTCGCGGGACTGGCGTGGCTGCTGCTAACCCCATCGATTTTTGCCGGGGACTTTGAAGACGGAATGCAGTTCGTCCTCGCAAAGGATTACGCGAGAGCGGTGCAATCTTTCAGGAAAGCGGCGGACGACGGAAACGCCGATGCCCAGTTCAATCTGGGCGTCATGTACTCCAAGGGACGTGGTGTCGAGCAGGATTATGCACGCGCTGCGCATTGGTATCGAAAAGCGGCGGAGCAAGACGATGTGCCGGCGCAATCAATGCTGGGCTTCATGCATTTGAAAGGCCAAGGGGTTCAGCAGGACTATCAGCAGGCCCTGTTCTGGTACCTCAGGGCAGCGGGGCAAGGGTATGCCGTAGCCCAGCATAATCTCGGCGTCATGTATGCAAAGGGCCAGGGGGTGCCGCAGGATTATCAGCAGGCAGTGTCCTGGTATACGAAGGCGGCGGAGCAGGGGCACGCGCCCGCGCAAGCGATTTTGGGTTTCATGTATCTGAAAGGCCAAGGGGTGGAGGGGGACGATCGGCAGGCCGCCTCCTGGTATCTCAAAGCGGCCGAGCAGGGTTACGCAGATGCGCAGTACGCGCTCGGGGTGCTACATGCAAAAGGCCGGGGAGTTGCGCAGAGCGATTCGGAAGCCGTCTCCTGGTATCGGAAGTCGGCCGAACAGGGCAATGTCGACGCGCAGTTTAATCTTGGCCTCATGTATTCCGGAGGCACCGGTATTGGCCAGGACGATAAGCAGGCGGCGGGCTGGTATCGCAAGGCGGCTGAACAGGAAGACGCGCGCGCTCAGTTCAAGCTTGGCGTGGCGTATGCGAAAGGACGGGGAATAACGCAGGACGATTACGAGGCGGCTGCCTGGTACCGCAAAGGCGCTGAAGGAGGTTATGCGCCGGCGCAGTTCAACCTTGGGGTCATGTATGCCACTGGAAAAGGCGTTCTACAGGATGACCAGAAGGCCGTGGATTGGTACCGTCAGGCCGCTGAGCAGGGGGATCCGGATGCCCAGTTTAATCTGGGTGTGCGCTACGACAACGGCCGGGGCATCATAAAGAATGAACAGGAGGCATTAAACTGGTATCGCAAGGCGGCTGAGCAGGGCTATGGGAGGGCCCAGTACAGCTTGGGCGTGAAGTATGACAACGGCGAGGGGGTGCCCCAGGATTACGCCCAGGCCCTTTCCTGGTATCAAAAGGCTGCGGAGCAAGCCCATCTCGGTGCGCAAACTAACCTGGGGGTGCTGTACTATAAAGGCCACGGAGTTAAGCAGGACTACGTTGAAGCCGACAAGTGGTTCAGCATCGCCAGTGCAAGCGGCTATGAGGATGCGCTGGAAAACCGCGAATTGATGGAAAAACTCATGACACCGGTACAGGTCGCCGAAGCACATCGGCAAGCCGATGAATGGGCAAAAACAAAGAAATGATGTGACGCAACTGGAGTTGCAATGGCAGCGGAACAGGAAAGACGGTTGCGCTAAGCTCGCGCATCCACCCTGCCCACCCTGACTGACTGCTATTTGCTGCTCTTCTCCTTGGCTATGGGATTCTGTAAGGTGTAACCTTTCTCTTTCATCTTGTATCCACCGTAGACGCCGGCTCCGCCCGCCACCAGATACCAGCATCCGGAAAGAGCGGGAAGGACAGCCAAAACAACTGCCAGACGAATAATTCTCACGATTTTCATAATAATTCTATTATTTGAGGGCGGTAAAACAAGCATCGCGGTGAAATGTACGTCGGCAAACCGCGGGTTGTCAATTAAGCTGTGCAATATAATGGATTTGAGCTGTTAACACCAAATAGAGCAGAAAAAACGGAGCTAATACGTCCTTCGATTAACGAACCGCCGGTTAGAATCATCCCCCGTTCAGACGGGGTTTGAGGAGTAAACGAAGATGAAAGGTCTTTCGATCTCTGGTATGAAGCTAAGGCAGTTATTTATACTCGCGCTGGTCGTGCTGCTGCCCGCATGTCAATCAACCGAAACCCGACGTGCAGGCGGATTGATCGGCAGCATCGCCGGATCAATCGGGGGAAGCTACCTTGGCAG
Organism: Nitrosospira sp. Is2; assembly: GCF_033095785.1. Lineage (GTDB taxonomy): Bacteria > Pseudomonadota > Gammaproteobacteria > Burkholderiales > Nitrosomonadaceae > Nitrosospira. The sequence continues at coordinate 1,736,675 of NZ_CP137134.1, read as the reverse complement.
TTATCTCGGGGGAGGCACGGCAGGCCGGATTGTAGGTGCGATCGCGGGAGGCGTTGGCGGCTACTACCTCGGTTCGACTGTTGGCGGCTATCTTGGCAAGGACGATAAACAAAAGATGGCGGAGGCGTCGCAACGCGCGTACGAAACTGAAGAACCTCAGACCTTCAGCAATCCTAACAGCGGGGTGAGCGGCAAGGCCGAAGTTGTGCCATCCGCGCAGCCAGGCGATAATCGCGAGTGCAAGATCATCCGCCAGACGGTCGTGCTGAAAGACGGCAAGACCGTTACGGAGGACGTTAAAAGCTGCAAGGACGCGGGTTGAGCCGTTCGTGCCGCCATTGGTGGCATGATGCTGAACATCGATCCAGTGGCTTGACTGCGAAGAAAGAGGTGTTAGCTGAACAAATGCATGGCCTGTTAGTCTATTAATGCGTATGGAAGGAAGTGCTTGTTGTTATGAAAGACAGTGAACACCAATTAAACCAGCGAATGATTGAACTAAGACAGGAAATCTCCAGCCTCAGGCTGGAAGAATACAGGCGCTCGCAGGACATTCTTGGTGCGCTTGTTGCCGGCTTGCCCGCCGACACCCGTACAGAATTTTTTGAGTTGCTGGAAACACTTTCCCAAGCATCCCCGTCCGGTGACCGGCGGGGTTTCGACCGGCGGCGGGCCCTTGAGATTGTAAAAGAAGTTTGCAGGCCGGAAGACCTCGTCAAGCATACTGCGCAGTCTCATTATGAGCCTGACCGAAGAATAGGTGAAAGGCGGCAACTCGACCGAAGAAAGATGGCACGCAACGCCGGCAAACCCTGGACGGCAGAACAACTCACTGCCTTGCAAACCCTTGTGAGCCAGAATGTTCCGGTACGGCGAATCGGGCTTAAACTGGGACGGACGTCAGCCGCCATTCTGGCCAAAGCGAAAGAGATTGATTTGTCGCTGGACCCGCTCAATTAGGGATGCAAGCCTAAAATAGACCGAACACGGCTCCAACGGTCCGCTCATGGACGGACCTTGGTTTAACCAGAATTCCACTCCCATGTCAGGCGATCAATCCTTCTTGCGCCACTCGTTGCCGCGTTTCTCGTATTCCTTTTTAACCGCCGCCCAGGCGACCTTGTGCGCCGTCTCCTCCCGACTGGCGTCCCCGCGCCGCTCGTCCGGGTCCTTGTACTCATCCCACGCATTGTTGAAAGCCGCCCGGTATATTTCCTGGGCATGCTTCGGCAATACGTTCCTGACATTCTCCGGAAGGTCCTCCAACCTGTCGTATGGCATGGCTTTTCTCCTCAATGGTGACTTGTTGCCGACGGCGTATTTTTAGTATAGCGAGTTTGAGCAGGGGAGCGAGGTTGGGAGGACGAAGATCGACCTATTGTCGGTCCTGCGCTCGCTATTGCTGACACCGATGGGTATCGGAGTGCGACAGGACAGTCAGCACAACCGCCCAGCCTGCAGGTCTTTTCGAGGCCCCCCCTCCGCAAACACGAAGTCGTTTTAATTTCGTTCGCAAACGAACAGAAAATACCGGGATAGGGGGGGACAATTGGTTAAACGATGGGGTGGCTACGATCGCACTTGTAAAATCGCCCGGTTGTCTCCAGCACATTACGAACGGTCGGCCCATCTGGAGTTCCATCAGACGCGATAGCGTGCCGGGAAATTAAGGCAATCTACGGTATCTCCGAAAACGAAACAGGGAAGGAAATTTCCGTTTCAGAGGGAAAAAAATAAACGACCCAGTGAAACAAAACGAGGAGAAGCAAAATGACTATTGGAACCATTCTTGTGATTCTGCTGGTACTTGCGCTCGTCGGCGTGATTCCGACCTGGGGTTATAGCAGCGGCTGGGGTTATGGTCCCAGCGGTGGGATTGGATTAGTGTTGTTGATCGTTCTGATTCTGATCTTGACGGGCACGGTTTAGCTCGGGGAGTGGATAGTTAGATCTGCGTGCATCGAAAGCGATCTGCCGCGCTCAGGCGGTCTACATTTCCCTGCGCATTGCTGCTTTCCGGCACCCGCTCATAGGGCAGGACCGATAACAAAAACTCGTTGGCGCTGTTGGTCCCCGGATGGACGCGATCAGGACGCGGTAACGGCATTCCCGGCGCTGACCAATGACCGATGTTCGTCAGTTTGAGCTCTGAATCAGCGAATGGCGCGTTGGAGGATCGGCTCCCGCCCCTCTCAGGCCTTCCATCTTGCCTTCGGCTCAAGCACCAGCGCCCAAGATGCTGGACCGCGCAGATCCGTTTCGTGTATCTTTCTTAAGACGCCGGAAGCAAGAGCGCGGCTCCTTTTCGGATCAACCCAATGTATCAGCCGCGCGAGACCTCAGCGGTAGGCCTCAGGAAGACCTCATCAACAGCTCTAACTGGGCTATTATTGCCGTCCCTGCGTGGCATTGGATAGTGGGGTTGATCGTTCTGATTGTTGTGTTGACGGCGACGATATAGCTTGCCCGAATGGATAGGGGATCGCGGCTAAGGCTCTTCTAACGAAACCGCGTAGCCGGGGTATGAGCCTCGGTGAAGAGTAGGGGGAAGACGCCAGCCCCGAACGTCCAAAAACGGCGGGCAATTCCGGGTAATTCTATACGGTCGAACAAATCGCCACTTGGGCCGTCTCTTGCCGGGCAGAATGTACTTCAGGACACAATCACAACAGTTTAAAAATAGACACAGCGAGAAGACCTCCAACAATGGGACCGATCACCGGAATGTAGGCGTAGCTCCAGTCGCTGTCCCTTTTATTGGGTATGGGAAGTATGGCATGCATAATTCGGGGCCCCAAGTCACGAGCGGGGTTTATTGCGAAGCCCGTTGTTCCACCGAGCGATAAACCGATACCGAACACCAGCAAGGCCGCCGGCAAGGCGTCCAGTGATCCGAGGCTGCTCTGAGGGGCAACCATGTGTAAAATGCCGAACACCAATATAAACGTTCCTACAATTTCGGAGACTAAATTGTTTAAAGGATTCCGTATTGCCGGTCCGGTGCAAAACGCGGAAAGCTTGGCGTTGGCATCGTCCGTTTGTTCAAAATGTTGGCGATAAAGAATCCATACGAGTAACGCGCCGAGCATGGCCCCCAACATCTGTCCGGCAATGTAAACAGGCACGTCGCCCCATGCAAATTTACCAGCAGCAGCCAGAGCAATGCTGGCGGCAGGATTAATATGCGCGCCACTTACCGAAGAAACCGCGTACACACCGACGAATACTGCAACTCCCCATCCTAACGTAATGGCGATCCAGCCACTGTTATTGCCCTTTGTTTTACTCAGTACGACGTTGGCTACCACGCCATTCCCGAGTATGACCAGCAGGCAGGTACCTATCAATTCGCCGAGAAATGGGGTCATAGCAATTAAGAAATTTAGGGTTAAAAAACAAGCATACGCGTTTTAATGAGGATTGCCAGAAGGATTTGGATTCGCAGGGATGTGAATTCTTCAGCTAAATGTTCCGTCGGCATGATGTGTATGAGAATGACATTTATCGCCCCGCTACTAGCAGCAAATGTTTGTTGGAACATTCAAGGGCTTCAATCCTATGAAATCCTGAATTAGCAACATCTTTCTTGTTCCGGAGCGCGGTGCGCAGCAGCGTTTCCTAAGGTTAAAGATAGTTGATGAGGATGAGAAATCAAGGACAATGTTATCCGCACTTAGCTGTCTACGCATTGGGTGTATCCGAGTTCCGTGCGACTGTGTCCCAGTAGCGTATAAACATGCAAGCCGGAATAAGGCTTCGTAACCCCTTAGAGAAGGAACACAACTTGCACTCTGCATCGCATTTCGACCTGAAAATAAGCCAACGTATAAGCCAGAGATTAAGGCTTATCGGTACGCCCATACTCTTTTGCCTCACTCTTCTACTTGCGCCCCAACCAGTAGCCGGGGCAGGCAACGCTGAAAATCATACCGATCCATATGAAAGAGCGCTCCGAAATTGGCAGAATAAAGCGCCGCTTAGTGCAAAAATAATAAAGGGAAGGAGTGCGACCTTTGGAGACCGCCCGTGGCAGGTTGGGCTATTAAACGCGTCAATTCCGGATCCCCTTTACGCCCATTTCTGTAGTGGAACTCTTATTACTGATCAGTGGGTGCTCACCGCCGCACATTGTGTTGCTCGCCGGCAAGCAACAGAATTAATTGTCTTAACAGGTACTAATAGCCTGAATTTTGGAGGCCGAAAGAAAAAAGTAATTTCAGTCGTTGTGCACGGGGCCTATGATCCGCAGACCCTTGAGAACGATCTTGCACTGCTGTTTCTCGATAGCCCTACCGCTATTGTTCCTCCCCAATTCCCTTCTATTGAGGTGGAGCAGCGCCTAATTGATGACCAGGAAAAAGTTAAAATTGGCGGATGGGGTAACACCTACGACTTCGGCGTCAAATCACTGGATTTAATGGAAACGGAAGCACCGTTAGTACCTCCCGAACTCTGCTCTGCGCCTGATTCTCACGGTCAGTCGCTTAAAGCCACCATGTTATGTGCCGGATATGAAGATGGAAGAACCGACGCATGTGATGGGGACAGTGGAGGACCCGCCACGGTTCGTCAGTATGGTCAAGAGCTTTTAATCGGCGTTAAAAGCTGGGGAGATTGCGGAGCCCCAAAGAAATACGGGCTCTTCACCCGCATTGCCCCGTATGTAGGATGGCTCAGGGCGAATACACATTCGGGGTTAATTCGTACCCAGACTGAATACCTTTGGCCGGAGTCGTTGGTAGCACCAGCTCGCAGAGTTCCATAGCTTACGGATTGGAGAGAAATATTAAGGCTTCTTTCGCAAGACTCCCTGCTTAATTCAATCCACGTACTAAAATTCTCTAATAAGAGAATCAATCTATCTGGTAGCGGCTTGGCAAACCATTGAGGAGGTGCACATGAACGCACATTTTGATTCAACGGCACAGACAAACCATCCTAGGTCTTATTTGACCTTCCAGGATGTTCTGGAAACGGTGAGCCATGAACCGGGACAAGGCCGCCTGCTTGATCAGATCGAAAAAATTCTGAGGGTCCAGCAGCGGGAACGCCTAGATGTCATTCTGTCGCAAGTCGCGGAAGACCAACTCCTGCCGGTGCAGGTCTTGCTCGAGCGCGATCTGCCACAGAGGGGAAAAAGCAATTCGGCCTATAACCGCTTCTTGATTCCCTCCTGGAAAAAATACGACGACATCTATTGGCAATCGCTAATCGACTATACGATCCTCGCACTTCGTACGTTCAAGGAAATTCACTTCTGCGCCATGCGTGGGAAGCTGGTGCTGCATTATTTTGATATTCCCGGTGGGACGCCCCGGATTCAGGATGTCATCCGAAGACTGGTCTGGCTGATCGATAATGAACATTTGTCCGTCGACTTTACGCGATCCCGGTGGATGGAAAACTGGCGTCATACTGTGGCGAGCATGAGCCGCGAGGAAGTACTCACGGCTGCCGGCATCCTCGAGATCGTCCCTAAATTGTTGCTAAGTCCAGAGTAGATAGCCCGGGCTGGGATCTTTACACAGGGAACGTCAACGGGAGAAATTTCTTTAAGTCTCCCAAAAACGGAGAAGTACATGGGATGAACCCCAACAATCAAAAATACGGTGCTAAAGGCGCGACCCGGAATCCCTCACCCGCCTGTACCTAACCTTTCTTGAAGTCGCCACCGGCGAACAATGTCGGCCACATTAGCGGCATTGGCTATATTTTCGTTCCATAGCGCCGCATATGGCACGTCGGCACTGTGAGGCCGCCGCTCTTCCGGGTCACTGAATCTAACGCGAACAGCGACTTCAGTTCCTTCCCCACGATCAAGGCTTCCGGAGCACAGAGCGTGGGGAGCACTTTGACTAAGCTACGAACCGCATCCGGCAGAGCACGCTGGACGAAAGTCTGATCTTGCTCGTTACTCATCCGAAGTGCAATCAGCGTATTGCATTGCGATCAGATCGTTTCATCCAGCTCGGATGGTCGCTGCGATACAAGTCCCAGCGAGACATCGTATTTTCGACCCTCCTTTGCAACCCGCGCCAACGCGTGTTTGTATGCTGGAAGGCAGCGCGTCGCTTCTAGGTGCATATCGATGCGCCTCTTTGCAAACAGCAGGATCGTCACTTTTACAGGACGAGGGCTCCATACAGCGAAGTCAAAAATCATCCGACAAAGCACAGAAACTACCATCCACGACATCTGCAGGCACGCCGGATAAGTCGACGATTGAGACAATTTAGCAATGTTCGCAGTCAAACCCAGCCTAGCCATTTTGCGATTCGTGCACCAACAACCGCCGCTAAGACTTCCGTGATCCAGCTGAAAATCTTTGCAGAAAATACGAACCTACCGGCTTTGAAGCCAGGCGGTCCCTTGATAAATGAATGGGTCATATCTTCACCAGCTTCGGCAATATCCTCAGCATTATAACCGCTCCCAGGGCTTATAAAGACAAGATCGCCGATTAAATGCATCTTTCCAGGATGTCCAGACCCTGTTTGGCGATTGCGTGATCGATATTTAATGAAGGAAGTAAAAGTAGCGCTGAGCCTTCGGCTGTAATTAAAAGACCTTTTCGTTGACACTTGGCTTGGATGTCAGAAGCATAATCGTCAGTGTCCAATTCTAAGCCAATAGCCATACCGGCAATGCTGTGGTTTGCGACGCCTTTAAAGCGCATCTGTGACAAGCGGGAGCGGAAATATTCGCTCATCTCATTGACTATACCCAGGAGCTGTTTCTGATGTGTCGTTATGTAATGAATCGTGGCAATCGCAACATGCACGCTTCGAGGATGCCACCCATAGGTAGAGTAGTAACTGCCATTTTCTTCCATTGATTTTGCAACCGCTGCCGTAGTTATAGTCGCCCCCAATCCTCCCAGACCACCTGTGACTGCTTTGGCGATGCACATGATATCAGGCTCAAGATGATAACGTTCTGAAGCGAATAATGTTCCTGTCCTTCCGAAGCCGGTTGCCACCTCGTCCATAATTAATAGCGTACCGTATCTCCTGCATAACTTGACGAGCTCGGTCATAAATTCCATCTCGGGAATAAGCACTCCGAGATTGACGCTGATCGGCTCCATGATGAATGCCGCAAACTCTTCAGTTTTCAGAAACTTGTCAATACGCTCGAGGGCTTCATTATCTAGCGGTAGTTCGACCTTGTAGCAATGAGGCAGCAGATTCCTGCATTGCTGCCTATTCTTCGAATCCGCTACACTCAACCCGCCAATCGCATTTCCATGATAGCTGCCCTCCAGGGAGAGAAATTTCTGACGGCCCGTATGCACCATGGCTGCCTGCAACGCGATATCCACGGCTTCTGAGCCCCCGGTAGCCCGGAAGCTTTTCATAAGCTTGCCCGGCGATATCGAAGCCAGTAATTCAGCAAGTTCGGTCCAAGGCCCATATGAGTGCCCAGGAAACACATAATCTGGCCCATCGAACTCCGCGGCGGCGTTTGTAAGCACTTCATTGCCCCAACCGAAGTTGCCGACACACCAGCCCATTACGAAATCGATATATTTCCTGCCTCGATCATCAAAGATAAAGCTCCCATCCGCCTTCGTTACTTGCAGCGCGCCGGGTATTTTTCTGCCCAAGAAACGTTGTTCTCTGGAAGCCATCACATGCTCCGTCTTGTCATTTTTCCTGCCAATGTTGAGCCTTCTCGCTTTCTCGATGTAATCATTACGCCTGCTGTCTCTAACAGAGAACCTCCCGCATGGTTATCGTTCCGCAGACGAACCCGCCGCGGCCACTCAACCGTCATCGGTTAATTTAATATAGATCAGCCGAAAAGGATTACGAGCGTATTGATGACGAGGCTGACTCTGGGAAAACCCTAAGCTCCCCCGTCAAAAAGACAGTTAGACAGTTAGACAGTTCAGACGGTCTAGTGGATGACGTCCCCCCAATTCTGCTGGGATTCAAAACTAGAGTCGGGCCACTTCTGGCAGTCTGACCTGGTTGGATTTAACGTATTCGCTTGGGGTCAGCTTTCCGAGCGAACCGTGGGGTCTGTGATCATTATAGTCGCGTCGCCACGCTTCGATGATACGCTTTGCCTGCTCCAGGGATTCGAATTCATGAGCATTCAGACATTCATCGCGTAGCCTGCCATTGAATGACTCGCAAAGCCCGTTGTCCGTAGGCTTTCCAGGGCGCGTGAAGTCAAGCTGCACCTTGTTCTCCCAAGCCCAAGAGTCCAGTGCTCTGGAAGTAAATTCGGTGCCATGGTCTACGGTGATGCATGCTGGCAGGCGAACTGTCTTACCAACCCGACTGAGCGCCTCAACCACGCTGCTGCCGGTTAACCGAAATCCCACCTCTAATACCGGGCTCTCACGACTCCAGTTATCGACGACCGTCAGGACCCGGAACGGTTGCCCATTGACCAGTTGATCGTGCACGAAATCCAGGCTCCAGCGCTGTCCTGGCGCTGTGGGCGTCGGTGCCGGCCCACGGCGCAGGCTCATACGCTTCTTCCGGCGTACCCGCATGCGCACTTGAAGACCTTCCAGACAATACAACCTATGGACACGTTTGAGATTGACATGCCAGCCCTCACGCCGAAGCAGGACGTGAATGCGCTCGTAACCAAACCGTGGACGGCTCATGGCAATGTCGCCAATGCGCATGCGCAATCCTGACTGATCCTGCGCCGTACTCTTGCGGTGCCAACTACCGCGAGAGAAATTGCCTAGCCGACACGCCCGCTCAACGCTCACCTTGCATATATCGATGATCCATTGAACAACTTCCCGGCGGCGTGCCGGCGTCAGACCTTTTTTCGGATGACCTCCTGCAGGATGTTCTTGTCCAGCGTCAGATCAGCCACCACACGCTTCAATCTTGCATTCTCTTCCTCGAGCTGGCGCAACCGCCTGACCTCGCTGCCACCCAGGTCGCCGTACTTCTTCTTCCAGATGTAGAACGTCGCTTCGGATATGCCAAGGCTGCGGCACGTCCCTCACTGGCGTGCCGGCTTCTGCCTGTGTTAATGCATATGCCACCTGCACTTCGGTGAATCGGGATTTCTTCATCGCTTCAAACTCCTTCAATAGGGGGAGCCAAATGCGACTTTACTCTAATTTAGAACTACCCCAGTTTTGGGGATGACGTCAAAGGGATGCCATTTTTTGCGTATTCCGGGGGGAACTGCAGTTAGGACTTAAGGTCCGCAATACATAAGCAGCGTATTATGATAACAATCAAAACACGTGACTTTTATTTATAGTAATACTGAGTACAATTCAACTCCGAAGCTTCTTCATGTATTGCTCAGGGTTCCATCTAGCATAAAACTAGAGTTTCCCTAATGTTCCAATGTCATGAACCGCATCAGTATGGAGCGGCTTTCACTTAATCCATTTCATTGGAGTCTACCTATCATGGAAAAAGAAATAAGGAAGTTTTTAACTTCCATATCCATGTTGGGCCTGCTGGCCTCCTGCACCGAGACCGGTACGCTCGAAGCAAGGAATGACAATGCGAGCATGGCCGCACAAAGTATCAGAACTTTTGTCGACCACGACGAGCTCGCCAGGCGGTATGAAAACCGAGCCAGGAAACTGCTGGAAATAGCAGCGGAACACGAGAAACGGCTCCAGTATTACGAGGACAAAAGCTACCTCTACGGGAGACACGTGCAGAATTCACAGTCGCGTGCCACCGCTCTAGTGCAACAATACAAGCGCGAGGCGGAGAAAGCCACCGAAGCTGCTTTTCACCACAGGATGGCGTCGCAACTGTCGAAACGCGATTATATTGCTTCGAGGGCCTCACATTGATTTGGATTGGCTCAGGAGCTCAGCGGTGAAGCTGGCTAGAACTGGATGAAACAGTACGACTTGATTCTGTGGCACGGGCCCCAGGTTAGCTGTTCGCATCTCATTGGAGATCTCTTTTGAATGCCGCTACATATTGAAACACCACTAATTGAATCCCGCTCGATAAGCCATAAAGTGGGCCAATCCATTTGGCTGAAAATGGAATCCGCGCAGCCATCCGGCTCTTTCAAGACCAGAGGAATCGGGTATGCATGCGAAGAATATTTAAAACGAGGAGCAAAACGCTTCATTGCGTCATCAGGCGGGAATGCGGGGCTCGCGGTCGCTTTTGCTGGGCGGCGTCTTTCGGTTCCTGTAATCGTCATCGTGCCGGAGACAGCCTCAAAGCGGGCGGTAAATTTAATGTGTTTAGAGAACGCGGAAGTTATAGTCCAGGGGAAGTCTTTGGACGAAGCACACCGATTTGCACTGTCGCTCATGCAACCTGCCGATGCATATATACATCCTTTCGATGACCCGCTGATTTGGAGAGGTCATGCCAGTCTAATTGATGAAATATTCCGTGCTGGTCTAAAGCCTGATGCGATCGTTCTGTCAGTTGGGGGCGGCGGTCTCCTGTGCGGTGTTATAGAAGGATTGAAGCGGAATGGAGGTGCCGATATACCTGTCATCGCTGTTGAGACTGAAGGTGCAGACTCCTATGGGAAATCCTTAAACGCAGGATTCCTTATCGAGCTTGCAAATATATCGAGTATTGCGACGACGCTAGGAGCGCGCATAGTTTGTGAACAAGCATTGGCATACTCAAGAGAGCACTGTATCCAAAGCGTTGTGTTGCCGGACCGGATGGCCGTTTCTGCTTCTTTGCAGTTTTTGCGAGATCATGGAATTGTGGTTGAGCCTGCGTGCGGCGTTGCGCTTGCTGCAGTCTACGAAAAAGTTGCGGCGTTATCAGGATATAAAACGGTATTGGTTATCGTGTGTGGCGGCGTTGGTTCTACCGCTGATCATTTAGTCGAGTTGTCACGTCTGGAATGTGACGCAATATAGCGTTGCGCTCTATCGCTAGTCCGTACCGCCAAGGCTGATATAAAAAGATAGGAAGTAGCCTAGTATGGGAAAGTTGGACAGTAACAGAATTGCATCCCATCCACATCGTGCCAAAGATGCCCGACTCAGCATTCGGAAAGGACGATTTCGTGCCAGACTGAACACTGTTACATTGTTCAGTGAGGATAGCAAGCGTGGCTGCACTTGCGGCAGAAGAGAAGGCTCCGGTCCAAAGAAATCGATGAGCCCGTACGGGGAGAAAACATCCGTCATCCGTGTTCCTGCCAGCCTCAAGTCCGATGTCCTGGTTTATCTCGAGCCCTTTCGCAAGGCGTCAAGCCAGGACAACAATAGCACCGACGCCGAGTTTCCCCAGGCCATCTCCAATCCCCGGCCGCTTCCGCGTCCCATTTATAGCGGCAAGATACTGGCCGGCCAGTCCCGCTTTCCATCCCCTGCTCAGGACTACGAGCAGAAGACGCTCGACTTGAATGATCGCTTCATTGCCAACCCGCCCGCTACCTTCTTCTTTACGGTCAAGGGCGATTCCATGATCGGGGCCGGCATCTTCGATGGCGCAACATTGATCGTCGACCGCTCGCTTAGGCCCAAGTCCTCCAACATTGTCATTGCCGACGTGGATGGGGAATGGATGGTCAAGCGCCTGTACAAGCGCAGCGGGGTCATCAAGCTCCTGTCAGAGAACCCCCTCAACGAGCCGATTGTCCTGAAGGAAGGGCAGGAGCTGGTCATCTTCGGCGTGGTGACCTATGTCATCAACGAAGCCAAGTAGACCTGTCCTTGCACTGGCTGATGCCAATTCCTTCTATGCCTCGTGCGAGAAAGTCTTCCGACCTGATCTCAGGAATTCACCTGTAGTCGTTCTCTCCAATAACGATGGCTGTGTCATTGCCCAAAGCAGGGAAGCCAAGGCGTTGGGGATCAGGATGGCAGGCCCATGGTTTGAAGTGGAAGAGCAGGCAAAAGAGATAGGGGCGGTTGCCTTCTCCTCCAACTATGAGCTGTACGCCAACATGAGCAACCGCTTCATGGCCACGTTAAGCCAGTTCAGCCCCAGACAGGAAGTCTATTCCATTGACGAGTGCTTCCTCGACTGACCGGCATCAAGCGGGACCTCGTAGCCGATGGGCGCGAGATAAAAGAGACGGTGACGCAATGGACGGGACTGCCGATATGCTAAGGATAGGCCACAGCAAGACACTGGCCAAGCTTGCAAACCACTACGCCAAAAAGCAGCCCCAACTGAACGGTGTGTGCGATTTCACCCAGATGAGCAATGTCGAAATGGATGCGGTAATGGAGAAGCTTCCGGTCTCTTCCGTCTGGGGAATAGGTCGAAGGCTGGAGAACAGCCTTAAAGCATTGGGCGTGGAAAACGTGTTGAGACTCAAGCGAGCCAATCTCAGGAGGATTCGGGACAGGTTTGGCACCGTCATACAGCGCACCATGCAGGAACTCAATGGTGAGCCGTGGCTCGAGCTGGAAGAGGCGGCAGTCATTGCGAAGCAAGTCATGAGCTCGCGCTCGTTCGGGCAAAGGGTGGAGAGCCTGCAGGAGCTACAGGAAGCGATCAGCTATCATGCTGCCAACGCCGCCCAGCGGCTGCGCAAGCAGGGCCTATTTGCCAGCGCCGTTTCTGTATTCATCCAGAACAGCCCCTTCGATCAGGCAGAGTTCTATGGCCGAACCGAGACCATTGCTCTTCCAGCACCCACGGAATGCAGTCGCAAATCACGAATGCGGCGCTGTGGCTGTTGAAGAGGATATACCTGCCCGAAGTGTACTACCAGAAGTCGGGAGTAATGCTGTCGGAACTGGTCCTGCAAGAAGGTCGGCAAATAGATATGTTCGCATACTCGCCGAGCGGCAACAAATCAGGCCGGTTGATGGACACCGTGGATCGTATCAACGGGAAGTACCGGCGCAGCACCATTCATCTTGCCTCGGAGGGAGTCGACAGTACGTGGTCCATGCGGCGCAGCTTCAAAAGCCCGAACTACACGGGAGACTGGAGCGAGTTGCCAGTGGTGAGATAATACGGAATGCCCGAGCTCGGAAAGAGCGTGTTACCAATAACAAAGGCAAAGGCCGCAATTAACTTGAGGATAGTAGCCCGTTCAATTCCTCGAACCCAAGCTAAGGAGACCCTTGACGATCCACTATACCCTGTACATGGCAACGAGGTGAATATCGTTATTCGGGAACAGGGGAAAACCGTCCGAAGGATGACTATCCGCTTTTGGATGCACACCTTACTAGGCTCAGAACTCATTAATCTCATGGTTCACGAATAGGATCAGATGTGATTCACTTATGGCGGAGGTGGCGCCATGAGATAAATAGATGCTTATGATCTAAAATTAGGCCAAGTGTTCAAACAGTCGCGCGACCGCCTCAGCACCTGGATCAGCGTGACCGACCAAATGCTTGGCATTGACATAGGAGGCGCGGCCCGCATTCGCCTTGCTCATGTGGGCAGTGCGATCGGCACCCGCACGCGCGGCTTTCGCCGCCTCGGGCAGGCTCTCGTCCAGGGCATCAAGGGCCGGCGCAAGGGCATCGACCATGGTGCGGTCACCCGGACGTGCCCCGCCGATCTCCTGCATTCTCCGCAACCCGGCCTGCAACGCTTCGCGCATTGGCAAGCCGCTTGAGGCGGCATCGCCCGCTGCGGCGAAGAAGATCGCGAGGAGCACCCCGCACGAGCCTCCCATGGTTTGGGAAAGCTCCAAGCCAATGGCTCGATAGAGCTGGGTATGGTCGGCAAGCGGCAATCGGTCCACGGCGCTGATCAGGGCGCGTGCCGCTCCGGCTAGCGTGCTGCCGGTGTCGCCATCGCCTGACTTCGCGTCGAGCGCGTTGAGGTCGCTCTCGGCGGCGATCAGAACTTCGCAGCAACTGGTCAGGAACTCCCTGGTCGGCTTGTGCATCGAGGGCATCGGAACGACAGCGGTCAGGCCGTCCGGAAGCGGCTGAATCGCGATCTGGCCTAGCCGCGAGACCCGTGGCCATGCCGCCAGCGGCGTGTGCTGCTTGAGCAGGGCGATCTCGGCATCGTCGGCAGGATAGGCCGAAATCGAGAAGCCATGCATGTCGAGCGATGTCATCATGGCCGCCGGCCCGATGACGTGGGTTATCCGCTCGCCAATCGCCGACCGCCGGATTTCGTTGAGGATGATCGACATCTCGATGACCGACGTGCCGCCGAGATTGTTGACCATAGCGACATGCGGCCTTTCTTCCATTGCAGCTGACAGGCGCTCGACCATGGCAGCGACAGCTTCGGTCGCGTCCTTGAACTCGACCTGCTCAACCCCGGCTTCACCGTGGATGCCAAGCCCAAGCTCGGCCATGCCGGGCGGGATGCGATCCTCCTTTGGCGAACCTGGGATGGTGCAGGTGTTTAGCGACATGCCGATACTTTTTGTCTTTGACACGACCTTGCGCGCGGCCGCGGCGACGGGCGCCAAGTCGGCACCATTCTCGGCCAACGCGCCGGCTATCTTGTGCACGAAAAGCGTGCCGGCGACCCCGCGGGCTTGGGGCAAGTCGGGCAACGCCACATCATCGTCGACGATGACTATCTCGACATTCAAGCCAAACTGGCGAGCGCGTTCGGCTGCCAGCCCGAAATTCAATCGGTCACCGGTATAATTCTTGACGATGAGCAGGCAGCCGGACGATCCCGTCACGGCAAGGATGCCTGCCAGTATCGCGTCGACTGTCGGCGAGGCGAAGATGTCGCCGCACACCGCAGCCGTCAGCATCCCTTCCCCGACGAAACCCACATGTGCCGGTTCGTGGCCCGATCCGCCTCCCGAGATCAACGCGACCTTGGACTTGTCCCAGTCATTGCGTACGACCACCCGTATATGCGGATAGCCGTCGAGCCGCGCCAGCTTACCGCCAGACGCCGCGACCAGACCATCCCCGGCTTCGGTGACGATGTTTTCTTTGGTGTTGATGAACTGGGTCATGTTTTCGGCTCTGTTGCAAAAAATGATTTTTGATAAAAAGTGAATTTAAAAGTTATTAAAAAATATTTAGTTAACTATTAAAAATATAGCTGTTTCTTATTTTTTGCAACAGAGCCCCCAGGGCCAGGAATCATTAATTCAGATAGACGGTGACGGTAGCTTTTGCCCTTGATAACCTATTTTATCATCGGTAAAATGCTCCCATGAGGGGCGACCGGCGCCGAACTCAACGCAGAAGATGGGTGGGCAGTCATGAGCAATCGCTTCCTGAGGTGGGTCGACACATGGATCGAGGAAAACATCCCTCCCGGCGCCAATCCCGACATAGAGAGTCATGAAGTAAAGGCAAAACGGCTGACGGAGAAACTGTTCGCCGAGGCAGCTGCGGCCAACTTCACAAACTTCGAGACCGAGGAGGAGCGGGAGCGCGTTACGCCCCTGGTACTGGCCGCGGTCTCGGACAGCAAAGACTTTGACATCGATGCCTATCATCTCAAGTCGCAACTTGCGCGGGAGAATGAAGATGGCGACTGAGCCCCGCATGGTTGGTCTTCAGGGCGGCATCGCGTTGGTTGCTTGTCAGCTGCTCGTGACATATCCATAATCAAAAGAGGGCTGTCATTTGTTCTCAAGGATCTTCCTGGAGACAAGCCTGTAGTCCGTCATTCCTATGCAGCAGGGATCGAACAAGGTGCTAGAAAATCTTCTAAATTGCCTGCGATTTAATAGGGCAAGGCCCACGGCCGCGTCAGGCTTTTCGTTTGTATAATTGAAGTCCGGGGGGCCTGTGGGCAACCGCTGTGGAAAACTTCGTGGACGCGGATGGTTCCGTCCATCAGGCTATCCATCAGAGTTGTCCATGGTTCAAGTGCAGTGAGCCGGACGATTGGAGCCGGACGATTGGCGAAAGCCAATCCAGTTACCGCTTATCTATTTGATAAGTTATATTCCGGATGACAAGGCGGGTACCGAGACATTTTTCCCATTGATGGTCGTGTGCAGGGAGATCCTGAGGGCAGCCCAATTTCCAATTCGCGCCCCAATGCAGCGCTTTAAGCCCCAAGATCTTCAGCAGCCATCATTGCCAATAAAAGGTCTTGCCATTGCGCGCGCCGTGGAGCACCCGGGCAATTTCAACGCCTTTATCGACTTACTGGTAGAGAATCAGATAGCTACCCGCTGGCAGCATTCTCAATCCGAGTCGAATAGAGGATTTGGCCACTCCCATGGAAGGCATCTCGCCAAGCTGTTGGCAAAGAGCATGCATGTCCTCGATCCATCGTCGCGCAGCCTGGACATTGTCTTCCGCGATATAAAGCGCGATATCCTCCAGGTCTGCCTCGGGCCTGAGGCCTGAGGTAAAACGTCATGCAGGGCGGTGGCCGGAGAGCTTCGCATCCAGCCGGGCTCGAACGCGGGAGAAGGCTTCATTGCCCTCTGTTGCCAGACCGCTGGCAATGCCCGCGTCCCATTGCCGTCCCAGTTCAGCGATGATTTGATCGCGCTGCGCCCTGCGAAACTTCCAAAAGAAGGTAGTGCGGGTTCGGCTGTGATAATTAATGCGCATCCGAACGCGGCTCCGTGTTGAAGACTACTGTGTACAGGCGAGGACGCCATACCGTGTCGGAGCATGCACGTGTAAGCGAATGCGCGAGGGGACCGCAAAACAAAGCTTGTTACGAGTACAGGTTGGCTTTCCCTGATGACCTCATACTTCAGTCCAATAGGAATTAGGCGCACGTTCAGTGAAGATGCAAGTGCGCACAAGGCGGATCCAGGCTGGGTGTAGCCGTGTTTCATGTCGCCGCGGACATATTGCCATTTGCCTACGGAAAGTTTTAGGACGCCCGTGGACGGGACATCAGCGGTGATGAATAATCTGTGAAGTGCAATACGATGGCGAAATCGAGTAGACCAGATCATTGCTTTGAAAAAGTAATGGTGCCAAGTTAATGCTTTCCGCTCTCTTTTTCGCAACGGTAATCGGTATCAGTGATGGCGACACCCTGACCGTCCTGAATGAAAATAAGCAGCAGGTGAAGATCCGCCTCGCCGAAATCGATGCGCCCGAAGCTCGGCAGCCCTTTGGCGCGAAGTCGAAACAATCGCTCTCGGAATTGTGCTTCGGGAAGCAGGCTCAAATAAAACCTCGGGCGAAGGATCGGTACGGGCGCACGGTTGCCCCTGTCACCTGCGACGGCGTTGATGCCAATGCTGAACAGGTGAACCGTGGCATGGCCTGGGTATATCGCAAATACGCCAAGGATCATAACCTCTACGTGCTGCAGTATGATGCAAAAGCAGCAGGGCGCGGGTTATGGAGCGAGCCCTCGCCCACCATGCCGCCATGGGAGTGGAGGAAATCTGTACGGCACGCCGCTGTTCAATGGCTCCGCTATGCCTAATCTTTCCAAGGTCGAGCAGTACATGGCGCTTGTCGAAAAGCTGATTCAGCTTGCAGACAAAGAGGAGTTGGCGGAATGCGCAAGGATACTTGCGATAAACCTTGCACACTATCAAATTAAGTATGGAGAATTGCCGCTAGGAGACGGAATGTTCATGGACGAGCAAGTTGAGCTTAGCGATCAGCAGCGGGAGCTGGTTGTTCAGGGTATGGAAACGCTTGTCGGAGTGTTGGGCAGCGTTCTCCAGGGGCTGGATGAGAAGACTGAGCATTAACCAGCCCATCAACGGGGGCAACGCCGCTAAAATCTTCTCTGCGGCGCTTGAGCGGATGGGATTGGAACGAGTCAGTCAACTAGGCATGCGCCTATCTGGCATCCCGCTCGTCTCGCGCCACCCCGTTATTGGCTATCAGAGCCAGATCCAAAAAAGCGGCTGGTACATTACTACGCACGCTAGTAACACTGACAAAAAACGCATGCTCGAAAAGATCAGCGAGACATTACAAATCCCGGCACATATCGAAATCGAGGTTATAGCATGGCAGGCAATTTTGTCCGTTTTTTCAATGGTGCGTCTCGGCGAGCTTCTCCGCCGTCTAAGGCAATTATAAAGACTGGCCCCCTGTATATAAGCAGGCCGCTTTGAGCTCCAAAAGACTATGCGCCACTTTGTTCATTACCACAAAAGCCATTATATGGGCTATTCGGCATCTGATCTTGTAAGCCCCCGGCTAGTTACCAAAAAAGGAGTTCGTCAACTGCCTGGCGGCACGGTTTGGCTGGTCAGCGGCGAAGGAAGCCGCAGTCCGAAGACGTTCTCTCTTTGTGCGGTGTTCAAGGTAAACCGGATTGCGGAGAACTGCTATGAGCATCCCAGTTTCAAGAACTCGGCACACGGCGTCGGCCATATCTATGGCGAAAGTCTTTTGTTGACCGGAATTGAGTGGTTCGAGAAATTTAAGGCCCAGCAATTTAACTTCCGCAACAGTCTTACTGAAATTACGGGTACCGTTGCCGTTGGGGAATTTCTGGCGCTTTCCGGTTATGTGCCCTAACACTACTTCGTGAGCCAAAAGCTTTAAGCCGCAACGATACGATCAGCCGAGATGCGAGCTGCTCAAATACAAGATGAGGTACTCGCTCATATTATTCGCCTTCACGTTGATTTATTCACCCCGCATCATTTAGTTGCTTTATAACTTCCCCTCCTTCAAATCATATCAATCCAGAACATGGACCTATTCCAGACAGTCTCTAGTGGCTCGCTTTCTGAGGAAGAATTGCATGAACTTACACGGCAGCTTGCTTAGACAATCGGCAGCGAAACTGATATTTTGGCTTAAATTCCCGAGTACCAGCCACCACCAGGTGCCAAAGGTACCTCCTCTATTTTGGGGGAGCTGGTGCTAACTTTAGTTTCTAGCGATGGAGCTGTGTCGCTGATCCGCGTGCTCACGGTATATTTCGTTCGAGCCCCCCCAACCCCACCTTTATATCAAGCGCCCGAACGGCGTAGAAAGAGGAACCGGGCACCCCAACATCAACGGCAAGCACTTGCTGATACCTGTAAGCGAGAGTACTGAAACCGAGGGCGCTTTACCGCTGCTGTTCCTTACGTTCCGACTCGTAATCCGCAATCACAAGGACATACCCTTCTCTCCTTGGCACGGTTTAATGAGTGACATTGTCCACTAAACACTAACAACACCCGCTTCGGCGGGTTTTTTGTTACCTCCTTTTCGGGGGTCGCCAATACCCACACTCAAACTCTGGTGTACCTCAACAGAGTAGCAAATACTGCTGAGCTATGTAAAATGCGCCCAACCCAGCGGAACACTCTTTATTCTGGGAAGCAAAGGCATTGGTGGCAGGACTTGTATCAAGGTTCTTCATCAAAAGGACCGTACTCCAAGCGCGGCTACTGGCATCAACGATGCTGGACAGGTGACAGGCTGGTCTTTCACGGCTGGGGATGCTATTCGTGCTTTTATTACGGAGCCCGACGGGATGGCTTTGAGAGCCCTCGGAACGTTGAGCGGTGCTAGCAGTGTTGCTTTTGCCATCAACAATATGGGACAGGTCGTGGGTTATTCCGAAACGGCTAAAGGCGCACACCATGCATTCATCAGAAACCCCAATGGAATGGGGATGCGGGACCTCGGTACCTTAGGCGGTATCGCAAGCGAGGCTGCCGACATCAACGATGCGGGGCAGGTAGTAGGTTTTTCTGACACGGATCCGTCTGATCCCTTTGCCCGACATGCTTTTATCACGGGCCCTAACGGGGTGGGTATGAGAGACCTCGGCACTTTGGGCGGTATCGAGAGCTTTGCTTACGGCATCAACGCGGCAGGACAGGTAGTGGGTTCGTTTGCTACGGCTGGAGGCGTTAACTATGCATTCATTACCGGCCCTGATGGAGAAGGCATGATGAACCTCAATTCGCTCGTTAATCTCCCCGATGGGCTGGTTTTAACCGAAGCCTACGGCATCAACAATATGGGGCAGGTCATCGCGGTCGGAATTATTCCGGAGCCGGAGATCTCTGTGCTCCTTTTCGCAGGCCTAGCCTTGGTAGGATTTGTGGCGCGACAAAAGCGAAACATTCAGTGGAACGGTAGTGGGCATTACCAGACGATGCCTTGACAGTCCTCGCCATGCAGAACAGGTTAATCGAGCCATTGCGTGCGAGTATCGGCGCTACGGTAAGCACCATGATCTATATGTTGTGGAGCATGGGGCGAAAGTAGAAAAGCGGGGACTATGGGCAAACTCCCCACCTACCCCACCTTGGCAATGGCGAAAAAATAGCAATGTGCGGCAGGTTTGAACAGTCGGAAACGCCGCGCTATTACGGCGACGCGCTAAGCACTCATATCAGCCGGCAGCTCAAAACGCTGGGTGACAATGGCCCTTCCTATAATGTCGCCCCTGGGCAGCATCCATGGATGATCATGCTCCACAATGGCGAGTTGCTGTTCATCGGTACGCCCTTGGGGTGATCGCACTCCGAAGGAAGCCGCTGAGAAGAAGAAACCATGGATATGCGCCCGAGTGGAGAAGGCGCTAACAGGACGTTATTTTCGCCACATGTTCAGCGAGGGACGGGTAATCATCCCCGCAGGCGGTGGTACGAATGGTCGCTGGATAATGGAAAGAAACAGCCGTGGTACATTACGCGGAAAGTGAATGAACCCATTTTCATGGCTGGGCTGACCAATTTTCGGCCGAACATCGAGCAAACGGTTGAAACAGGTTTCGTAATCGTGACGGAAGACTCAGGAGCAGGAATGATCGATGTTCACGACAGACGACCGGTAGTGTTGGAACCAGAGGATGCGTTAACCTGGATGAACCCCGGCACCCCGGTCGAAGAAGCCGCGCATATTGCGCAGGCGAGATCAATCCCGACGGAAGAATTCTTCTGGTGGAAGGTAGACCGGGCAGTAAACCGGGTCGGTCCAGCAAACAACGGGAGTCATCTTTTGTTGCCGGTTGCTCAAAAATAGAAGTATGTGTGGAGCCCACATTCGTTACCTCGAATTTCAAAGGTACCAAAACTGACCATTTACAAGGAATCTCCCATCTGCAGCGTATCGGAAATAATCTCCCCCAGCGCGGCGACGGCGCGCTCTGCCTGCGCGTTATTTGAGCCGGTTTTGGTTGCCATTTCTTCAACAAGTTCTTTTCTATTCATTCCGTGATTCTCCGGTCAGACAAATTTAAGGGTTTCCATTAGTCTAAAACCATAGTTTTCCCTGATATCCTGATGCTGTTTGCCGCGGTAGGATGTACCCACTCTAATTCCATTGGGTTCATTCTAACCATGAAAACAAATTTCCTACGCATCTTCGCAGCGTGGCGATTACAAATTGTTGCGACTGCGCACGATCATGAGGTCGTGGCGAAACATTATGACGATGTGGCCATGCAGGCACAGGCCAAAATGAAGGAACAAAAGGAATTGCTGGAGCAATATCAGAATAAAAGCTATTTCTATGGCAAGAAGGCCCAGGACTTGCAATCGCATACAGAAGCATTGATTCGCGATTACGAGCAGACGGTCAGGGCGACCGTGCTGGAGGCCGCCATGCACCGGCAAATGGCTTCCAGGCTCCAGGAGAAGCAAGGCTTCATCCAATACTAACGGGAAAACGTGGTAAACGGGCTGTAGCGGTACGCAGTATCAGACTTCATTAATTACTTGCCTCAAGCGCCGGGCGGCTGCGATCAGCGCCGCTTGAGGTAATCCGGTAAAGTCGCCCACCGCTGCACCCCTGTAGCACCTCCAATCTATCAACCCTGTCCTTAGTTCTGCTGGCCTCAAAGCGGGTAAGTACCCCTCCATGCCATGGCAAGCTCGTGGCAAGCGCGAATGCAGAAGCATTTAATACGTGTGGAGTAGGTCAGCTGGTACAGTCCTGCCGCTGCTGGTGGAAACAAAACTGATCCCGGTTAAGCTGGCTTGCGTAGTCATCTTGTTCTTCGCCACCCGACCCCTGCTTTAGCCCTCTTTGTCCGCACGCTTCTTGGGGTCGCTTCAAGAAATGGAGATTTACGCACGCTAAGGACGCAGCACAGCAAGTGGGGCTTTGAGGCGGAGGGGACTTTATCGCGCCCGTGGCCGGCTTTGACGATCTATCCCGCCTCGACTCGTGCGCCGTACGCCGCGATGGTGCGCTTCCACGCGGGTCGGGCCAGGCACCGATCTCGATACGACGCGACTCGCGGATACGGCATGATCAATCCCTCGTCCTTGATGCCCGAGAGCAGCACGTGCGCCATCAGGGACGTCGGCGACCGTGAAGTCTTTTGTCGCGACGAAGTCGCGGTCGGCGAACCAGCGCTCAAGGTTCGTCAACACCCGGTTGACCCAGCCGACCAGGAAATCGCGGGGCTTGCTGCAACTCCCATCTGCGGTCCAGTCGTGCACCATCAAGCTAAGCAGCGGCGGTTCCACCGAATTCATCGCGGTAAAACACCAGCGTATTACCTGCGCCTCGCCCGCGTGGTCGCCGGGAATCAAGCGGCCGGTCTTCTTCGCTAGGTAGACGACGATGGCGGCGGATTCGGACAGCACCAACCCCTCATCATCGATCGCCGGAATCTGTTCGAAAGGGCTCAGCCGGCGATAGGCTTCGGTGTTCAGGTCGTGTGCGGGGTGGTCTATCCCGACCAACTCGAAAGGCAGTTGCATCTCTTCCAGCGCCCACAGCACGCGCAGGTCGCGGGTGTGCCCGCGTGCGTAAGCGTTGACCTTGGAAAAACCGTAGAGCTTAAGCATCATGTCGTTCCTTCGATTCGTCTGTTTTGATTACCCAATCGCGCTGTTTTTTATCGCTTCTCCATCTACTGGCTTTCTCAGACCCCTTGGAGCTGCAGCCACTCAGCATAAAAGAGCATAACTGATGAGCTCAGCCATCACAAAGGGAGAGTTTGAGGGATAAATGCCCCTCAAATAGTCAGGAGCCTCTGGGAGGTGATGTTTACCTTTTTTATATGGACGGGGGGGATTAGGACGAGAACTAAATCGATTGTAGACCTTTTGATCCATGTGGTAGAGACAAGCTTAAGGGCCCTTATCATTTAAAACACGTCTGCAACTTCTGCTATTTCCTTGGTGCTGTTTTTGGTGGCGTGAATCCCAGTATTTTCATTGCCGGCAATATTGATTGCCGCGAAGCTTCATACTCTTCCCATGGAGTATTCCCTGTATCCAGACGCTCCTGGATATTGGAAGCGGTCCAGCGGTCGGAGCTGGTGAGCCCCTCCAGTTCCTCCCATGCAAGCGGCACGGATACTCCCAGCCCGGCACGTGCACGGACCGACCAGGCAGAAGCAGTGGTCGCTCCTAGTCCGTTTCGCAGATAGTCGACAAATATTCTTCCCACTCTATTGCTCGGGCCGCTCTTCGCTACGAAACGCGGCGGTATTACCTTGGCCAAGTGCTCGACAATCGCTTGGGAAAAGTCCTTCACCGTATCCCAGTCGCGCAGCCGTTTGATGGGCACGACCACGTGCAGGCCTTTCCCTCCGCTGGTCTTCAGAAAAGACGTTAACCCCAGCTCATTCAGAAATATGCGGACGATCTGGGCCGCATCCTGCATGAACCTCCAGCTCACCCCTTCGCCGGGGTCCAGGTCAAATACCATTCTGTCGGGCTTGTCGATCGCATTTTTCGTCGCGTTCCAGGTATGAAACTCGATCACATTCATTTGCGCCGCAGCCAGCAACCCTTCAGGGGTTGCGACTTCCAGAAACGGGGGATGATCGGGGTCCAGAGCCTGGTTTAACTGTATCACACCCGGCATTTTGTATTTCTCCAAGTGTTTTTGAAAAAACAGTTGACCCGTTATCCCGTCAGGCGCCCGCACCAGGGATACCGGTCGACCTGAAAGGTGCTCCATCAGCAGGGGTGCCACCAATCCATAGTAATGGACAAGATCCAGCTTGGTAAAACCGGTGGATGAATCAATCACCCGTTCCGGGTGGGTGATACGCCGGGATGCAACGGCTGGGGTTGAGGCCCGATCAGGTTTCGGTTGGGACATGGGCTTGGGCTTGGCTTTGGGTTTGCTAGGAGCAGCATGCACTGGTTTTTCACGCATGATCGAAGCAGCTTTCTTGTCGATTCTCAGGCCATGAAATACGGAATGGCGGATATGTTCCTCCCGGGTCCATTCGGCGAAGGAGACCTCACCCACCAGTTCAGGCTTGACCCAATGGACTTTGCGGCCGATACCGGTTGCCTTGAAAAAGGGATTGGTGGTAGCCGCAATTTTATCCAGCTGCGCCTTTAGGTCGCGCAGAGTCTTGTCGCTGAATCCCGTGCCGACATTGCCGGCGTACCGCAGCTTTTGCTCTTCGTCGTAAAAGCCCAGTAAGAGCGAGCCGATCCCTACCCTGGAGCCCTGCGGGTCGGTATAGCCGCCGATCACGAATTCCTGGCG
The DNA here is from genome assembly GCF_033095785.1 of Nitrosospira sp. Is2. Taxonomy (GTDB): domain Bacteria; phylum Pseudomonadota; class Gammaproteobacteria; order Burkholderiales; family Nitrosomonadaceae; genus Nitrosospira. Next base: position 1,712,476 of record NZ_CP137134.1, on the reverse strand, counting down.
CTGGCTGCATTTGAGCTTTATCCAATTGGGGGACCGCCGGGATACGTAGGTTGAATTCTTGCGTTTGCCGATCACCCCTTCAAGCCCCATGCGACAGGCGGAGACGATTATTTCGTTGGCCGGCACATCAAAGGTGGCGCTAAAGCGTACTGCCTCCGAGGGACGTGTGGCAAACAACTGTTTGAGGAATTCCCGGCGCTCGACCAACGGAGTCGTCCTTAGGTCGTGGCCATCGTAAAAGGGGACGTCAAAAACATAGTAGATGATGTTCTGCGTACGGGAACTGTCAAAGGCATTTTGCAATGCCTGGAAGTCCGGAAGGCCGTTCTCGTTGAGCACCATTACTTCCCCATCCAGCCAGCTGCTCTTAAGACCCATCCCGTTTATTGCATTAACGAGGTGGGGGAGCTTGTTGGACCAGTCATTGCCGTTGCGGGTAAAGAGCTGAAGGCTTCCTCCGTCTATTCGAGTCAAGATGCGGTAACCATCGAACTTGATTTCGTATAGCCACTCCGAGGGGTCGTTGGGAGGGCCATCGACTAGCGTAGCCAGCTGTGGCTGCAGCGTGGAAGGCAGGTCGGCTTTAACGGCGCGTCTAGGCAGCACCGGCGCACCAGCCGCCCCTTGCTTTTTAGTCACGGCTAGGACACCTGCAGGCCTCGCACTTTTAAGCGAAGACGTCGCTTCGGGCGCCTTGGTTTTTTTGGTATTCATTATTTTCCATTGACTGCCGCCTTCAGCGTAGCGCCTGCCCTGAACGTAGGAATCCGTGAGGCTTTAATTTGCAGTTCTTCTCCCGTCCTGGGATTGCGCCCCTTGTACGCGGGGCGTTCGCGTACTTCGAAGCTGCCAAAACCCGGAAAGGATAGCGAGTCGCCTTTCTTCAGCGTGTCCGAAATGACCTCGAGCAGTGCGCCAACGGTGACTTCCATGTCAGCTTTGTTGGCGCCTGTCTTTGCTGCCATGGTTTGGATGAATTCTTTTCTAGTCATTATCTGAAATCTCCCTTTAATGTGATTTGAAGTAGTTACCCCTCCAACCCCTTGAGACCTTTGACGGGCTGGACACAAAGACAGGCAAGCGGATTGGAAGCTTAGCCACTTGCCAGTGCGCGTGCGCCACGGGACGTCGCGCCAGCTCGTGGGGTAGTTGGGCGACATGTTTTCCGGTTGGCTCGCCCAAGGCTTCCGGTTTCCTGTGGAAAAAACTGACAAGGTATTGCCTCGCGCCACAGCCGGCCAGCGACGGGAGAACGCCCGTCAACAGGCAATTCAACATCAAGACCGCTGTCTCTGCTGTCCCTCCCAGACCAAAAACGAGATACAGCAATTTGATAAATACGGCACTCCAAATTCTGACTTGTTCGGAGCCGCCTTAATGAATTCCAACGGATGCACTATCTTGTCATAGAGTATTCGAAGATATTAAGATAATTGTTGTCTTTCAGCTGTGTTTATTTCCGATGGATGTCCGGGAAGGCCACATTACAAAGAAATGAGATAAAGAGGGGTCGAGCGAATCTTTTTTCTACTAAAGGAGAGCACCATGCCTTCAAATAACGATAACAATAACGACCAGAAACCAGGTGGATCAGAAAGTGATCGGGGCTTTTGTTCCAGCGAAGGTAGAAGATCGGCTCAAGATAAAGAAAACGCACATGAGTTAGATTCGGGCGAAGTTCGTGAGCCGGGCAATAAAGGCGGACAAAGCAGCCATGGCGAAACTGGATACCAAAAAGGAGGTAGCCAAGGAAACCAACGTCAAACAACCAATGCCGAGTCTGGCTCAACCCGCGGGAGTTCGTTTGAGCAGCATGTCGAGGCAGACAGAAAAGGACGTCAGAGTCATCATGGCAGCAAGTCTGAGCAACTTCCAAGTGGTAGGCGAGAAAATCAGAAGCAAGGAACCAATAGAGAGACCGGAACTACTCGTGGGGGTGCATTTAAGCATAATGCCAAGGGCTAATATCGGAGTCATGGAAATGAGTAAGTCGAGCATCGGGGCCTTGTCTCAAGACGATCCTGCTGCCACCAGAATGCTACGTGCTGTGAGTTCTAGCGATGAGGGCACTGCGTGCACGCCGAAGCAACTACCCAGAATTAGACCAATGCGGATTACCGTACCGATTAAATTTCGCCAGGAAGGATGATAGGCTGGATTTGAATTCAACCAGAAAAGGATATGAAGGAGGCGCTTATATAGATCACAAGTACGTATACGCAAACGTAGGGAGTAACAAGGCTCCATCCACATGAGCTTCCATCGAAAAACGGGCAATTCGGTTCCACCCCGTTTATTCGCGCCGCTCGGGGTTTCCAGTTGTTGGTAAAAGCTTGCCGAATGTGTCACACGGCCGCGTTTTTTCTAAGGAAATATTGCGCCGTAAATTCTTTATGGTGGTCGTATGAACGCAACTAAGATGTCGCAATTCGGCAAAGACTGAGATCGACCAGAACCGAGGTAGCCCTTCGGTACCGGCGGCTCAGCGCGCCTCTACGGTCGTGCTCGTCCTGGAGAAGGAGCGCGGCACTTTCCATGAGTATTAGGGCATAACGAAGAATTCATGACAATCCAGATGGGTGACACCCCTGCGGGCACTATTTCCACCGACGCGAGATAGCGGCGCAATCCGCGTATTGGAGCGGCGTCTTTGCGAGCCGCCAGGAAAGATCCACTACGGCGATCTCACGCTGTATCCCACTAAAACCCGTGCCGTGTTTAACGCCTATATTTAAAAAACAGCTGTAAATCGACGCAGTGAAAAATAGTGTCACATAACACGAGGCTGAAATGGATACGAATGGAAAAAGAAGTTTCACAGGAAAGGTCGCGTTCGTGACTGGTGCAGCGAACGGCATCGGTCGGGCGACGGCGCTGGCGTTTGCCCGCGAAGGCGCGAGCGTGGTCGTGGCTGACGTTTCCGAACAGAACAATCAAGCCACAGCGCGTATGATCCAGGAACTCGGCGGACATGCACTTGCCGTTACGTGCGACGTGAGGCGGAACGAGGAGGTACAGCGGGCGCTGAACGCGACCATCGAAGCCTTCGGGCGGCTGGACTTCGCGTTCAATAATGCCGGTATCGAATACACTGTCCAGCCTTTGGCAGACCTCGCGGAGGAGGAGTGGGACCGAATCATCGACATCGACCTTCGCGGTGTGTTTCTGTGTATGAAGCACGAAATTCCGTTGATGCTTGAGCAAGGGGGCGGCGCAATCGTCAACACCTCTTCGGGCGCTGGGATTAGGGGTTTCAAAGGGGGCGGGGCCTATGTCGCCGCGAAGCACGGCGTGGTTGGTTTGACCAAGTCGGCGGCTCTCGACTACGCACAGTCGAACATCCGTATCAACGCCGTGTGCCCGGGAATCATCGACACGCCAATGATGGACCGCTTCAGTGGTGCGACCACTGAGGGACGGCAGGCGGTGATCGCACAGGAACCGATCGGGAGAATGGGGAGACCCGAGGAGATCGCTGCTACGGTTGTATGGTTGTGTTCGGATGCAGCTAGCTTCGTCGTCGGGAGCGCCATGATTGTCGACGGCGGTCAGACGGTATAGCGACGGTCGAAGCAATCAAGGACAGTCCGATTGGGGTACATCGTAACAGCGAGAAGGTATTAGCGTTGGCGAAGGGCAAGGAAACGGTTTACGCGGACAGGAAGCCAGCGTTGAACTCAGAAAGAATTGCGCATCTGCGAGAACAGGCCGCGGCAGGAGCAAATCGGACAAAGCTCGCGAAAGAATTTGGAATAAGCCGACGCTTTATTAGTACATAAGAAGCTAGAAGCGGACCGGCAAGTAATACCTGGATTCGAACGCCATTACACTCAAGCGTTTAACCAATTCACGGCTGGTGATACTAAACTGGACGGGCTCATCCTTAGCATAACTCAACACTCAGTCCGACCTCTTGACGAGGCAAAAAGCACGGACTGAGCGTGGACTAAGGTATTAAACCGCGAGAGGAGCGGACGGAAGCCGTGGACAACTTGTGCGTAGCGTCAGCTATTGCTGAAAAACAAGGCCGCCTGAGGACTACTCTTTAAGATGTTACCGACAACTCACTCTCATTTCTCGCCTTGCTTGCCGAGTTTTTTACCGATTTCATCGGTTGCTTCACCTATCTTTTTGCTGGCTTCACCAGCTGTCTGATCTATTTTTTTACCTGCGGTTTCTGCAGGCCCCGGCTTGTCGCATGCGGTAAGCCCACAAACGAATAGCATCGAGATACCGATTAATCTTAAATTCTCTTTTACTTTCATTTTGGTTCCTTTTTAATTTTTATACTGCCAAAAATACATCGCCATCAGTCAGCGGATCAAATGAAGAGTATCACAGGACTCCCCTCGAACATCGGTTGGATTATAGGAAAAACAGGTAACATACAATTCAATGTAACTCTGTATTTTTTTCATACTTCGATAGTTTCGGCCCCTCTCCAAAGCGGCATTAATGAAAATCCTGCGCGTGCTTGATAGGATGGCCTCAAGCAGAGCCGATAATCTCTTCATGGGCCTTGTAGGGCCATTCCTGTCGATTTGCCTATTTTTTCCTTCACTTCCGCACTTTCCGGTACTAAAAAGCGGTGTTATCGCCCACAAACAAGGTCAAAGGGCAGCGGCTCGGCTTATCCAGTACGTCAACGTATTCGGTAACAGTACGTCAACGTATTCCGTGACGCTCGCCATATTCTGCGGCGTTGATATGTGTTGCTTGATCGTACCGACAAGCCGCTCCTCGGCATACTCCCTCCTGTAGCGGACGCGCTTCGGTTCAACCGCATCAACTCCCACTACGTCATCCAGAAAAGCTGTACCAAGATCCACTTGTTATCGATCCGAAAAGACGTAAGATCAATATGAGGTGTCGTGGTCCGCGGAGCAATTGAAGGACAATCAATAGGAGAAGCACGATGAACAAGGAAGGCACATCGTTTCTGGTCGGGTTACTTCTTGCCCTCGCATTCGAATTGTCTTTAGCCGGTCCACCGGCGCTCATCGACCCGGCCACGGGTAAGTTTCTTGGCAATCTTGGCGGCAACCAGTACGACGCGAACAGCACGAGCAATCCGTACGGTCGATATGGCAGCGAGTATTCAGCAGATTCCGTCAATAATCCCTATGGTCAATACGGTTCGCGCTATTCCAACGACTCGCCGAACAATCCCTACGCGACTAACGCGCCTGCAATTGTCGCGCCGACCGTTCCAGGTTTAGGCATACAGCCCTTACCAGGCTTCTGATCGGTAACACGGAGAGTGGACGGTCTAAGCTTCATCAAGTTTTCCGGGCTCCAGTTGTCCAGTTCCCTTTCCACCTGCAGACACAAACGATATCTGGATATTGCTTACTGTGGGCTGAGGTTGTTTTCCTTCCGGAAAAGGCCGAGGTGCTTGAACAGCCGCTCCTGAGCGCTGTTCTTGTCCCAGAGCTTGATCTTGCAAACGCGCCCTATCACCTTGCCCTCGGACATCATCTGGCCGACCTCAATCGATGAGATAGCAGCAGCCGTTGCGTCATCGAGTTCATGGATAGACTTGGGGGAGCCATCGACATTGAACAGCCTGCGTATATCGGAGAAAGCGAGCGCCGAGGTCGCGCGCAGAACATTTTCGGTGCTTGCTTCCAGTCGGCTGGCAGCTATCTTTTCCTTTTCCTGGATGGCTTGCTGAACCTTAGCATTGCTTAGCAACCGGGATGCACAAGCCTCAGCTGCGTTACCTCTGGCGTTGTAGCCCGCACGGACATAAGCCGCAGTAGCGTTGAGGTCAATGCAATACTCATTGGCGAACCTTTGCTGTTTTAACGTGAGCTGAGCTTGCCTTACACTGCGCATTTCGCTCCTCTTGTCATTTAATAGAAGCCTTGCCATCTAATGCCTTTGCAGCTTGCCCCAAGTAGTACTGCCGTTTCTCTACATCAATTCTGCACTGTTTTAGCACGTCGGCGACACCTGGGGGATCGGTCTCACCGATATACTCCAGAAATTCCACAATCTGTGCCTCTTCTGAAGGCGTCAAGAGCACCATCACATCGGTTTTGGTCCCATTTTCTCGAAAACTCCCTGATTGGGTACTGCCATTACTGCCGTTAGAAGATTGCGAATCTCCAGATTTGCCCGGTTTGGGTACTGCCGTTACTGCCGTTAGACTTCTATCGTCGGTATTGGCAGTATCCTGATTTCCCGTTTTCAAACTTTTACGGTTGTCACGTTCGGGACTATCTATCTGTACCACGCTGCCGGCATTCTTCGAATCACCGATTTTTGGATTGATATAGTAACGCCACGAATGTCGCCCAGAACCCGGTCCCATTCCTCCGATTTCTCGTGATTGTAACCAGCATTCATCTTCAAGCCATTCCAGCGCGGCCTGAACCGTCTCCTCGCGGGTTAGATAGCGCCACTGATTACGACGTACGTCCCGCGCCGTGAATCCGTTGGCCAACTTACCTGCTCGCACCTTTTCCGCCAATGCCTGAGCTGATCGCAACCCGTCATCGATGAGAAGCCCGTAGCACCGTCTCGCGTGGGCTTCCAGATATTTGCACCATGCCTCTGCACGCCGTGCGGAATCTGCGGTTACCGGCCCGCTGTTTCCTGTTGCCGTGCAGTCGACGAGATGCAGGATCAGGGCGATCGCCGGAAAGAGTTTGTCAAACTTGGCCAAATGCTGGGCAATGATGGGCTGGTCTTCATTGGGAAGCTTTACCCGATGCAGATCATTGGAGAATTGGATGAAGATCTGCTGGGCTTCTGTGTCGAAACAGAAATGCGGGAATTTCACAGAGTCATCAGCAGGCTCTGCCCCGAAGTCAAGCGGATCGAAGTCCACCAGGGCTTCAAATATGGCGAGAACAGAGTCGCGGGCATCTTTATTCGGAGCGCGGTCGCGCCACTCCCAAATCTGAGGATCTGGATATACCAGGATCTGAAAGCGTTGCAGCATGCCATCGTTCGCCAGCGAATCTACGGCTTGCTCAAGGTAACGTGTCAGCTTGTCTGGTTGTATGCCCCCGAGGATAGATACACATAAATTAGGAATGTGAATGGAGCCACGTCCGATTCGGTCTGTGTCAAAGCTGCTATCGCCATTCCATGCCTCCAGATAGAAAGCCCGGTCACCCTCGTGCCCGCTCCGATCCCATGATGCCAGCAACCCAACCAGCTCATCCCGTACGACTAGCAACCCCGCCGGGTTCTCCCGCAACATTTCACCTAATTTCTCGATGGTGGTATCGTTAGTCTTATACCGCCGCAACAGGGGTGCTTGTGTTTTAATCTTTTTCCGGTGATCTTTCAATTTCTCGGCGGCGTCGTCGAGCTTCTTCTTTCCGGAATCTTGCGTCTGGGCGATTTCCGAGTCCTCAGCCTCCGCCTTTTTGCCATCTGCCAGGCTCTTCTTTATGGCTTCTCTTGCCGCAGTTTTCAACAATTCCTCGAGGACCTCACCTTGAGCTTCGAATACAGCCTTATCCGTCTCGAACTCATCCATCCTTGCTTGATGTGCCCGCATGGCATTTGCGATCAGCAGGTCGAGCGGTTTTAGGGCCGCGTTCAAAGCTGGAGTTTTTTTGGCTGACGGTAAACCGACGCAACCACCCCAAACGTTTGGAACAATGCACCAGGAATCCTTTGTCTTCGGTTTAATCGCACAACGGGCACCGATGAGACTGCCCTGAGCTACTATCGCTGCCCCCGCAATGAAGTCCGCAGGACAGGGCATGCGTGCAGCTTCATCTTGAACCCAGTTGCCCAAAGGACCCGGTAGAAGTGCCTGCGCATCGAATGGGGAAACGGGCGGCAACGGCGCCTGGATCGGTTTGGGATCATCCCATTTGCAGCAATTCGAGCTATCCGGCGAGCTGCTGTCTGGGGTCCACGTGGCCTGTTTCTTCGCAGTTTCCGATGCGGAACCCGAAGCTCGATGTTGCTCTATAGTGAGTAACTGATGAATATCAGCTCCGGTTGCGATTGGATGAGCAGTCAACCAGTCCACTGCATCTCCTTTAATAGGCAAGCCCAGTAAAGCAACGTCCACTAGCTGAACAACGCTATCTAACTGTCTCAATGCGTCCGCCATTGCAATAGCATACCGCTGGCCTGCTTCGTCGTTATCGGCCCAAATCTTGACTGGCCGACCAGCCAGAGGCCGCAGGTCGGCTTTTTGCACAGAATCTGCAGACCCGGTGGTAGTGGCCAACACACCGCGTTTTGAAAGAGCGTCGACGCACCATTCGCCTTCCGCAACAATAGCCGGATCAAGAGGACGTTTCGCTAGGTCTCGAAGGTTATAAAGCGGTTTCCCGCGCGAGTAATCTGGTTCGCCCAGTATGTATTCTTCGCCCTGCAGCTTCATTGGCCGGATCCATTTGGCCCCGTTGGGATGCTTGAGGCGGATCACCCAGTGGAGGACGTTGCCATCTTGGTCCGTGTACATGTGCAGGGCTTGCGGCAGATAGCCTTCTGCCAGCATATGTTTTGCCAGACGCCTGCCGCATCTTCCGGGGTTTCGCTCATGTCCGCGTCCCCCATGCTCCGAGCTGCTTTGCCGCCTCGCGGAATCTCAACCCATATCGTTGCATGTGAAAGGAAAGAACATCGCCGCCGTGTTTTTGGCAACCCATGCAACGGAAGGCACCAGAAACGAGGTGTACCAGAAGGCTGGGCCGGGTGTCGTGGTGTAATGGACAAAGTGCGTTTTTCCATTCGCCTCCGCCCGATAATTTCAGCCCCTGACCCTTATAATATTTGTAGGGTATGGGGAGCAGGTCTCGCCTAAAAGAGGAGGGGGGCCTGTTTCCACCCCCAGCGCGACTCGTTAGTTTCATTTCCGCCTCCTGTAACGCTTGTCTTCCGTTCGCTGATGTTCATCGTTGTCCCGTGGTTCGTCCCCCGGAGGTCCGGACGAAAAATCCGGCGGATCTACGGTGCCGCCCTTCGACCTGCGATAGCGCTTGGGGGCGGAAGCTTGGCGCTGTTCTGATAATGACCCTGGCGCGTTTGTCCGCGATTTCGGACATTGATCGACCTCGTCTAAGGGATGTAACTGGTTGGTGATAACCTCTGCGTCAATCCGGCCTTTGGTCCTGCGCTGGAGGAACGCATCGAGGTCGGATTTGCGATACTTCACAAGCCGGCCGACTTTTATATAGGGAATGTCGTAACGCCCAGTGCAGCGCCAAACGGGCAGGGTGTTTTCCGCGAGATCCAGATATATAGCTGCTTCCGCGTTGGACAACAGTGGATCAGCCGCTCGACCGGCTAGGATTGATTCAAATAGAACTTTGGTAGGCATGATGTTCCCTGGTGTTTCGCTGTAAATGGCCAGCAACCGGGGACATTGTGGAGAAATGACGCGGGATGGAGTAGGAGGATTTTGTTATGAATTCAGGAATAATCCTCCAGGAACGATGATTAAAATAAAAGGATAAAACCGTCCTTCTAATATCGGACGAGTTTACTGACGTAATCCAGGTCGATATCTGGCTGATCAAAGATGACCCCTGCGGTGGCAGCTACAACTTCATGCATGGGTGTTCCATATTCTTCTTTAATGTATCGGGAGAGGGTCCGGACAAAATATTGTGTGCCGCATTCTTCGACTTGGGTTTCCGGACTAATGGGGATTCCTGCGAAAACCGAAGCGCCTGGGCTGCAACGTAATCCAGCATTTGATGCAGGGTGGGCATTGCTTCGGCCAGAGCAAAACGGGTGAAATCGTCATTATTTTCTACGCCCCCCGGTCGACAAATTTCAAGGTTTAGTACATTGCGTACTGAATCAAGGGACTCGGTTAGTTAATTCGGCCGCCGAAAAATTTTGAAACTCTTCCGTGTCGTTCATGGCGAGCGATAACTCCAACGCGAGATGATGGATTTTCAGGAAGTGAGCCTCGTGCTCCTTTGAACTCCGTTTTTGCCCACCCAACCACCCCAAAACAGATCTTTGACATTGATCCCAGAAATAGAGGAACCCCGCCCCTTCCTTAATTTTTTTCCCAAGAGAAGACCAGACAGGTGCCATTCTAAGATCGGTGAGCAACGTGCCAAGCAGTTCTTTACCCACTTCTGGGGGCAGGCCAAACTCCGACCGGTTCAAGCTGGTACGGTAGTTGTCCTGCTGTTGCTTGGACATTTGGTTAAATTTCGCACTCTCCTTACGAAGCTGATCAATATGTTGATCCGGATCAAATGGACAGGGCGGGTACATGTCATCGCCGTATTCTCTTGGGTGCGGATAGTGGTGATATCTCTCAACCAAGTTTTTCGGTGCCCAATCCGGAAAACTCAAGCTTTTCCTTTCGCGCTCTGCCACAATCGTTGTCCCCCTGACTAACCTTTGCTGCGGTTAAATTTCACTACGCTCATACTCTCAAATAGTCCACCGGCCGCCATCACGGCGCTTGTCGCCGCGTTGATACTACTCGTACAGGATCCAGATCGAGCCGCGTAGATTGCCGTCGTGCTCAAGTTTTTATGGTTAAGGCTTTTGCCGATAATGGCTAAACTTGCACGCTGCTTGGCCTGCCAGAAAGCGTGCCGACGAGCTATTGGAAACGGGAGATTTAGGGTCTGCTGGCATGTGACGTAACCCCGGCGTAACCCCGGCGTAACCCCGTTGGAATTCTGGTTTACGGATATGAGCGTAACCCACTGAATCCGTGGCGCCCTGAACACGAATCGAACGTGTGACCTACCCCTTAGGAGGGGGTCGCTCTATCCACTGAGCTACCAGGGCGGTGACAGCATTTTACGCTAATATGCCGGGATGAATAAACCGGCTGAAGAACCTCAAGAAAATCCCCCTCCCAAAAATCTGCCGCGCACCGTCATCGTTCTTGGTCTTGTCAGTTTTTTCAATGACTTTGCTTCGGACATCGTGATACCACTCATCCCGATATTGCTCGCGACGGTGCTGGCCGCCGGACCGGTCGCCCTGGGCTTGATCGAGGGCGTGGCCGACGCGGTAGCAAGTCTGATCAAGCTGTGGTCGGGACGCCACTCCGACCTCATGAGCGGCCGGCGCAAGGGACTGGCCGTCGCTGGCTATACCCTTTCAAATATTGCGCGGCCGTTGCTGGGGCTGGCCGGTTCCTGGCCGGTGATTCTGGTGCTGCGTAGTATCGACCGGGTGGGCAAGGGCTTGCGCAGCGCACCGCGGGATGCACTGGTGGCAGACGCGACTCCGCCCGGGATGCACGGCTACGCGTTCGGCTATCATCGGGCTATGGATAATGGCGGCGCCGTGGCAGGGAGTCTTGCCGCCGCTGCGGTGCTGACATGGTCGGGCTTGAGCCTCACGGACGTCATCCTATGGTCGGCGGTGCCGGGCTTTGTTTCGGTGCTTCTGCTAGGGGTGGGGGTGGAGGAAGAAAACAAGGGGAAACCCGCCCCTGACCATGCCGCAGCTCCAGGCCCTGCTCCTGCCCCTACTCTTATTACGCTGCCGCCGTTGCGCTGGTCAGTCTTATCGTTGCCCATGCGGCGCTATCTGCTGGTGCTGATGCTGTTCACCTTCGCGCGCGCCTCGGAAACCTTCATCCTGCTACTGGGGCACCAATTGGGCGTCGGCACGGTCGAATTATTGTTGCTTTGGGCCGCATTGAATCTGTGCAAGGCCGCCACCTCCACTTGGGGAGGACGTCTGGCCGATAGCCTGGGGCGTGGGGCGCTGATGCTGCTCGGCTGGACAACCTTTGCGGTTTCGTTCCTGATGCTTGGCACGGTAGAGCACAGTGTGGGGCTGTGGTCCGTAAGCATCTTCTACGGCCTTTGCGCCGGCATGAGCGAGGGTGCGGAGCGCGCGATCATCAGTGACTATGCTGGCCCCCGCGAACGCGGAACCGCCTTCGGCTGGTATCATCTGATGGTGGGCATCGCGGCAATTCCGGCCGGGCTGCTGTTCGGGTCGATCTGGCAGTTCCAGAGTGCCGCTATGGCGTTCTTCTTTGCCGGAAGTCTCGCGGCGCTATCCGCGCTGTTGTTGCGGATGTGGGCCTGGCCCGTTCGCAAACCGCAGCCGGTCAGATGAGCCGGATATGTTGGTGGTTGGCCGCGACGGCAGGCCCAGTGATTGAGCCTGGGATAATGGAGCACCGAAAATGCCCCGGAACTGGATGATGGGTTACGCTCTGCTAAACACTCAACCCGCTCCCGCTCAAACCTCACACCTCATTTGATACTTTTTAGGGACATATTATGAAATCACGGACGATGTTTACGCTGCTAATGGCAGCGACGCTGTTCTTCGCGAATCATGCGCATGCAGCAGGACCCAAGGTTGGGGAGGCCGCGCCGGACTTCACCCTGCCCGATCAGAATGGCCAGACGCATAAGCTGTCGGATTTTCGAGGCAAGTGGCTGGTGCTGTACTTCTACGTCAAGGACGATACGCCGGGCTGCACCGAGCAGGCTTGCAAATTTCGCGACGATATCCATCAGCTTGGAGAACTGGGCGCGCAGGTCGTTGGGGTAAGCGTGGACAATACCGCCAGCCATGCGGACTTTGCCAAAAAATACAGCCTTCCGTTCCCGCTTCTGGCGGATAGCAAGGGCGAGACGGCCGCGCGTTATGACTCGCTTCGCGGCGATGGCAGCATGGCTAAGCGGAATACGTTCATGATCGATCCGCAGGGCAGGATTGCCAAAATTTACCTATCGGCGAGCACTTCTCGCAATTCCGCTGAGGTGATCGAGGACCTAAAGAAGCTGAAGAGTGGGCAGAGACCGAATTCGTGAGCTATGTTATGAAAGCGGACATTGATATCACTAACGGGAAAACCTACGATGGCAGACCTTACCGACGATCAACTGGCGCAAATTAAAGCGGTTCTGCAACGGCGCTATCTGGAACTGAGGGAGGAAATTCGAAGCGAACTGGAGCGCTCGGGCAACGAGCATTATGCCGACCTGGCCGGCAGCGTTGCTGATCCCGGCGATGAGTCGGTTGCCGACATGCTGGTGGATGTCAATGCGGCGCTCGTGGATCGCCAGGTACGCGAAATACGAGAAGTAGAGGAAACCTTGAAACGTTTGGCGGAACCGGGTTTCGGCGACTGCATCGATTGCGGAGGAGAAATTGGCTTTGAGAGACTATTGGCGTACCCCACTGCCCGGCGCTGCGTGCGTTGCCAGAGCCTGCATGAAAAGACTTATTCTCACGAGCCGAATCCTACGCTCTGATTCTCTGAGGTGGTGGCTGCCCAATCCTGACCGATTCCAACCACGCGAGCTCGTAACAATGCAGCTACTTTCCCGTTGCGGCCAAAAGCACCAGCACGGCGCCGCTGCCGCCCTCCTCCGGTCTGGCCTGGCAGAAGGCCAGCACATCCGCTCGTTGCGCCAGCCAGTTGCCCACCCGGGTTTTTAACACAGGCTCATGGTTCGGCGAGCTAAGCCCCTTCCCGTGTATTACGCGCACGCAACGAAAGCGCCGTTTGCTGCTCTCATCAAGAAATACCGCCAACTCCTGCCGCGCTTCCTCCCGAGTAAACCCGTGCAAATCGAGTTGTGCCTCGATTTTCCAGTAACCACGCCGCAATCGCCGCAAAGTCTGGCGCGATACGCCCGGCCGCAAAAATGCCCACTCATCGCCCGCGCCGATCTCCAGCGCAATATGATCGGATAGCGCTTCACCGCCTGCGGATTGCTCGTGGGCAGGAATTTGACGTGGTATGGGCGGGGGATGCTTGCTGGGCAGAGGGGCTTTATCGGAAGCCGTCAGCCGCGAAACGCCCTGGACCGCCTGACGGAACAAGGCGGCCCCGTCATCGTTGGAGGCATTATCACCCACCCCGGCGGCCGGCTCTTTCGTGGAGGTTCCTGCGGGACCATTTGCAGGGCCGCTTGCCGGCCCGGGTAACGCACTAAACGCAGGCTTTTTGTCCCGCCGTTTCATGGGAGATTTTCAAGCCGCAGTTGCTCTGGCGTTCACGACAACCCGTCCAGATATTTTTCTGCGTCCAATGCAGCCATGCAGCCCGTGCCGGCACTGGTCACGGCCTGCCGATAGATGTGATCCTGGACGTCACCCGCCGCAAACACTCCCGGGATGCTGGTGGCGGTAGCGTTGCCCTCGTTCCCGCTCCGAGTGAGGATGTAGCCGTTTCTCATTTCCAGCTGGCCCTGGAAAATGTCAGTGTTGGGCTTGTGGCCAATGGCAATGAATACGCCTTGCAAAGGGAGCGTTTTGGTGGAATTGTCTTGAACGCTCTTGATACGCATGCCGTTAACGCCGGAGGTGTCGCCCAGCACCTCGTCCAGTACGTGATTGAGTTCCAGCTTGATGTTGCCGCCTTTCACCTTTTCCATCATTTTGTCGATCAGGATCTTTTCCGAGCGGAATTTTTCCCGCCGGTGCACAACGGTCACGTTACGCGCGATATGGGAGAGATATAGCGCCTCTTCCACCGCGGTATTACCGCCCCCGATCACCGCGACGTCCTGCCCCTTATAGAAAAATCCGTCGCAGGTTGCGCAACCGGACACCCCACGACCCATGTATGCATCCTCTGAGGGTATGCCAAGATACTGCGCGGAAGCGCCAGTGGCAATGATCAGCGCATCGCAGGTATAGGTGGCGGCATCGCCGATGAGCGTGATGGGCTTTTCCGTCAGCTTGGCGGTATGGATGTGATCAAAAAGGATTTCCGTATTGAACCGTTCCGCATGTTGTTTGAAGCGTTCCATCAGTTCGGGACCCTGCACGCCCATTGCGTCCGCAGGCCAGTTATCGACTTCGGTCGTGGTCATGAGCTGACCGCCCTGTGCGAGCCCGGTGATGAGCACCGGGTTGAGATTGGCCCGGGCGGCATACACCGCAGCGCTATATCCGGCAGGGCCGGAACCGAGGATGAGAAGGCGGGAGTGTCTGCTTGTCATTCTTTGAGTTCTTAAGGTTATTTAAAAATTAAGCTACAAATGCTAGAGCCGTTGCTCAACCCAGCCGGCCACGCTGTCCAATGCCGCCGGCAGATCGTCGGGCTGGGTTCCGCCTGCCTGAGCCATGTCGGGGCGGCCGCCACCCTTGCCGCCGACCTGCCTGGCGACGAAATTGACCAGCTCGCCTGCCTTCACCTTTGCGGTCAGGTCAGCGGTTACGCCGGCCGTAAGCTTGATTTTTCCATCTTCGATCGCGGCAAGAACGACAACGCCGGATTTGAGTTTTTGCTTGAATGAATCCACCGCTTCGCGCAAGGCTGAGGAGTCTGCATCTTCCAGGCACACCGCAAGGACTTTCACCCCTTTTACCTCACGAATCTGCTCGGTCAAGTCATTGCCCTGAGAGCTGGCCAGTTTCGATTTCATTCGCCGGAGTTCCCTTTCCAGCTCCTTGACGTTATCGAGAATTTGCGTGATACGAGCGGCGGCTTCGTGCGGATGGACCTTTACGGCATCGGCCACGTGCTGCAATTGCGCTTCCCGCTCCTGTATATAAGCCAGGGCGCTCTCGCCGGTCACCGCTTCAATCCGGCGCACGCCCGCCGCCACACCGGATTCAGACACGATTTTGAAGAGCCCGATATCACCCGTGCGCTTGACGTGAGTTCCCCCGCATAGCTCACGCGAGGTCCCGATCGCCAGCACTCGCACCTCATCGCCGTACTTTTCCCCGAACAGCATCATGGCGCCGGTTTTTTTTGCCTCCTCGATGGGCAGCAGCCGGGCTTCCGTTGCCGCATTGGCAACAATTTCAGCATTCACCAGTTGTTCCACCGCGCGAATCTCCGCGTCGGTCACCGGCTGGTTGTGTGCAAAGTCAAAGCGCGTCTTGAGAGAATCGACCAGGGACCCCTTTTGCTGAACATGAGTGCCTAATACCTGGCGTAGCGCCTTGTGCATCAGGTGAGTAACCGAGTGGTTACGCTCGGTGCGTGCCCGGGCCGACCCGTCGACCTCCGCGACAACCGCGTCGCCGGTAACCAGGCGGCCGCTGCGCAGCAGGCCTTTATGGCCAAATACGTCCGCCTGGATCTTCTGGGTATCGCCTACGATAAAGGTGCCGTTGGCCGCAAGCAACTCGCCGCTGTCGCCCACCTGTCCTCCGGATTCCGCGTAGAACGGCGTATGGTCCAGTACCACGACTGCTTCATCGCCCGCATCGATGAAGTCCACGCGGCTCCCTTCCCGGTAAATGGCAAGGATTCGGCCTTCGTAACGCAGGCTTTCATAACCGTGGAATCCGGTGGAGGGTCCGCTATATACGATTCCTTCCTGCATGGTGAACCTGCTCGTCGCACGGGCCCGCTCGCGCTGGCGCTCCATGGCCTGCTCGAACCCGGGCTGGTCGATTGTAATGCCGCGCTCGCGCGCGATATCGGCTGTGAGATCGAGGGGGAAACCGAAAGTGTCATAAAGTCGAAACAGGGTTTCACCATCCAGCAGGCGGTCCCCACGCCGTAATGCCGTCTCCAGCACCTGCATGCCGTTTTCCAGCGTCTCGGCGAAACGTTCTTCTTCCTGCTTCAGCACCGCCGCGACGCGGACCTTGGCTTCCACCAGCTCCGGGTAGGCCTGCCCCATGGTTCCCGCAAGCTGTTCGACAAGTAAATAAAAGAAGGGCTGTTTCTGCCCCAGCTTGTAGCCGTGGCGGATGGCGCGCCGGATGATGCGCCTGAGCACGTACCCGCGCCCTTCGTTGCCGGGAATCACGCCATCGGTAATCAGAAAAGAACAGGCACGGATGTGATCGGCGATCACTTTGAGCGAGCTGCTGGACCGATCGGCCGTGCCGGTGGCTTGCGCGGCCGCACGGATCAGTTCCTGAAACAGGTCGATCTCGTAATTGCTGTGAACCTGCTGCATTACGGCGGAAATACGCTCGAGCCCCATGCCGGTATCAACCGATGGCCTGGGCAGCGGGTGCAGCGTACCGGCGCCGTCGCGGTTGTATTGCATGAACACCAGGTTCCAGATTTCGACGTAGCGGTCGCCATCCGCTTCGGGTGTGCCGGGCGGACCGCCGGCGATCTCAGGGCCATGGTCATAAAAAATTTCGGAACATGGGCCGCAGGGACCGGTTTCGCCCATTTGCCAAAAGTTGTCCGTGGTGGCGATACGCGTCAGCCGCGCCGGATCGAGGCCCACCTCGCGAATCCAGATGTCGGCCGCTTCGTCATCCTCTGCGTATACCGTCACCCATAGCTTTGCCGGAGGAATGGCGAGCGTAACGGTTAGAAACTCCCACGCAAACTTGATGGCATTGCGCTTGAAATAATCGCCGAAGCTGAAATTGCCCAGCATCTCGAAGAACGTATGGTGGCGCGCGGTGTAGCCCACATTCTCCAGATCGTTGTGCTTGCCGCCCGCGCGCACACAGCGCTGCGAACTGGCCGCCCGCACGTATGACCGCCTGTCGTGACCAAGAAATACATCCTTGAACTGCACCATGCCCGCGTTCGTAAACAGCAGCGTTGGGTCATTGCCAGGAACGAGGGGGCTCGACGCGACGACCGTATGGCCGTGCGACTCGAAAAATTCCAGAAATTTCTGCCGTATTTCGCTGCTTTTCATCTCGGCTTCATCCGAACAATGGTGAATAGGTGTCCATGCGCCCTCCACCGCCTTCGTTAGTTTTCAGCGCCGCTCCAACTCCATGAGCGTCGTTCCAAGCGATTCTCCATTGATAATGGCGATATTCCCCACCTTCACGTTCACATGAATTTCTTCATTCATCTTTGGCAGTTCGCGTTCCGTCAAAATGGTGATTTCTCCGGTGTCATCTTTCAGCACGTAGGACTTCAGATTAAACAGCGGGACCCGCGTCACGTCTTTTGCCACCCCATGGAGCGTGACCTCCTGGCCGTCGAAATTGGCTGCGGATGTGTTGAGTTCGCTGATGGACGTGGCGTTGTTGGCACTGCACGACCCCAGCAGAACCGCTATTGCCCATCCTGCCAGAATCGCCCGGACCGCGCGCCCGGCTAACCGCTGAGTATCCCGCTCCGTCAAGTCATTTCCTCATCCGAATGACGCAGGACATGATGTATCACGTCCGCTGCAAACCCCCGCCCCATGAGAAAACGCGCCTGCCTGCCAAGTTCCTTCGCATCGGCGGGGGCAGCGTTAAACCTTTTCCGCCACACTTCCAGCGCGCGGTCCCGCTCGGTTTCTCTAATGTTAGGCAACGCCGCCGCGATTAGATTCTCGGGAATGCCCTTCTCGCGCAACTCATTCACAATACGACGGCTTCCGAACTTGCTTTGGCGAACGTGTACCACCTGCTCCACCACGCGCGCGGCCGAAAGGAAGCCGCATTGTTCAAGCGCATCCAGCACCGCGATGAGTTCTTCGGAAGATTTGGCATGGGGCCCGAGCTTTCTTTCCAGTTCCAGGCGGGAGTGTTCCCGCCGGGCAAGGTAGCCTAGAGCGCGGGTTTTGAGGCTTGGCCTGCGCGTCATGACAAATCCATCGGCGGCAGGAGCGTTCGTTCCCCCACCTCCGCCATCAGGCCACGGCGGCCGTTTCAGCGGGGTTGGCGACGCCCACCGCGGCGCGTATTTTCGATTCGATTTCCGCCGCTATCTCGGGGTGTTCTTTTAGAAATTCGCGCGCGTTATCCTTGCCCTGGCCGATTTTGTCGCCTTTGTATGCATACCAGGCGCCGGACTTCTCGATCAGTTTGTGCTGCACGCCCAGCTCGACAATTTCGCCTTCGCGCGAAATGCCCTCTCCGTAGAGGATATCGAATTCCGCCTGTTTGAAGGGCGGCGCAACCTTATTCTTGACCACCTTCACGCGTGTTTCGCTGCCGATGACCTCTTCGCCTTTTTTAATGGAACCGGTGCGACGTATATCAAGGCGAACCGACGCGTAGAATTTTAGTGCGTTGCCGCCGGTCGTCGTTTCCGGATTGCCGAACATGACGCCGATCTTCATGCGTATCTGATTGATGAAAATCACCATCGTGTTGCTGCGTTTGATATTGGCGGTAAGCTTGCGTAACGCTTGCGACATCAGTCGCGCTTGCAGTCCCATTTGGGGCTCGCCCATTTCACCTTCGATTTCCGCGCGCGGCGTCAGGGCCGCAACCGAATCAACCACGACCACGTCGACGGAACCGGAGCGCACCAGCATATCGGCAATTTCCAGTGCCTGCTCCCCATTGTCCGGCTGAGAAATCAGCAACTCCTGGACATTGACCCCGATTTTTTGTGCATATTGGGGATCCAGGGCGTGCTCCGCGTCGATAAACGCCGCGGTACCGCCAACTTTCTGCATCTGCGCGATGACCTGCAGCGTAAGCGTGGTTTTGCCGGAGGATTCCGGACCGTAAATTTCCACTACCCTTCCGCGAGGAAGGCCGCCCACACCCAGGGCAATATCGAGCCCAAGTGAACCGGTGGAAATAACCTCAACGTCTTTGGCGACGTCACTCGCACCCAGGCGCATGATCGAGCCTTTGCCAAACTGTTTCTCGATCTGGGAGAGAGCCGCGGCGAGCGCTTTGCTTCTGTTTTCGTCCATGAAAATTTCCTTTATGAATGGGATCGATTATCGCATAGGTGGTTCAACCGGAAAAGCGCGAAGAGAATGACAATGTGTTTCAGCGCGATGTTTTCCTGCTTGTCCTGCCGACACGCAGCGGAAATATTTTCAGGGTAGAATATAAGTATTGAAATACTGCTCGGCCCTTTTTGTATCCAGCTTGCGCAGAGCCTGATAGACTCCCCTTACCTTGACGCGTTCGCCCAGTATTGCGTAATCCACGCCAAGTTTATACCACGCATCAGCGTTCTCCGGCTGGACACGTACTGTCTCCGCATACGCCTCTGCCGCCTCTCCGTATAGCTTAAGATCGTCATAGGTCATGCCCAGGTCATACCAGGCGGCGGCGTTCTCAGCATCCAGGCGCAGCGCTTCCCGGTAGGCGTGGATAGCATGTGCGTGTTGCTTGCGGTCATCGTATGCGAGCCCCAGGTCGTACCACGCTTGAGCATTCTCGGGCTGCATGCTTAGGGCATCCCTGTAGGCTTGAATCGCATTGTCGTAGTCTTTCAGATTGGCGTAGGCGACACCGAGGTGATGCCAGGCGTCGCCATACTCCGACTGATTGCGTATGGCTTCGCGATACGCTCGAACTGCTTGTTCATATTGCTTCAGGTTAGCGAAAGCCATGCCCATGCTGAACCATGCAGCGGCGTTTTCGGAATCAAGGTTGACTTCCTGCTGCGACAGTTTCAACAATCCTCGCCAGTCGGCGCTCTTTTCGAGCGTTAACGCGCGGTTAAGCCAGGCTGATTCATCTTTTTTTATCATTTCCGGACCAGGCCGCACTTTAATCGGTAATTCACCTATCCAATCCGCCGGCAGCGCAAACGTGACATCGCCGCCTTTGCCCTCGGGGTGCGAGAGTATACCGATCAGCGCGCCATGGGCGTCGAATAGACCACCCCCGCTAAAGCCTGAAGAAACCGGGACGGCGATACGCATGTATTGCGATCGCAGATAAGGCCGCAGGTTGGAAATTACCCCTTTGCTGAGGATCGGTTGCGGCGGATTCCAGTCAATCGGCATGCCTATGGCATAAATGTGCTGGCCGGTCTTGACGTTTAATGCACTACCCAGGGTAGCGGCCGGCCCCTGCAGACCGGGCACATTCAACAGGCACAGGTCGAGATCCGGTTGCGCAGATTGCAACGTCGCTTCGTAGCGTTTGCCCGAATGGACGACGTGCCCATTCTTGCCTTTGCCCGCGACATGGCACGTGGTGATCACTTGCCCGGCTCCAATCACGACACCGCTGCCTTCGCCAACGGAATTACTGCGGGCGTCACCCATGTTCACCCCGACCACGGACGGCGAGACTCGCGTAAAAATTCGCGCTTCCGGTGTCTCCCGGGCGGCGTCCGCCGATGCACAGGTCGAGAGCAACGCAATGACAAAGGTCTTCAGGATCGCGGATACGCGTCTTTCATGCGTTCTGGACGACAAATTCAATATCACAACCGTATCATTCATCCGACTGAAACCGATATCGTGGGGCGTAACAGCGGATTGCACGAGGCATGGCACTAACCGTGTTCGCATCAAACCGATACGGCGGTGTAAAATGCCGGGTTTACCGCAAATACCAAATCTATGTCTATTAAAGAGGATTACATGGACGCTCCTCCCGCGCGTTCCCGAAAAATTCAACCGCTCGCCTATTTCATTTTCACCACGCGCTGGCTGCAATTGCCGCTGTACCTTGGGCTGATTCTTGCGCAATGTGTGTACGTATACCACTTCTGGGTCGAATTGCTCGATCTGATCGGAGCGGTGATGGGTAATCAGGCTGCATTACAGCATATTCTGGATGCGGTTGCCGTTGAAGGCGCCCCTCGGCCCTCCAAGATCAACGAAACCACCATTATGCTGGTTGTGCTGGGTTTGATCGATGTGGTGATGATTTCCAATCTTCTCATCATGGTAATCATCGGCGGCTATGAAACCTTCGTTTCTCGCATGAATCTCGAAGGGCACCCTGATCAGCCGGAGTGGTTGTCCCATGTCAACGCATCGGTGCTCAAGGTCAAGCTCGCCACGGCGATTATCGGCATTTCGTCGATCCACCTGCTCAAGACCTTTATCAATGCCAGCGCGTACGACGAAAAGACCATTTTGGCGCAGACCGGAATCCATGTGGTTTTCCTGTTTTCCGCCATTGCGATTGCCGCCAGCGACCGCATGATGTCTCATGGCGCGCGCAGCCACGACGGGGATTCACACTGAACAAAAGATTGTCATCCCATTGGGTGTTATCCCATTCGCGGCGGGATGCAATGTAGCAAGTCTATGACGCCTTGCAGGGCTTCCGCTACGGATTGACGCCTTACATCCTCGCGGCCGCCGGCGAAATACCGGGTCTCAGCGCAGGCCAATCCGTCTTTCATCATCCAGGCGAAACATACCATGCCCACCGGTTTTTCCGCCGTGCCGCCTTCCGGGCCGGCGATGCCGGTGATGGAGACCGCGACATGCGCATGGCTGTGCGTAATCACACCGGCTGCCATTTCTGAAGCGGTTTGCTCGGATACCGCTCCATACTGTTCAAGGGTTGCAGTGCTCACGCCCAGCATTTCATGCTTGGAGACCGAGGCGTAGGTGATGAAGCCACGGTCGTACCAGCTGGAGCTTCCGGCGATGGAGGTGATGGTCTGTCCCAGCCATCCGCCCGTGCAGGATTCGGCTGTGGCAAGCATTAAGCCCTGCTGGGCCAGAGCGACGCCGGCCTTTCTCGCCAGGTCCTGAAGCGTGAGATCATCCATTCGGTCTGTTCCCCTGGAAAATCTGTTTTCTCAACACACAGGTCAAGGAATGCCGAACAACGCATTCACAAGACAACCGGCAATCACCGGGCCAGTGCAATACACGGCCGCAAATTACTCAAATTAAAGAACCTATTCCAAGCGCTTTCCACGCCGCCAGGCAAAGCAATGTCAGGAATGCGGCCAGCAAATCATCGAACATCACGCCAAAGCCGCCACGCAGCTTCCGATCGTAGTATCCGATGGGCGGTGGTTTGATTATATCGAACAAACGAAACAGCAGAAATGCAAATGCCTGCCACACGATAATAGGTGGCGTAAAGTACAGTACCAGCAGGAAAGCGGTAATTTCATCCCAGACCATACCGCCATGATCGTGATTGCCCAACGCCCTGCCCGTGACACCGCAAGCCCAGACGCCAACGAGAAACATCACCGCGATCAGGACGAGGAGAGCAAGCGGATCGAAGAAGTAAGCAAATATCCAAAACAAGGGGAAGGTAGCGAGGGTCCCAACGGTGCCGGGGGCAATACTGCTCAAGCCAGCGCCGCCGCCAAATGCAATGAAATACGCCAGGCGGCTTCGGATAAATACTTTCGTGGGCCTTTTGGAGTGGATGCCTGACGCTTCGGCGTGAGGCGAAACGCCGGAGCGGTCCGGTTCCTCCGGTTTCCCCGCTGGCGGGACGTCAGCTTCGGACACCGCACCATCGGCTCGGCCAACACTCGAATTCTCGACCGTTTGATCAGGCGCGGAAATGGTCATATCCCGTCGTCTCCAGCGTTACAGCATCGCCAGCGGCATCAAGCACGACCAGCCCTTCTCCCATGCCGATTTTGCCGACACGGGTCAGTGGCAGTCCCAGCTCGCGGGAAAGGGTTTCAATTTTTGCCCTCTTTGACCTCGCCGCGCTAAAGCAAAGCTCATAGTCATCTCCGCCGGCCAGCAGGCATTTCAGCGCCAATGGATGAGGAAGACATCTTCTTAGCGGTGCCGAGCAATTTATGTCGGGCAAGCTTATGATGGCGGAAGCTTTTGAACACTTCAGAATATGCCCCAGGTCGGCCAGCAATCCATCCGAAATATCGATTGCGCTGCGCGCCAGGCCGATCAAACGCTGCCCCAACCCGACCCTGGGAGTGGGCATATTCAGCGCGGGCAGGCAAGCGTCGATTTCGCGCGGTTCAAGCGCGATATGGCCTTGCTGGTGAGCCAGCGCCAGCGCGGCATCGCCCAGATGGCCCGATATCCAGATATCGTCCCCCGACCTGGCTCCGCTCCGACGCAGTGCCTTGCCTCTCGCCACCTCGCCAATGATGGTTACGCAAATGGTTAATGGTCCTTTTGTAGTATCTCCACCGATAAGATCAACCTGATAAGCATCAGCGAGATTGAAGAAACCGTCAGAGAACGCTTCCAGCCATTTGTCGTTCTCGCGAGCCATGTTCGTGGGCAGCGCGAGCGAAAGTGTCGCCCATCGCGGCCTCGCGCCCATCGCGGCCATGTCGGAAAGATTCACAGCCAGAGATTTGTGCCCCAGCCCGCGCGGGTCGGCGTCGGCAAAAAAATGCTGTCCTGACACCAGCACGTCGGTTGAAATGGCCAGTTCCATCCCGGCGGAAGGCTGTATCAGCGCCGCATCATCCCCTATCCCTAATACGGCGCCTGGGGCCGCGCGATAAAAATACCGTTGAATGATGTCGAATTCTGAGAGCATTCTTCGAAACGTGGCGCAAGACGGTACGCGTTAGATCAAGGACAAGGTCATCCTCAGATGAGGCCCCTCAAACTCTTGCATGAACTTCGGTCGTTCTTAGCTTCGCCGCCAGTTTATCCAGCACGCCGTTCACGTACTTGTGCCCATGCGTGCCGCCATAGGTTTTCGCCAGCTCCACGGCTTCGTTGATAACTGCTCGATACGGTATTTCCAGATGATTCGCGAGCTCATGGGTACCCAATAGCAGAATGGCAATCTCCACCGGGCTCAGCTCCTTGAAGGGCCGATCAAGACAAGGCTGAATCTGCTGTTCCAGCTCCCCTACGTTCGTAATCACGCCGCGCAGCAGACTTGAGAAGTATTCCCCGTCGGTTTTAGCGAACTCACTCGTTTCTCTCAGCTGCGCTTCGATGGCCTCGGCAGGGCCGCCGGCGACACAATATTGGTAAAGTCCCTGCAAGACCAGTTCACGAGCATGGCGGCGACGGGTTTTGCGGCCCGGCTTGGCTGCCCTTTTAATCACCGGTTTGGTTTGTGTCATTCGATGTGTTTATTGGGTTACTTCCTCAAGCTCTCGTAGCAGGTTAGCCATCTCGATCGCCGCCTGTGCGGCTTCGGTTCCTTTCTGGCTCATGCGCGCTAATGCCTGATCGTCCGTTTCTGTGGTAAGTATCCCGTTAGCAACGGGAATGCCGGTATCGAGTTGTACAGCGGCTAAACCGTTGGCGGATTGATTCGAAACGATTTCAAAATGATACGTTTCGCCCCGGATGATCGCTCCCAACGCGATCAGAGCATCAAACTGGTCGGTTAAAGCCATTTTCTGCAGGGCCAACGGTATTTCCAGCGCACCCGGCACAGTCACCAGCAGCATGCCGGACTCCTGCACGCCGCGTTTGATCAACTCCGCCGTGCAAGCGCTGAGCAAGCCTTCGCTCACCTCGATGTTAAAACGGCTCATGACGACACCGATCCGCAGATCGTCGCCGTTGAGGTCCGGCTCAAGCTCAAGAATATTGTCGTAGCGCCCCATATTATTCCTTTACAAAATCGGTCTGCAACAAAGATAAGTTCTGGCCGTCACGTTGACGCTGTCAATTAAAACCATGCCGAATTGCTTCTAGCTAATTGTCCTGCTTCCAGCTTTTATCTACCGGTTCCAGATATCCAGCTACTTCGAGCCCAAACCCGGCCATGCTCGGCATTTTGCGCGGTATCGCCAACAACCGCATCTTGCCTACATTGAGATCCTTCAGTATCTGGGCCCCGATACCGTAGTCACGCAAGTCTGTGCGGGCGGGGACCCGAGGCCCTGTTTTTGTCGGGGTGACACGATCCAGCAACTCGGGCCCGCTTTCCGCGGGATGGAGCAGTACTATTATGCCGCTTTCGGCATCCCCGATCACCTGAAGGGTATCATTCACGTTCCACGAATGGGTATCGTCGTTTACGTCGAGAAGATCAATTACCGAAAGCGGCTCGTGTACGCGCACCAGCGTTTCAGTGCCCGGATCGATAATGCCTTTGACAAGCGCCAGGTGGGTTGCATTCGCGGTCTTGTCCAGATAAGCGATAAGGCGGAACTCGCCATGGGCCGTTTGAACGGGGCGTTCGGCCACGCGTTGGACGAGACTTTCCGTGCGGCTCCGGTAATGGATGAGATCAGTGATCGCGCCGATCTTGAGTTGGTGCCTTACGGCGAACTCAACCAGATCTGGCAGACGAGCCATGCTGCCATCTTCATTGAGTATTTCGCAAATGACCGCGGCCGGGGTAAGGCCCGCGAGGTTTGCCAGATCACACCCCGCCTCGGTGTGGCCCGCCCGCACGAGCACGCCCCCGGACTGGGCCATGAGCGGAAAAATGTGTCCCGGCTGGACGATATCTTCGGGCTTTGCGTGCCGGCTCACCGCAGCCTGAACAGTTCGCGCGCGATCATGGGCCGAAATCCCGGTCGTGACCCCGCTGGCCGCCTCGATTGAAACGGTAAAATTGGTGCCCAACGGCGAGCGGTTGGCAGCGACCATGAGCGGCAGATTGAGCTGGCGGCATCGCTCATCGGTCAGCGTCAGGCAGATTAATCCGCGGCCATGCGTCGCCATGAAATTAATGGCTTCAGGGGTAACGAAATCCGCTGCCAGCACGAGGTCGCCCTCATTTTCGCGATTTTCCTCATCCACAAGGATGACCATTTTGCCGGCCCTGATTTCGGCAATTATTTCCTGGATGGAACTGATAATCATGTCAAACTTTAGCCAATACTTATATCCGGTTGCCGATCAGTCGCTCCACGTAGCGCGCGAGCATATCGATCTCGATGTTGACTTTGGCGCCTGTGTCGAGGCCTTTAAGCGTCGTCGCCGCCAGGGTATGAGGGATAAGATTGATCTCTATCTTGTCCTGCGCTAGTGTGTTAACCGTCAAGCTTACCCCATTCACGGTGATCGAACCCTTTTTAGCAATATATTTTAATAAGGGGAGCGGCACTCGAAGCACCAGCAGATGACTTTCGCCGATTGGCGTAAACTCGATTACCTGGCCGATTCCATCGACGTGACCGCTTACCAGATGACCGCCAAGCCGGTCGGATAGCCGCAGCGCCTTTTCAAGATTTACTTCGACGCCCTGCTTATCCATACCTACTGTGCAGTTCAACGTTTCTCGAGATAGGTCCACGGAGAACAGGCCATCGGAAATGGTGGTAACGGTTAGGCAGACCCCATTTATCGCGATGCTGTCCCCGGTTTTGACGTCGCTTAGATCCAGGGGACCGGGCGCGACGCGCAAGCTTACGCCATCCTCCAGGGGCATGACGTGTTTAATTTCCCCAACAGCTTGGATGATTCCAGTGAACATCTAATCCTTCCTGCTTTCAAATACAGTATCGGGCAGCCGATGTCGTATGGTGTGCGGCAATTTGCCGCATGGCCGCGAATGGGAATATACGATAATGTTTGTCATCTCAGAACGGGTCCGTAACGCATCCAGCAGCATAAGTGCGTCGGTCTGCTCTCGCAGACACGACGGGGTCAGCTTTCCGAGACCAGTGACCCACAATAAAGGATGAGCGTCGGTTGGTCCTGCGAGCGCTCGTTTAGACTGGCTCGGGACGTAGAGGGCGCTGCCACCCTTAAGAACCATACGCGCCCAGCCATTACGAAGTGCCCGAGGTGAGTGCCCGAGGTATGCCGATGCGTTTCTGACATCCGAAGTTGGCCTCGTCCCGAAGACAACGCATATTTCTTTTCGCTGTCCACGGAACAGGGACGTTTTCCGGGGACTTTTTTATCGAATGATACAAGCAGCGCAAGCACAAGCGACGCAAATGTTCAGTGATCTCAGCCAATCGCCGCTAAGCAAGAATCTGCAGCGGTTGTTTCTGCTCCGAAATATCGTAATTTCCGTTCAGTGCCTGACCTTTGCCTTGGCATATTCGGTACTTGAGATGAACCTGCCCTGGACCGAAATGGTCGCGGTAGCGGTCCTGCTCGCGGTCCTGAATCTCGCCACCTGGATTCGTCTGCGCCGCAAGTGGCCGGTTTCAAGCGTCGAGTTTTTTGCGCAGCTTTTGATGGATGTTTTTGCTTTAAGCGCGCTGCTGTATTTCAGCGGCGGTTCGACCAATCCGTTTATCTCCCTCTATCTGTTACCGCTGACGATCGCAGCCGCCGCGCTCCCCTGGGCTTATACATGGATAATGGCGGCGATTACGATAAGCTTTTACACGCTGCTGCTATTTTATTACGTGCCGCTACCGCACGATCATGACGAGCATGGCAGCGAGTTCATTTTGCATGTGTCGGGAATGTGGCTGGCCTTTGTGTTAAGCACTGTATTAATTGCCTGGTTCGTTGTCAAGATGGGCATATCCATTCGCGAGCGGGACAAGGACCTGGCGCTGGCACGCGAACAGGCGTTGCGCAACGAGCAGATCATCGCGTTGGGGACGCTGGCTGCGGGAGCAGCGCATGAGCTTGGTACACCACTGGCAACGATGGCGGTGGTAACGGGAGAGCTACAGCACGAAAATACCCAAAACAGCGAATTTCAAAATAATATTAGGATACTGCGTGATCAGATAAGTCATTGCAAGCGTACTCTGACGCAATTGCTGGCCGATGCCGGCCAGGCGCGGGCGGAAGACGTCAGCGGCCAGG
This sequence comes from Nitrosospira sp. Is2, assembly GCF_033095785.1. Classification (GTDB taxonomy): domain Bacteria; phylum Pseudomonadota; class Gammaproteobacteria; order Burkholderiales; family Nitrosomonadaceae; genus Nitrosospira. The sequence continues at coordinate 1,684,352 of NZ_CP137134.1, read as the reverse complement.
CGGTGGATAGTTTTCTAAACCAGGTGCTTGATAAATGGCAACTGATGCGGCCATCCGTCAAATTCACTTACCGCGCTAGCGGGGTAGAGCCCCCGCCTCAGATTCTCAACACGCAATTGCTGAGCCAGTCCATTCTCAATCTGTTGAATAACGCCGCTGATGCGTCTCTTAAGCATATAGAGGTAGAGGTTAAGTGGAATCATAGCGAACTGCATCTCCAAATTCTTGACTATGGTGAAGGCCTGAGCGGGGAAGCTGTACAGCGGGCGGGACAAGCTTTCTTCACCACGAAGCCGCGAGGGCAGGGTTTTGGAATCGGCCTGTTTTTGGCCAATGCAAATATAGAACGTTTCGGTGGCAGCGTGCGCCTGATGAATCGGGAAGGTCGGGAGGGCGGCGCGTGCACCGAAGTAATACTACCTCTGATACGGCAATCAATATGACAACGCAACCTGGAATGGAAGTGGACGACCGCCCCACATTGCTGGTGGTGGATGATGACTTGACTTTTTGTACCGTACTTGCCAATGCAATGGCAAAGCGCGGATTCAACGTTTCGTGTGCACACACCGTGGAGCAGGCAGTGGAAGCCGCCGAAGCGTGCACGCCCGAGTTTGCGGTAATCGATCTCAGGCTACCCGGTACCTCGGGATTGGCTTTGGTTGAAAAACTGAGGGCCCTGGATCCGGGCACGCGAATTGTCATGTTAACTGGCTACGCCAGTATTGCCACGGCAGTGGAAGCAATCAAGCTTGGCGCCACCCATTACCTTGCGAAACCGGTCGACGTTGACGAAATCATGGTGGCGTTTGAGCGTACGACGGGAGATGCGGATGTGAAAATCAGCGCGCATCCATTGTCAGTCGGTCGACTCGAATGGGAGTATATCCAGCGCGTGTTGAATGAGAATAAAGGGAACGTTTCGGTAACGGCGAGAGTGCTCAACATGCACCGGCGCACCTTGCAGCGCAAGCTTACCAAATATCCTGCGAAGACCTGAGACTTATTCTAAAGACACGTTATTGGGTCAATTGGGCCGTGATCCGGAGATCGGGCCCTACGCTGCGTACGTCTTCAATTACAAGAGCCCGCTTCCCCTGCAGATCGGCTAATTCAGGCAGTTTTAGCATGCCGAGGCCCATATCGCCTATCAGATACGGTGCGAGATAGATGACCAGCTCGTCCACCAGCCCCGCGTTGATCAAAGCACCATTCAATCGCCAGCCCGCTTCTACCAGGACTTCGTTTATCTCGAAATCGGCTAGCTTTCGTATCATCGCGCCGAGATCGACATTATCGTTTTGATCGGGCAACACGATGACGCGAGCACCGACTTCATGCAACGCCCCGATTATCCCCTCGCTCGCGCTCGCGGTAAAAACGAGCTCGCCGGCGCCGCGCAGCAACCTCGCCTCCAACGGAATTTCGAGGCGGCTATCCACGACCACCCTTAGTGGCTGCCTGGTGGTTTCCAAATGACGGACCGTCAACCGGGGGTTGTCAGCCAGCACGCTGCCAATCCCGGTCATCACCGCGCAGGAACGTGCTCGCAATCTGTGCCCATCACGACGCGCTGCCTCGCTCGTAATCCATTGACTGGCGCCGTTCTTGAGGGCGGTCTTGCCGTCGAGGCTGGCCGCGATTTTCATCCTTACCCATGGGCGGCCGCGCGCCATGCGCGCGGCGAAGCCGATATTGAGCGCCCTTGCTTCGGCTGCCATGAGACCGGTCTTCACTTCGATTCCAGCGTCCTGGAGCTTTGCATAACCGCTGCCTGATACTAGCGGATTTGGGTCTTCCATGGCGGTCACCAGCCTTGCAATTCCCGCTTTGATCAGTGCATCGGCGCAAGGCGGGGTGCGCCCATGATGACCGCACGGCTCCAGCGTGAGATAAGCGGTCGCGCCGCGTGCCGCCTCTCCCGCCGCGGCGAGTGCGTTGATTTCCGCGTGAGGCGCACCTGCGCGTTCGTGCCAGCCGCTGCCCACCACGCGGCTGTCCCGGACCAGAACACAGCCGACGCGAGGGTTGGGGCTGGTGCTGTAAAGTCCTTTTTCGGCCAGCCGTAACGCTTGGGCCATATACGCATGATCACTGGCGGAGAACATGGACAATCCTCAATTAGGCCTATCGCGGCGGCGCCCTGCAAATTCTCTCATTACGGGCTACATCGCCCGGTTCCCTCTTCCTGACAATGGAAGAAATCGCGGCCGAAACGAGGCTTACGTCTTTTTCGGTTCCTTACCTTGCTGCGGATGTTGCACTTCTTTTATAACGCTGCGGAAATCATCAACTCCCTGGAAGCTTCGGTATACGGAGGCAAAGCGTATGTAGGCGACCTTATCCAATTTGTAGAGTTCCTCCATCACCATTTCGCCAATTTTACGCGAAGGCACCTCTCGCTCACCCAGGCTCAGGAGTTTTTGCACGATACGATCTATTGCGGCATCCACATCACCGGTGGGAACCGGACGCTTATGCAATGGACGCATGAAGCTTGTCAGCAGTTTGTCACGGTCGAACTCTGCACGGTTGCCGTCCTGCTTCACTACCTGAGGCATCCGCAGCTCGACCGTTTCATATGTAGTAAAACGTTTGTCGCACGTGAGGCAGCGGCGGCGACGGCGTATTCTGTCGCCTTCTTCGCTCACACGCGAATCGGTTACGCTTGTATCCTCGGCATTGCAAAAGGGACATTTCACGCGTCACCCTCGGGAGCGGGCGAAGCTGAACCGGCGCGACGACGGTTCAGCCTTGAGCAGTGATCGCGCACAAGGGGAAACTGATCGACGCGTCGTCCCTTGCGCATCAGCGTTGATAAACGGGGAATTTGGCACACATCGATTTTGCCTGCTGCGCGACATGCGAAAGAACCGACGTGTCGGTAGGGGCGTCGAGCACATCGGCGATCAGATTCGCCAGTTGCTCCGCTTCCAGTTCTTTGAAACCGCGGGTGGTAATCGCGGGCGAGCCGATGCGAATACCGCTGGTGACAAAAGGTTTCTGGGGATCATTAGGGATGGCGTTTTTGTTGACCGTGATATGCGCCAGTTCCAGCGATTCGGCGGCCTGTTTGCCGGTGATATGCTTAGTGCGCAAATCCACCAGGAACATGTGGCAATCCGTTCGGCCGGAGACGATGCGAAGACCGCGCTCCTGTAATACCTTGGCCATCACGCGGGCGTTGTCTATCACCTGCTCCTGATAATTCCTGAACTCGGCGCTCGCCGCCTCTTTAAAGGCGACAGCCTTGGCGGCAATCACGTGCATCAGCGGGCCACCTTGTGTTTGCGGAAATATCGCCGAATTCAGGGCTTTCTCATGCTCAGGCTTGGCCATGATAACGCCCCCGCGGGGACCGCGTAACGTCTTATGAGTCGTACTGGTGACGAAATCGGCGATACCGACCGGGTTGGGATAAAACCCCGCCGCAACCAAGCCGGCGTAATGCGCCATATCGACGAATAAGTAAGCACCCACTTCATCTGCGATCTTGCGAAAACGCTTCCAATCTATTATAAGCGAGTAGGCAGAGGCGCCAGCAACGATCATTTTAGGCTTATGCTCGCGCGCTAGACGGGCCACTTGATCGTAGTCCAGCTCTTCGTTTTCGGGCCTCAGTCCGTATGCGATCGCATTGAAAATCTTGCCGCTGAGATTAACCGATGCGCCGTGGGTTAGATGGCCGCCATGGGCGAGGGACATCCCCAGAAAGGTGTCGCCGGGTTGGAGCGCCGTCAAATATACCGCGGCGTTCGCTTGGGAGCCGGAATGCGGCTGGACATTTACGTACTCCGCGTCGAACAGCCCTTTTAATCGGTCTATCGCCAGTTGCTCCACGACGTCAACATACTCGCAGCCGCCGTAGTAGCGTTTACCGGGATAGCCCTCCGCATATTTATTGGTCAGCACCGTTCCCTGCGCCTGCATCACTGCCGGACTGGCGTAGTTTTCCGAGGCTATCAGCTCGATATAGTCTTCCTGCCGTTGAATTTCCCCCTTGATTGCCTGCCACAAGTCCGGGTCGACGTTTTCGAGGGTATGTTTCGAGGGCCACATATCAGTTCAATCCTTTCAATATTTTTAGAAACGTATTGGCAGTGTAGCGATAGAAGTACGACAAACATGATCGGGATGAACCTCTAGCGCTGTTGGCACGGAAAAGCTCCGGGACCCGCCTCCTTTTGCACTGCCGCGCAACCGCGGCTGACACCGCTAAACATCCAGATTCCTCACCCCTAGCGCGTTGTTCTCGATGAACGCGCGGCGGGGCTCTACCACGTCGCCCATAAGGGTGGTGAAAATTTCGTCAGCGGCGATGCTGTCCTCTATCTGCGCGCGAAGCAGGCGGCGGCTCTTCGGATCCATGGTAGTTTCCCACAACTGTGCCGGATTCATTTCCCCCAACCCTTTGTAGCGCTGAGTGCCGATGCCTTTTTTCACCTCTTGCAGCAGCCAGTCGAGCGCCGGCTTGAAATCACTGATGAATTGCTTCTGTTCGCCGCGCCGGACATACGCCGAAGGCCCCATCAGCCCATCTAGAACCTGCGCGGTTTGCCTTATCTGCGCGTAGTCGCCACTTTCCAGGAAATCCTGGTCAAGGTAACTGGCGCGGGCATTGCCATGGTGCATCCGGGAGATCTTGAGCCGGAATGCCTCCGTCGCCGCATCGTACTCAGGCGTAATTTTTATGGCCTTGACCTGAGCTGAGAGCCGGGCTGCACTTTCGGCAGCGCCGGCTTCGCTGCTTAAATCGACCTCCGGATTACGCAGCAATGCATGCATCACCTCGCTGTCGATCAGGCGGCTCATGCGCTCGATTACCGCTTCCGCCAAGAGGTACTCATTGGCGATTTTTTCCAGCGTCTCTCCCTTGAGAGGCGGCTTATCTTCATGCGTATGCAATTCCGCGTCGGCCAATGCCAATCCCAGAAGGTATTGCTTAAGCTCATGGTCATCCTTTACATAGCGTTCCTGTTTACCATGTTTGATCTTGTACAAGGGGGGCTGGGCAATGTAAATGTGGCCGCGTTCCAGCAATTCGGGCATTTGCCGGTAAAAAAAGGTGAGCAGCAGCGTGCGTATGTGCGAGCCGTCAACGTCCGCATCAGTCATGATAATAATGCGGTGGTAGCGCAACTTGTCGGGGTTGTATTCATCCTTCCCGATGCCAGTGCCGAGCGCTGTGATAAGCGAGGCGATTTCCTGGGATGAGATCAATTTGTCGAACCGTGCTTTTTCGACATTCAGTATTTTTCCCTTCAAAGGCATAATGGCTTGGAACTTGCGATCGCGTCCCTGTTTGGCGGACCCGCCCGCTGAGTCGCCCTCCACCAGATAAAGCTCACACAAGGCCGGGTCTTTCTCCTGACAGTCCGCAAGTTTGCCCGGCAATCCCATCCCATCCAGAACCCCCTTGCGCCGCGTGAGCTCCCGTGCTTTCCGCGCCGCCTCGCGCGCCCTTGCGGCGTCAATGATCTTTCCACAGATGGTTTTCGCGTCGAGCGGGTTCTCCAACAGAAACTCAGCCAGTTTCATCGCCACGATTTCCTCTACAGCGGGACGGACTTCCGATGAGACAAGTTTTTCCTTGGTCTGAGATGAAAACTTGGGTTCGAATAATTTCACCGATAAAACGCAGGAGAGACCTTCGCGCATGTCATCGCCCGAAGTTTCGATCCTGGCTTTTTTTGCCAGCTCATTCTTTTCAATATAGTTGTTAAGGGTTCGCGTCATAGCCGCGCGTAAACCGGTCAGGTGCGTACCGCCGTCCTTCTGCGGTATGTTATTGGTAAAGCACAGAACCTGTTCGGAATAACTGTCGTTCCACTGCATCGAGACTTCCACCGCGATGTGGTCTTTTTCCCCCGAGGCATAAAAGATTTTCGGGTGCAGAACAGACTTGGTGCGGTTAATGTACTCGACGAAACTTCTCACCCCGCCCACGAAAGCGAATGTCTCTTCCTTGGCGCTGCGCTGATCGACCAGAAGAATTTTTACGCCATTGTTGAGGAACGACAGCTCTCGCAAACGCTTGGCAAATATGTCGTAGTGATATTCGATATCGCCGAATATTTCTTTGCTGGCCAGAAAATGCACTTCGGTGCCGCGCCGCTCTGTCTTGCCTGTGATGGCTAGAGGCGCTACCGGCACGCCCATACGGAATTCAATTTGATGAACCAGCCCGTCGCGCCTAATGGTGAGACGCAGCCATTCTGACAACGCGTTGACAACGGATACGCCGACCCCGTGCAGCCCCCCCGACACTTTGTAGGAATTGTCGTCGAATTTGCCGCCGGCATGGAGTTCCGTCATGACAATCTCTGCCGCGGAGCGCTTCAGTTCATCGTCCTGCTTGATCCCGGTGGGAATGCCACGTCCGTTATCCTGCACCGTTACCGAATTGTCGGGATGAATGATTACGGTGATTTCATTGCAATAACCAGCCAGCGCTTCATCAATTGAATTATCCATCACCTCGAATACCATGTGATGCAATCCGGTGCCGTCGCTGGTGTCGCCAATGTACATACCGGGCCGCTTGCGCACAGCGTCGAGACCTTTGAGGATCTTGATACTATCAGAACTGTAATCCGCGGAGCCCTCACTTTTCTGCTGCTTGGAACGGTCTTTGTCAATCATTATTGATGTCTTTAAGTTTCACGTGAAACGCGGTTATTCGGATGTGTTTCTTCCCCGACTGTACTGTTGGCGACTTTTCGGCGGCTGCTGCGTCTTGCGATCGCTGCTATATCCTCATTGGCATGACGACATATTTGAAATTTTCTTCGCCCGGAATGGCGATAAGCGAGCTGCTGTTGGCGTCCCCAAAAGAACATCGCACGGTTTCGCTGCTCAGGTTATTTAACACATCCAGCAGGTAAGTGATATTGAAACCAATATCAAGCGCTTCGCCATCATACTGAAGCTCCAGCTCTTCTTCCGCTTCTTCTTGTTCACTGTTGTTACACACGATGCGCAAGTTACCCGTGGTCAATATGAGCCGTACGCCGCGAAACTTTTCATTGGATAAAATTGATGCACGCTGGAGCGTTTGCAAGAACAACTGCCGGTTTATATCGAACTGTTTCTGATAGCCGGTGGGAATAACACGGTTATAGTCGGGGAACTTTCCGTCCACCACCTTGGATACGAGGACTACATTTGAAAAGGAAAAACGCACCTGATTTTGCAGAATCTCCACGATAACAGGTTCCTCGCTGTCAGCGAGCAACCTGGCAAGTTCCAGTACGACTTTACGGGGCAATATGACCTCATTTTTCTCCTGGTGCGTTTCCAGCATCATGAAGGCAAACGCCAGTCTGTGACCGTCGGTCGCCACCACCTTCAGGCAATTGTCTTCTATCAGCAAGAGCAACCCGTTCAGATAATATCGAATGTCCTGTTGCGCCATCGCATACTGCACCCTGGACAAAAGGTGTTTCAGTTGCCCCTGTTGCAGCGTTATCCTCGCCTGGGACTCCTTGCTTTCCGGGAAACGGGGAAAATCTTCGGCAGGCAGTGTTTGTAAATTAAAACGGCTTTTACCCGCTTTCGCTTGTAGCCTGTTTTCGCTTGCCTCAAGGGTTACCTGAGCCTGTTCCGGCAACGCTCGCAATATATCCTGAAGTTTTTTTGCGCCGACTGTGACGGAGTACTCTACGTCCAGGGCGCTACCATCCTTTGCTGACGTGGTTATCTGGATTTCCAGATCAGTTGCAATAAATGAAAGATACTCGTTTTTTAATTCTATAAACACGTTGGACAGGATCGGCAAGGTATGGCGGCGCTCGACAATGCCCGTCACAGTTTGCAGCGGCTTTAGCAACGTATCCCTATCGGCTTGTATAAGTTTCATTATTTAAATCCACAATAATCGTTAATAGAAGCCGGTAAAGTCCGGTACAAATAAAATTTAAGCTTTTATATTAAGGAAATAACTAATTTCTCGTCCCTGTATAGATGAGGTATTGCCTGTGGACAGTTTGGGGGCAAAATTACCTGACGGCAAAAAGACCGAGTTATCCCCATATGATCCCCGTCATTACCCCACGGCTATCAACCGCGTAGAATGTGCAACAAGGTGTTGAAGTCCCGATTGATGGCTGGATCGGAAGCGCGTAGCTCAGCAATTTTTCGGTAGCCATGCAATACTGTTGTGTGATCTCTACCGCCAAATGCTTCGCCAATGTCGGGCAGACTGAGAGGTGTGAGCTCTTTGGAGATGGCCATGGCCATTTGCCGCGGTCGAGCGACGATGCGAGAACGCTTTTTAGAATACATTTCCGCGACCTTGATTTTATAGTAGTCCGCGACGGTCTTCTGAATATTTTCTATGGAAATCTGACGGTTCTGTACCGCGAGCAAGTCTTTCAGGGCTTCTCTCGCCAAGTCGAGGGATAATGAGTGCCCGGTGAATCTCGAATACGCGAGTACCCGCTTGAGCGCGCCTTCCAATTCGCGCACGTTGGACCGAATATGTTTGGCGATGAAAAATGCCACGTGTTCATCCAGAACAATGTTTTCCATGAGTGCCTTCTTCAGCAGAATGGCAACACGCATTTCCAGTTCCGGAGGCTCGACCGCTACCGTCAACCCCCAGCCGAAACGTGAAATCAGGCGTTCTTCCATACCTGAGATTTCCTTTGGGTAAGAGTCGCAGGTAATGATGACCTGCTTATGTGCTTCGATGAGCGCGTTGAAGGCGTAGAAAAACTCTTCCTGCGTCCGGTTCTTGCCGCCAAAGAACTGGATGTCATCGATCAACAGAAGATCAAGGGAATGGTAGTACCGTTTAAACTCGTCGAATGCTTTATGTTGGTAAGCCCTTACTACGTCGGAAACATATTGTTCTGCGTGAATATACCGGACCTTGGCAGCACTGTTGTGCTCCAGTACGGAATTACCGATCGCTTGAATCAAATGAGTTTTACCCAGACCAACGCCCCCGTAAATAAAGAAGGGGTTGTAAGCAACACCCGGACGTTCGGCCACCTGGATCGCGCCTGCTCGAGCCAGTTGATTCGCTTTGCCCGTGACAAAACTGTTGAAGGTAAAGGCTGGATTCAACCGGCTGGGATTTTTTTCGTGTTTTTCTTTTGGATCTCTTGTTTTTTGCGATACGACCGGCGACGTGTCGAAGGCGGCAGAAGCTTGGTTTTGAGCGCCTATAGCGCTTTTTGCTATGGGCTCAATGGGTTTGGCGGGACCCTGGTCGGCAAGTTTTAATTGAAAATGGACGCTGCAGGAAAAATATTCCTCGGCCATTTGTTCGATCCGCGGTACGAAATTGTCTTTTACCCATTGCATGACGAAACGGTTGGGCGCCACGAGCACGGGCTCGAACGCATTATGCGATGATTCCAGGGATAAGGGTTTTATCCAGGTATTGAACTGCTGGGCGCTCAACTCCTTCTCAAAATATTCAAGGCAGGAAAGCCAGAAAGTATCTACTGCAGGCATGATCGTAATGACTTGTTAGGCGAACGGGACGGAGATTCGGCTGCGCGGGAAACATATTCTAGACCGTTCGAGACGACTTATCCACAGGGGCGGGAAAAAATATCGGTTGACATCAGCCTTCGTAAAGAGTTGTAATGCCGAGTTTTATTTACGACGCACAGGGGAAAACGATGAAACGCACTTACCAACCATCCGTGACGCGAAGAAAGCGAACTCATGGTTTTCGAGTTCGAATGAAGACTTCCGGCGGCGCGGCTGTTATTCGGGCTCGTCGGGCGAAAGGGCGTGTTCGCCTGGGAGTCTGAGGCAGCGTAATTTATTGAGGAGTTTCACTATTCGCTTTCCAAAAACTCACCGCTTGCGCAAAGCAGAAGAGTTCTCCTCGGTTATTAGATTCAGGTGTTCTGCAAGCAGCGAGTTTCTACAGATCTTCGCTAAACCCAATAATCTGTCGCACTCCAGACTGGGGGTAGTTGTCGCGGGTAAAATCGAGCGACTGGCCGTAAATCGCAACAGGGTGAAGCGCTTGCTGCGAGAAGTATTTCGAGCTCGCCAGGGGGACTTGGCCGGGCTTGACATAGTGGTTCGCTTGCGCAACCGCCTCAGCCACAGCAACTCGTTGAATATAGCGGGAGAAGCGGAACGGCTCATGGTTCAATTGCAGCGATGTCGCGGATAATTATAGGTCTGATCAAGCTTTATCAATATTGCCTGAGCCCTTTTTTCGGGCTGTCTTGCCGCTTCAGTCCGTCCTGTTCACACTACGCATGTGAAGCACTTACCAGACATGGGGTGGTTCGCGGAGTATTACTGAGCGCGTGGAGAATATTGCGCTGCAATCCCTGGAATCGTGGTGGACATGACCCTGTACCATAGAAGCCGTAGTCAGGCCTCAAATAACCTTCGTACGTTCAGTCGTACCGTCAAAAACAAATTCGCGATGCAAGATGGATACACAAAAACTCGTACTTTTTCTAATCTTTTCCACCTCGATGTTATTTCTTTGGGATGCGTGGCAGAAAGAACAGCGCCCGCCATCCCCGGCTTCCACAACGTCTGCTACTCAGGGATCGGGTAACCAGCCAGGGTCACAGCCCGATACGCCAGTCCCAGGGGAAAAACTGGCTTCAGCTCCGCCCGGTCAGGGCGAGAGCCCCGTGGATAATGGGGCTCCCAAAGTGAGCGGGAAGCTGGAATCCGGCGAGAAAATCATTGTCAAGACCGACATGGTGATGGCGGAAATCAGTACCGCGGGGGGCGATCTTCGTCGTCTTGAGTTACTGGATCATCCGGATAAGGAAGATAAAAGCAAGCCATTCGCGCTGTTGCAAAGTCGAAGCGACCACATCTACGTGGCGCAATCGGGGCTAATCGGAGAAGGCCTGCCCAGTCATAAGACGCACTACACAGCGGAGCAGGGAACGTATGAGCTGGCAGCTGGCGCCGACAAGATCGAGGTACGGCTGGCAGCGCCTGAAAACGACGGGGTGCGGGTGACTAAGGTTTATACGTTTCACCGCGGAAGCTACCTGATCGACGTGAGCTTTGAGGTTTCCAACCAGCGCGCTACTGCGATCCAGCCTTTTTCCTATTTTCAGATGCTCCGCGACAGCCAGCCCCCGGTGGGCTCGGTTTTCATGATCCCGACCTATACCGGCGCCGCGCTTTATACCGAGCAGGAAAAATTCAAGAAAATAGAGTTTTCGGCGTTGGACAAGGGCAACGCGACCTATCCGAAGAATGCCGATAATGGCTGGATAGCGATGCTGCAGCATTATTTTCTCACCGCCTGGCTGCCCGAGGACAAACTGCCGCGCGAGTACTATGCTAAGCGCCTGGGCGAGAATGAATATTCCGCCGGCGTGATCGTGCCGGTAGGCGTCGTTGAACCCGGGAGCACCGTCAGGATAACCGTGCCGCTCTATGCCGGGCCGGAGGAACAGAGCAAGCTGGCCTCCATTGCGCCAGGGCTCGACCTCACGGTGGATTATGGCTGGCTGACGGTAATTGGAGCGCCGCTGTTCTGGTTGTTGTCGTTCTACCATTCCTGGACAGGGAACTGGGGTGTGGCCATCATTCTGCTCACAATGTCGGTCAAGCTGGCCTTTTTCCCATTGTCCGCGGCGGGCTACCGCTCAATGGCGAAATTACGCCTGGTTACGCCCAAGCTTCAGCGTTTGCGCGAGCAGCACGGCAATGACCGTCAACGCATGCATCAGGCGATGATGGATTTTTACAAGACGGAAAAAATCAACCCGATGGGGGGCTGTCTACCGATATTGGTTCAGATCCCGGTGTTCATTTCGTTATATTGGGTACTGCTTGCGAGCGTGGAATTGCGGTATGCGCCATTTGCCTTGTGGATAGAAGATATGTCGTCGCCCGATCCTTATTTTGTACTGCCGATATTGATGGGCATTTCCATGTTTGTGCAATCGAAGCTCAGCCCGCCCGCGGCCGACCCCATCCAGCAGAAAGTAATGCAGATCATGCCGTTCGCCTTCAGCGTATTCTTTTTCTTCTTCCCGGCGGGCTTGGTGCTGTATTCTCTGGTGAATAACGTGCTTTCCATCGCTCAGCAGTGGCAGATCACGCGCATGATAGAGAATGCCGCATTGACCGCGGGCAAGAAGAAAGCTGGCTGAAACGGCGGAAGCTCCTCACTCACGGCAAATTTGCCGAAGCGCCTGAATTGCGCCTGTGCTGCGCCTGAAGGATTACCCATTCAGGTATTAGAATGGTGAACTCTGACATCATTGCCGCGATCGCCACTCCCCCCGGGAGAGGCGGCATCGGCGTAGTTCGCGTTTCAGGTGGAAGTCTGGGATCACTCGCCCTGAAAATCACGGGCTCTCTGCCCCCGCCTCGTCAGGCGACGCTCAGTAAATTTCTCGATGAAGCCGGCCTGGTCATTGATCAGGGAATTGTGCTTTATTTTCCTGCGCCTTACTCCTACACCGGCGAAGATGTACTGGAATTGCAGGGTCATGGCGGCCCGGCGGTAATGAATCTGCTATTGTCCAGCTGTCTTTCTGCAGGGGCACGCCTGGCGCAACCGGGCGAATTCACTTTACGCGCGTTCCTCAACAACAAGCTAGATCTTGCCCAGGCCGAGAGCGTGGCGGATATTATCGATGCCAGCACAAGTGAAGCAGCGCGCTGCGCCATGCGATCCCTGCAAGGCGACTTTTCCAATGCTGTTCGTAACCTGGTGGAAGCGCTTACCACCCTGCGCATGCTTGTCGAGGCCTCCCTGGATTTTCCGGAAGAAGAAATAGAGTCCGCTGGGCAAGGGGATTTACAGGGCAGACTGGAAGAAATACGGGCTCAGGTTGAGCACGTGCTCACGTCAGCCATGCAGGGAAGCCTGTTGCGCGAAGGCGTACGGGTGGTCCTGGTGGGGCAGCCGAACGTGGGGAAATCAAGCCTTTTGAACCGGCTAACCCGCGAAGAAACGGCCATTGTGACCGAAATACCGGGCACCACTCGGGACGCTATCCGCGAGACCATCGAGATAGAAGGGGTTCCGGTGCATGTGGTCGATACCGCTGGGTTAAGGGATACCCAGGACGCTGTTGAAAAGATTGGCATGGCGCGCACCCGCGAAGCCATTAGCAAAGCAAACCTGATTCTGCTGATAATGGACAGCCGGAGGGGTATCACGGCGGAAGACAGGGGAATTCTGGGAGAGTTGCCCTCTAACCTGCCAATCATTTGTGTTTACAACAAAATCGACCTGGAGCCAGCACCGCCTCATACCGAAGTGCCGGAGGTAGGATCAGCTGTTTATGTCTCCGCCAAGACCGGCTTGGGGGTTGAAGAGCTGCGCAAAAAACTTCTGGGAACGGCAGGTTGGCAGCCGCACGCGTCGGGCGAAGGCATATTCATGGCCCGCCAGCGGCACCTGTACGCATTGACGGACGCTGGCGCGTATCTGAAGAATGCCGCTAGCCTGGCGGGACAAGAAGTTCAGCTCGATTTGCTCGCGGAAGAGTTAAGGCTGGCACAGAAAAGCCTTTCTTCCATTACAGGCGAATTCAGCGCGGACGATTTGCTGGGGGAGATATTTTCCCGATTCTGCATCGGCAAATAGGCGCTGCGCTCGGGTCCGCGCGTTCAGGGCGGCGTTGAGCTGTGCCGCTGGCAGCGGCTGGACAGTATTGATTTATCGGGTTTGAATGTTCATCGGCTATTTGCCGGGAGGTAGATTGTTTCACGTGAAACATTCGGCGCGCAGGCTCCAGGCGTTCGCAGGTCCCCTCGCCCTGCACTTACACAACCCGGCGTTTTACCGTAGAATCCCGCCTTTCAACACCGCGGCCCAACCGGCCAGTTTAGGGTGACTTTTCCTGACCATTTCGACGTAATCGTAATTGGTGGCGGCCACGCCGGCACCGAGGCGGCCCTTGCCGCTGCCCGTATGGGGCAAAAAACCTTATTGCTGACCCATAATATCGAAACGCTGGGGCAGATGTCATGCAATCCGTCGATCGGCGGTATTGGCAAAGGGCATCTCGTCAAAGAGGTAGACGCCTTGGGGGGCGCGATGGCCGCCGCGGCCGATGAGGCGGGAATACAGTTCCGCATATTGAACTCGCGCAAAGGGCCCGCAGTGCGTGCGACACGCGCGCAGGCCGATCGCGTGCTTTACCGCCAGGCAATTCGCCGCCGCGTCGAGAACCAGCCCAACCTCTGGCTGTTCCAGCAGTCGGTAGACGACCTCGTGCTCGAAGGCGACCGCCTCACTGGCGTCGTTACACAGTTGGGGATAACGTTCCGTGCAAGAGCAGTGGTGCTCACTGCCGGCACATTTCTGGCAGGGCTCGCGCATGTCGGATCTGTCAATTTCCAGGCAGGCCGGGCCGGAGACCCACCCTCCGTCAGCCTGGCTGCGCGATTGCGCGAAATGAGACTGCCGGTGGGACGATTGAAAACGGGCACTCCCCCGCGCATTGACGGTCGCAGCATCGATTATTCAGCGGTGATCGAACAGCCCGGAGATACTCCGCTCCCGGTGTTTTCTTTTATGGGTAGCGCCGCGCAGCATCCACGTCAACTGCCGTGCTGGATTACGCATACCAACAATCGCACACATGACGTTATCCGCAAAGGTTTGGATCGTTCGCCGCTGTTCACCGGCGCAATTGAAGGCGTTGGGCCGCGTTATTGCCCCTCTATCGAGGATAAGGTCGTGCGTTTCTCCGCCAAGGAATCGCATCAGATTTTCCTTGAGCCGGAAGGCCTTGACACTCATGAGGTGTATCCTAACGGAATCTCCACGAGCCTGCCGTTTGACATGCAGGTTGAAGTGGTGCGTTCCATCAGGGGGCTTGAAAACGCGCATATCACCAGGCCGGGCTATGCCATCGAATACGACTATTTTGATCCACGGGGACTGAAAAGCTCGCTTGAGACGAAGGCGATCGATGGGTTGTTTTTTGCCGGGCAAATTAACGGCACCACCGGGTATGAAGAAGCTGCCGCGCAGGGCTTGCTGGCAGGCATCAATGCCGCGCTCAAGACGCAGGAACGAGAGCCATGGTGCCCCCGCCGGGATGAAGCTTATCTTGGGGTGTTGGTAGATGACCTAATTACCCTGGGCGTGACCGAGCCCTATCGCATGTTTACCAGTCGGGCGGAGTATCGCTTACAGCTCCGCGAAGACAATGCAGATCTGAGGCTGACAGAAATAGGACGCGGGCTTGGAGTGGTCGATGACTTGCGTTGGACCGCCTTCGATACTAAACGGGAGGCAATCGTGCGTGAGCAAGATCGCTTGAAAAGCGTGTGGCTCAAGCCGAGAACTGGTTCGGATGTTACAGCCGTTGCCGATGTGACGGAGGTGCTGGGCAGAACGATTGAGCGCGAGTATTTGCTGCATGAATTGCTCCGCCGCCCGGGCGTTTCCTATGAGAGCTTAATGACGCTGCCAGGAGCAGGCGAGCCCGTGGTTGACCCGATGGTTGCAGAACAGGTCGAAATCCAGGCGAAGTATCACGGTTATATCGAGCGCCAAAAGGATGAAGTTGCGCGCAACGCGCAATATGAGAACCTTCGTTTGCCGCAAGACCTGGATTACCGTACTGTGAACGGTCTTTCAAGCGAGGTGCAGCAAAAACTGAACCAGCATAAGCCGGAAACAGCAGGACAGGCGTCGAGGATTTCCGGCATCACCCCGGCCGCCATCTCCTTATTACTGGTGCACGTGAAGCGTGGATTTGCCGGCCACACTGCCAAGAAACGCGCATGAATCTCGCGGCACGGCTCGCGGGCGGAATCGCAGACTTGGGGGAGGCCGTCCCTCCCGAAACCCAAGCCCGGTTATTGCAATATCTTGCGCTGATTCAGAAATGGAACCGTGTCCATAACCTGACCGCGCTGCGTGAGCCGGAAATAATGCTGGTTCGACACGTGCTTGACAGCCTGTCGATCTTACCGCACGTCAGCGGGCCCTGGGTAGCGGATGTCGGCAGCGGCGCGGGGTTACCTGGTATCCCTCTAGCGCTGGCGCGGCCGGAGTGGCACGTGGTACTGATCGAAAGCGTTCATAAAAAAGCCGCATTTCTGCAACAGGCGCGAATAGAGTTGAAACTGAAAAATGTCGAGGTGGCTGCTGAACGGGTCGAGCATTATCATCCGGCAACCGCTTTCGATTCTGTTGTTTCTCGCGCCTTTTCCGACTTGGCCGACTTCGTCAGGCAGGCGGGTCACTTGTGTGCGGGTGGGGATGGGGGCGGCCGGCTCCTGGCTATGAAGGGCTTATATCCACATGAGGAGCTGGCTCAGTTGCCGGCCCAGTTCGTGGTGGAGAATATATTACCTATTGCAGTTCCAGGCCTCGGGTCAGAGCGGCATCTGGTTATTGTTAAGCGGGCCTAGCGTAGATATCAGGTTAGATATACGGGCGAGCATCGTCCAGCAGCCCGGGCAGCCCCGGGTTGCCGTCTCTGGAGCGGAGCGATGACGAGAATTCTGGCAATAACGAATCAAAAAGGCGGCGTGGGGAAAACAACCACCAGCGTGAATCTGGCAGCGAGCCTCGCGGCTGCCAAGCGTCGGGTACTGTTGGTTGACCTTGACCCGCAGGGTAACGCTACCATGGGGAGTGGCGTAGATAAGCGCGCACTGCCGCATACCGTTTACCAGGTGCTGCTCGGGAGCCGGAGCGTGGCCGAGGTAAGCGTGCATTCCACGAGTGGCAAATACGATCTCATTCCCGCCAACCGTGAACTGGCGGGCGCCGAAATAGAGATGGTGGACCTACCCCGGCGCGAAACTCGGCTGAAGGAGGCTTTGCACGATGTTGAACAAAACTATGATTTTATTCTCATCGATTGCCCCCCCGCGCTCAATCTGTTGACGCTTAACGGGCTGTGCGCCGCGTATGCCGTAATGATCCCAATGCAGTGCGAGTATTATGCTCTCGAGGGCTTAAGCGATCTTGTCAATACCATAAAAAAAGTGCGGGCAAATCTTAACCCTGCGCTAGAGATCGAAGGGTTGCTGCGTACAATGTTTGACCCGCGCAATATATTAGCCCAACAGGTGTCGGATCAATTGCAGCAGCACTTCGGCGAAAAGGTGTACCGCACGGTGATACCTCGCAATGTCCGATTGGCCGAAGCCCCGAGTTTCGGCATTCCCGCGCTGTATCACGACAAATTATCCAAAGGCACCCAAGCCTATCTGGCGCTTGCGGGAGAAATGTTAAACCGATATTTCCCTAGTGAAGCACCGTTTCAGCAGGACTTGGACAACACACTGGAAGCATAGGCGTAAAGCAGGAAGATCATGAAATCTAAGGGATTGGGCAGGGGATTGGATGCGTTGCTGGCGGGGAACGAAAACGTCAGGACAGGCGAGACGCTGCGGAATTTGAAATTATCGCAGTTGCAACCGGGCAAATATCAACCGCGCACGCGCATGGATAAGGAGTCGCTGGCGGAGCTCGCCGAATCGATAAAATCCCAGGGAATCATGCAACCAGTGCTGGTCCGCCCTATTTCAGCGGGCCGCTATGAAATCATAGCCGGGGAACGGCGCTGGCGGGCAGCACAGCTTGCGGCGATTTCCGAAGTGCCAGCGCTTGTTCGCGAAGTGCCTGACGAGGCCGTGCTGGCCATGTCGCTGATCGAGAATATTCAGCGCGAGGATCTCAATCCGCTGGAAGAAGCGCTCGGAATTCAACGACTTATAAAGGAGTTTGGCATGACGCACGAGGCTGCAAGCCAAGCTCTGGGTAGTTCCCGGAGTGCGGTTTCCAATCTTCTACGATTGCTCAATCTGCCATCGCCCGTCCAGGAATTGTTAATGGACGGAAAAATAGATATGGGGCACGGTCGCGCACTGCTCTCGCTTCCCCCCGCGAAGCAAATTGAAATCGCTAATCTGGTGGCGCATAAACAGCTTTCCGTGCGTGAAACCGAGAGGCTGGTACACCGGATCGAGCATCCCGCGCCAAAGCCAAAAGGACGTGCCAAAAACGACCGTGATCTATTAAATCTGCAGGAAGATGTTTCTGCGAAGCTTGGTGCGCAAGTTGTTATAAAACCGGGGAAAAGAGGTGCCGGAACCCTGGTGATCCATTACAGCAGCCTGGAGCAACTGGACGGGATATTGTCTCGCTGGTAATTCGAATTCGGCCAGGCGTGCGGCTCCCGCGCGTTCGGAGCGCCGCGCGTCGCCCGCAAACTGCTTGACTTGGTTGATCTTCGCGGATAGTCTTTACAGGGTTGTGGGTATGTAAAGTATATGTAACATTGGTATTGATATTGGTATTTCAAGGGGTATTTCGGGGATATCAGTATTTTAGTGTTGTTAAATTGGTAATGGTTCAGTATTAGGAAAGAGGAAAGGGGAAGCGCCACAGCCCTGGGAGGAAGAAGGGGAAGGGGGCGGTTCCTGAGGAAGAAGTAGTACTCGATCATCAACGCAACAGGAGAAATTAAAATGGCAACAACCTATGAAACGTCGAGCACGGCGAAGTCGGGAGGACGCGATTACGACATGTCGCTGTGGTACGACTCAAGGTGGTACAAATTTGGGCTCATCACCATGCTGGCGGTGGCGATATTCTGGGTCTGGTATCAGCGGACCTTTGCCTATTCGCACGGGATGGACTCGATGGAACCCGAGTTTGAGAAAGTCTGGATGGGATTATGGCGCGTACACATGATCGTCATGCCGCTGTTTGCACTGGTTACCTGGGGCTGGATCTGGAAGACCCGCGACACCCAGGCACAACTGGACAATCTTGATCCGAAACTTGAAATCAAGCGTTACTTCTACTGGATGATGTGGCTGGGCGTCTACCTGTTTGGCGTTTACTGGGGCGGCAGCTTCTTCACCGAGCAAGACGCATCCTGGCACCAGGTCATCATTCGCGACACGAGCTTCACCCCGAGCCATGTGGTTGTATTCTACGGCTCCTTCCCGATGTACATCGTCTGCGGCGTGGCAAGCTACCTGTATGCCATGACCCGTCTGCCGCTGTACTCCCGCGGCACCTCGTTCCCGCTGGTCATGGCCATTGCTGGTCCGCTCATGATTCTGCCGAACGTAGGCCTGAACGAATGGGGCCATGCCTTCTGGTTCATGGAAGAACTCTTCAGCGCACCGCTGCATTGGGGCTTCGTGATTCTGGGCTGGGCAGGACTGTTTTCCGGTGGCATTGCAGCACAAATCATCACCCGCTACTCCAACCTGACCGATGTTGTCTGGAACGGACAGAGCAAAGTCATCCTCAACAACCGGATCGTACCTTAATCGGTTAAGAGGCTGATTGAAAGTCCTGCTGCGGCCGCCCCCCGCCCCGGAACACCGGGAGAGGAGCGGCCGCAGCGACAGCGGCCAGGCACTGGCAGGATCCTAGTGCCAGCGCTGCACGGGCAGCCAGAGACGAACGAAGGGGAAGGCACCCGGGTAGAGGCCGCAGGCAAGACAGCAGCACGGCAGCACAACATTCTGTTTAAAGATTTATAGATTATTTGAGGGGAGGGCGCGATGAGCAGAACAGATGAAATACTAAAGGCGGCCAAGATGCCGCCGGAAGCAGTAAAGATGTCCAGGATGATAGACGCGGTATATTTCCCGATTCTATGCATACTGCTGGTTGGAACCTACCACATGCACTTTATGCTGCTGGCAGGCGACTGGGACTTCTGGCTGGACTGGAAGGATCGTCAATGGTGGCCGGTGGTAACACCGATCGTGGGCATCACCTACTGTGCCGCCATCATGTACTACCTGTGGGTCAACTACAGACTGCCCTTTGGGGCCACGCTATGCATCGTCTGCCTGCTGGTTGGCGAATGGCTGACCCGCTACTGGGGCTTCTACTGGTGGTCACACTACCCCATCAACTTTGTATTCCCCTCCACCATGATACCTGGAGCGCTGGTCATGGACACCGTCTTGCTGCTCACGCGCAACTGGATGGTGACAGCCCTGATTGGCGGCGGCGCATTTGGTCTTTTGTTCTACCCGGGCAACTGGCCGATATTTGGCCCCACCCACCTGCCGCTCGTGGCTGAAGGCGTACTGCTGTCGTTAGCCGATTACACCGGCTTCCTGTATGTACGCACCGGCACGCCTGAGTACGTGCGCCTGATCGAACAAGGCTCGCTGCGAACGTTTGGCGGCCACACCACGGTTATTGCCGCATTCTTCTCCGCGTTCGTCTCCATGCTCATGTTCTGCGTGTGGTGGTATTTTGGCAAAGTCTACTGCACCGCCTTCTACTACGTAAAAGGCGCCCGTGGCCGCGTCAGCATGAAGAACGACGTCACCGCATTTGGCGAAGAAGGCTTTCCCGAGGGGATCAAATAAATGAACACAAAACACCTCATCAAACAGGGCGTATTGGGCCTGTGCGGCGCAGCCGCGCTGGCCATGGGCCTGATGCTCGACATCCAGCCTGCGGCAGCGCATGGTGAACGCTCGCAGGAGCCATTCCTGCGCATGCGTACCATCCAGTGGTACGACATGAAATGGCAGCCTGAGACCACCAAGGTCAACGATCTTGCATCCATGACCGGCAAATTCCACCTTGCCGAAGACTGGCCGCGGGCCGTTGGCAAACCTGGACGCGCCTTCTTCAACGTAGGCAGCCCCAGCCCGGTGTTCGTACGGCTTAGCACCAAGTTGAACGGTGAGCCGACCATGATCTCGGGTCCGCTTGAGATCGGCCGCGACTACGCGTTTGAAGCCAAACTCAAAGCGCGGATTCCGGGACGCCATCACATGCATGCCATGGTCAACATCAAGGATGCAGGCCCGATTGCAGGCCCTGCCGCCTGGATGAACATCACCGGCAGCTGGGATGACTTCACCAACCCGATCAAACTGCTGACGGGCGAGACCATTGACACCGAGACCTTCAACTTCAGCAACGGCATCTTCTGGCATTTGCTGTGGCTGGGTCTTGGCTGTTTCTGGATCGGCTACTACGTTGCGCGGCCCATGTTCCTGCCGCGTTCGCGCGTACTGCTGGCCTATGGCGACGAGCTTCTGCTCGATCCCATGGACAAGAAGATGGCGTGGATCATCCTCATCCTGACCTTTGGCATCGTATGGGGCGGGTATCGTTACACCGAGACCAAGCATCCCTACACCGTGCCGATCCAGGCGGGTGAGTCCAAGGTTCAGCCGTTGCCGGTGAAACCCAACCCCATCGCCATCAAAGTGACCCACGCCAACTATGACGTACCTGGGCGTGCACTGCGGGTGACGATGTCTGTGACCAACAGCGGGGATACGGCCTATCGCATCGGCGAGTTCACCACGGCGGGTGTGCGCTTCATCAACAAGGTGGGCCTGAAGCATCTGGACCGCAACTATCCGAAGGAACTGGTTGCCACCGGACTCTCGTTTGACAACGACGCCCCGCTCCAACCGGGCGAGACACGCGAAGTCAAGATGGAAGCGAAAGATGCGCTGTGGGAAGTACAACGGCTGATGGCGCTCCTGGGTGACCCGGAAAGCCGGTTTGGCGGATTGCTCATGACCTGGAACGATGCTGGCGATCGCAACATCAACAGCATAGCCGGTGCAGTCATACCGGTCTTCACCAAGCTCTAAGCAAACCTGAGGAACCTGTAGACGAAAGGTTCCTCAAAACACCGGTCCGCCGCCGTCAACAGACGGAAAGGTGGATCGGTGTTTTTTTAACGCGTAAGAAATATAAAAACGGCAACTGAAACAGCAATGACTCCGCTCCGGCGCTAAAATAGCGGGGACGGAAAGCCGATAGCGAACAGCGTTGTAATATGCAAGCGAGAGGATTCTTTCGTGGTTAGGCAAGTGACACAGGCAGGCGCGCTCATCCTGATTGCGGCACTCTATGCCGGCAACGTGGCCGCGCATGGACGAGAATCGATGGAAGAAGACAGCTGCGTACGCCGCATAGGCGAGAACATGGTGCATTTGAGCGCCTACCAGCCGCAATTTGACGCCAGCGCCCAATACTGCACCGAAATACCCAAGATTGGAGACACCACCCTGGTAGTGGACCTCATAGATCCTGCGATGCGCGAGATGTCCATCGGCATGCGGGTGATAAAAGGCACCAACGCAGAGGAAGACGAAACCGTCTCCCACGTGCGTCCGAGCGTCCATCCTGACGGCGTCATCAGGGGAGAGACGAGCCTCGATCAGGGGCTCTACACCGTCATCATTACCGCCGAGGGTCTTCCGCCCTTGCGCTACCAATACCCCCTGCGAGTGCAGATGGTCAATTACAGCAACATATTCCGCGCCGCGGTCGTGCCGCTCATCGGCCTGCTGCTCTTGACCCTGCTGGGATACAAACTCATGAAATCCAAGCGCGTGGAACGCTGGCGCGCACAGCGCCGCTCATAGGCAACCAAAAGTAGATAGACAGCAGATAGACGATTCCTCAATTCTTATAGGCGATTTTGATAATGTCCTTACAATTTCTCAAGCCGGCCTTCGTATGCCTGATGCTTGTCATCGGCCTTCCATACGCTGCGCAGGTGCAGGCCCACGGCGGACTCTCCCTGGCTGACGACGTATGCAAACTTACCATCGGCCCCTACACCATGCACTTTACCGGTTACCAGCCGGATAGTACCCAGGAGAAGGAATTCTGCGAAGACATTCCGGCTACCGGGCGCACCGTGGTCGCGCTTGACTACATCGAAGAAGCGCTGCGTCCCCTGCCCACCGAAGTGCGCATCATTCGCGACACCGGCCCCGGCGGCGGCCAGCCTGGACCGGAAGAACAGCAAAACCTGGAGGGCATCACCATCCTGCACGTTCCGGCCAAGGTCTACCCCAATGGCTCCATCAACTTTGAATACCAGTTTGCCCAGCCTGGCAAATTCGTGGGCCTCGTGACCGTGGGTGAAAAGGGTGAATATGTGTCACGCTTCCCATTCTCGGTAGGCGAACCCAAGGGCACCTCGCCCTATCTCATCGTCGGCATTGCCGCGCTCGTGGTCGCCGCCGTGGTATTCTTCCTGCGCGGGCGCAAATCGGCCGATATGGGCGCCGCATAACACTGGCGCAGCCGTTTCGCAGAACCTGGGCCCATGGGTCCGGACGGCGGTTGCGGCTGTGCTAGAACCAAACTGAAGCAATGCAGTCAAACAACCATACCTGCGCCGCCAACAGGGGCATTTGCCCGCGAGAGCGCGGCGGTCAGAACGAGGAGCAAGAATGCAACCATTGATGATTCCGGTCCTGAAGCGGCTCATGATGGGCAGCGCCCTCATCATGGCGCTGGGAGCGAGCCTGCATAGCGCCCCGGTGCTGGCGCACGCCATGTTGGTCAAGGCCGAGCCGGCGCGCCGCGCCGTGCTCTCCCAGCCGCCTGCGCAAGTGCGGCTCTGGTTTAACGAAGAAATCGAAAAGGATTACGCCTCGCTTGCCGTGCTTGACGGGGCCAAGGCCGCGGTGACCGATGCCAAGCCCACGATTGCCGCAGACGACCCCAAGGCCATAGTTCTGGCATTGCCGGAACTGGCGCCGGGCAAATACACAGTCAAGTTCCGGGTACTGTCGGTGGACGGCCACGTAGTTGACACGTCCTACGACTTCACAGTAAAGAGCAAAGCGCAAGAGAAATGATCGAGGTCATCGCGACGCTCCTGCGCTGGTTACAGCTCGCGTCCAACATGATCCTGGTCGGCGGCTGCGTCTTTCTGGCAATCGCCGGGACCTTCCACTCCCCCTGGGTTACCCGCCTGGAGCGCCTGCTTCCCTGGCTCTGCTTGATCCTCCTGATCGGGCTGCTGGGCATTTTAGCCACCACCACGGCACAGGCCACCGGCATCAGCGAGAACGCCTGGCGCCCGCAAGTCTGGCTCGCACTCCTGCAAAACACCCGCATGGGACAGATATGGATAGGGCGGGTCATCTGCGCCCTGATCGTCACCGCCATCGCCCTCTATTTGCGCTACTCCGAGCGTGCGCGCTGGAAATACGTGCTGTGCGCCACCGCTGCCGCCCTGACCTTGACTGTCGGCTCCCTTGCCAGCCATTCCGCGGCCGAAGAACTGTCAGTGGTATCGATATTGCCCTATGCCCTGCACATCATCCTGGCCAGCGTCTGGTTCGGCGCCCTGCCCGCCTTCCTGGTGGTGTGCTATGCCTGCACCGAGCCTGCCTCATCCAATCCGGGCAATCCGACGGGCAGCCAGCCCTCCATGCGCGCGGGCATCCAGACCGAAGCCATCCAGCGCATCCATGCCCTGTTCCAGTCACGCGAAGAAGCGGTCATGGCCGATGCCCAGGCATTGAAGCGTTTCTCCGCCATGGCCCTGCCGGTCATGCTGGCGGTGATTGCCACCGGCGTCATCATCACCGACCGCATGGTCGACACCAGCTATGGCGCGCTCGTGGCCACTTCATACGGCTGGCTGCTCGATGCCAAGATCGCCCTGCTGGTGATCGTACTTATCATTGCCGCGCGCGCCCGCTCCACCTGGCTGCCGCTGCTGTCCCAGCGTGCTGACTCTAACCTGGCGCAAGCCGGCGGACAGAGGCTGCGCAAATGGGTCAGCTTCGAATTCGTGCTCGCCTTAGGCATTGTGCTCCTGGCCACCATCGTGGCCAACACCGTGCCAGCCAAGCACGCCCTCATCCAGACCTGGCCCTATTCCTTCCGCTTCTCCATCGCCGCCACCTGGGGCGATCAGGCCGTCATGATGCGGGTCTGGAGCGGTGTGGCGCTGCTCTTGCTCTCCGGCGTGATCTTCACCCTGGGCAATCTCAAAAAATGGGACAAGAAACGCCGCTTCGGCATCCCGGCGCTGCTTCTGGCCCTGGCCGCAGGCGTAGGCTTGCCGCCGCTTGCCATCGACGCCTATCCGGAAACCTATCGCAAGACCCCGGTGCCGTTTGACACCATCTCCATTGCCAACGGCTCGGCCCTGTTCGCCGAGAACTGCGTGGCCTGTCATGGTTCCCAGGGCAAGGGCGATGGCGTCATGGCCAAGAGCTTTGCCAAGCCACCGGTGGACATGCTCACTGAACCGCACACCGCCAAGCATACCGCAGGCGACTTCTTCCACTGGCTCACCTTCGGCATCCCCGATACCGGCATGCCGGTATTTGCCGACAAGCTCTCCGAAGAGGATCGCTGGGATGTGGTCAATTACCTGCATGCCATGTCGCGCGGCTATCAGGCGCGCCTGATGAGCCCCAGCGTCAAGCCCGAGCAGCCCCAGCCTTCCATGGGCCCGCCCAATTTCTCCTACGTCGCCCACGATGGCTCAAGCGGCACACTAAAGGATTTCCGCGGCCAGAAGAACGTGCTGCTGGTGCTGTTCTCGTGGCCGCAATCGCGCGAGCGTATGGAGCAGCTGCAGCAGCTCCATACCGAGCTTGGGCGCGCCAACACAGTGCTCCTGGCCGTGCCCGAGGATGATCCCGATGCGCAGGAGCTGGCCCAGATCAAGGCGGAGGTTCCCTTCCCGGTGGTGACCGAAGGCGCCCACGAGATCGTGAAAAGCTATGCCCTGTTCCGTCGCACCCTGAGCAAGCCCGACCTGCTGGGTCCGGGCACCTTGCCCGAGCACATGGAGTTCCTGGTGGACCGCTTCGGCTATCTGCGCGCACGCTGGATTGCCGATGCCGATGGCCCCGGCTGGAGCAATCCCCGGTCCCTCATGCAGCAGGTCGCACAACTCAATCGCGAAAAGGAAATACTCCCCCCACCAGGCGACCATGTGCATTGACTGCGTTTCGCGTGGTTCTGTGCCGGGCAGACGAGCGTAACAAAGCCGCCCGACCGGCCCTGCCCCACATGTCCCCGTACGCCCCTTTAATCAGTCCCACTAGGAGAAGAAAAATGAGTAAATCGCTGGCCATCGTCTTTATCACTGCTACGCTGGCCGTATCACTGCCCGCCGCTGCGCATACCGAGGAATATTTCGACTCTATCGCTGCTCCCAATGGAGGACAGATGCGCATGGCCGGACCTTATCACCTGGAACTTGTGACGAAGGACAACGAGATCGTGCTATACGTAGCAGATCATAGTGATAAGAAGATTAGTAGCGAGGGAGGGGTGGGGAAGGCAAGCATTCAAGTAGGCAAGGGCAAGCCAAAAAGCTCGATTAAGCTGGAGCCGGCGGGCGGTAACATGCTAAAGGGGACGGGAGACTTCACAGTTACTCCCGAAACGATCATCATCACATTTATCAAGCTGCCGGATCAGGAGGCGCAATCCGCCCGTTTTACACCGCTAAAACCCAAGGCGAAAGCTGCCAAAAAACCACAGGATAAGAAACGGGCAGGGAACCATAGCGGACACGACCATCATCAGATGCATCATTAGCCCCAGCTAGAGGGAGGTAGCGAAGGATAAAACAGGCGAGAGCCGCGCGCTGGCGGATCCGCCAAGAGGAAATCCAACCGCGACGCGGGTCCGTGTCACGTTGGGAGTTCAACCCAATCAGACCGCGCTTGCCGGTACTGCGTCGGATTCGAGCGCTGCGTCCCTCCCCCTTTTTATATCGATCGTCATCAATATCGCCAAGCCAATAACAAAATAAACGCCGGTTATCAGCATCGCCAGCCTATGGTCGCCGTTCGAAATCCAGCTAACCACTCCATAAGTTACTGGGCCCACTATTGATGAAAGCTTGACCGCCAGCCCCCATAATCCGAAAAATTCCGCCCGCCTCGCGCTCGGACTGAAATAACCAACCAAGGCGCGTCCGGCAGACTGCGAAGCGCCAAGACACACTCCGGCAACGTTTGCCGCCAGCCAGAACATCGATCGGCTTTCTGCCGACCAGGCGAGCAATACCATAAGAAGCCATCCGAAAAGGGTCAGCGCAATCGTCGGAATATGACCTATTCTGTCCTGGAAGCTGCCGAAGGCAAACGCCCCGGCTGACGCGGTGACATTGACTACCAGAACAAGAAACATTGTGTCAGCCGTATCGAAATGCATTACCTGTTGCGCGTATATTGCCGCCAGCGTGATGACGGTCTGTACTCCTGCCTGATAGAACACAAGACAGGCAAGAAAACGCAACAGGTCACGAAACTCACGAACCTGATGAAGCGTACCCCTGAGCCGTGCCAGTGCTTCACGCCCTGCGCTCTGTGCCAAAAGATGCGGTTGAGGTACGGCTCGTTCTTTTAGAAAAAGAAACGTGGGAATACACGCTACCGCAAAAATCCCTGCCGTTATAAGCATTGTTACGGGCACGAATTGATCGGCCCGCATTCCCCTTTCCTGGGCCCATGTGACATACGCCAGTGATGCGCCCAGGCTGACGAGTCCGCCGATATAGCCGAGGCTCCAACCCCAGCCCGATACTTTTCCGAGCGCCCTGCTCTGTGCCAGTTCCGGCAAAAACGCCGCAATCAGGTTTTCGCCGCAACCGAAAAAAAAATTAGTGAGAACAATCAGCAAAATTGCCAGCCAGAGATCGCCGGGGCCGACAAGATAAAGCAGCGCCGTAAATGAAACGCATCCCACGGTGCTCAGCAACAGCAACCGTTTTTTTGCAGCATGGGCGTCAGCATAGGCTCCGACCAGCGGTGCGGCCACAATGATCAACGCATACGAAACCGCGAGCGATGCGGTCCATGCGAATGTTCCCCAGTCCTGATTGTTCGTTACTACCCCAACAAAGTACGCATTAAAAATTGCAGTAATTACAACTGTGGTATAGCCGGAATTCGCAAAGTCAAACATTGCCCATGACCAGGCTTCCCGCTTGCTCACTCCGGCAGCAAGATATTGTGACCTGTTACCTAGAGGCATAACTCCACCATTAAGCGAGACAAGTCCCAGGGGCTTCCCCTTTTTACATTCAAACGCAGAGCCATGTAAGGGTGACTAAATTAAGAGGAGAACCGCGACCGGTCGAACCGGACCTGAAAGTGAGCGCATACTCAGGAGTAGCTTGAAGCGACTATTTTCCGGAGTGAATTAGGAAGCGGAACTCGTGCTGTTCAATACTAACGCGAAGCTGATCGGAACCCTTGTATGGTTCAACGATGTTGCGCGAGGCAAATGTCTTTTGACCGTAAGGCCTGCTGGAGACAGCTCTGCCCCACTGGGCGGACACCAACCAGAAACAAAGGGCAATTGGCTGGGCCGAGTACTACTACAATACCAATTAATTCAAGAGTTCACTTGCCCTTCAGCGAGGTGACCTCTCGAAATTATCAGTGCTTCACCTGTTCCAAGTCGCCGGACACGTTCAGGAGAACCCCTATCAGGTTGAGCATTCCTTCCATTAGCAATTTCAGGTGCTCGTCATTGCGTTCAAACGATCGCAATGAAGCCAGAGTCTCGTCCACTGGTATTTCCCCCTGTTTCATCTGGTGATGTGCGAGGTTCAAGGCAAGCAATCGCGCACACTCCGCCAATTGCTCCTTGGTCGCCTTCCTAATTAGCATGTCCGCCAGCTCATAGGTCTGATCGAACGTCAACATGTCGGACATAGTCATTCTCTACTTATCAGATTAACACCATACAACCTCGCTCTTGCTTATCGCCCAACGGGGTAAAAAACTCCGAGCGCGAAAACCAAAAGACCTTCTATTTTATTCGTTCGTCGAGTTGAGGGCAAAATGCCCAAACCTGGGCGCAACTGACAAACAGAATCTTAACCGCATGCGCAAGATTTACCATTGGACTGAAGTACGCCTATACCCTGCATACACGTTCTTTCAAGCGGAAGTCCCCGACCCGCCGCCAGATATACCTGAGTGCTCAACGTAGCGAACAGGGTTTACAGGCTGATCTCGCGCCTGGATGCACGCTTGTGGTGCAGAGGGGAGACAACGTGTACCTCCGCATAGTGCTGAATTCATAACGGCGAATGCCGCCGGGACTACCAGACTACCGATGGCAGAAAAACGCAAACCCGATACAGCAAGACGCATGAATCTGGCGGGAGGGCACCATAGAGGGCAACCTCCGCCACTCCAGGAGCTGGCCAAAGAACAGCTTACTGAGCTGATCTAGATATACATCCACGATCAAAACAATGATTTGGACTGACTCTCGAAATAAGCGGCGGTGTCAAGGAGCGGTTGCGGGTCGCCTCCTTGGCGGGTAACGGTCGCGGCCGTCTCTTTATACCGTTTCGCCAACGACGCGGCCTGCCGAGGGTAAAATTGTTCCCGGGCCTTTGTCTTCCGGTCATTTTCCTTTCGAATCTTCCTTTTCATCTCCTCGCTGGAATGGCCGTACTGGCCCGATTCCCCGAGCGTTTCGGGGGCCCTTTCCGATCAATGAGACAGCGCCCGGTCAACCGGGAACCACCGGGGAGTATTATCAACGGCAACTTCCCGGACAAATTGACCCCCGTAAAGCTCGCCACCGGAAATACCCGTTACCGGAAGGTTAAGTATCGCCTTGTTCGCGAACAGCATAACCTGGTTGGTCTCGCGATCCCATGTCGCATGAATAGCCGCGGACTTGAGGTTGAGGCGCGCTGCGGTTTGGTCGCCGATGAGATAATAAGGAAGATTCTTGACCGGTAGTGTTAACAGCTGCTCATATTCTGTGAAAACCGCGTTGAGCCAGTCGAATTGGAGCGTGTTACCGCTCTCATCATATCTCGCCAGGTTCGTCTGATGGAAAAAATGAGGCCATCTATTAAAGGTAAGCATATGTCGCAATGCCACATCGGCTTCCACAGCGAGGATTTCCGCATAACTTCGGCGTGAGCAGAGCGCTCCGGCTATTTCACATGGGTTTTGCCCCGAATTAACAAATCGCCCATGGTAAATGTGGTCGTACTCATCTTCCAACTGAGCTGGATTCGTCACATTATAAAAAATATTGGTTGGCCAGCGCGGCAACATAAGTCGATCCATCGGGCTGTGATCTTCGTATTGCGCGATGTACTGTTCGACGTTCTGCGCCCGCTGCGATGAGTCCGCGGCAAGATAGGCCACGCCCGTGTTAGCCGCGGCTTCCAGGAATAGGGGGTTCGCGCCGCCGCCGTCAAATGCCGTATCGTCCGCCTGGACGTTGAACATATCTCGATGCAGGGCAGGATTATCGGTGCACCTGCGGTCTTTAAGGCCCGAGTGAGCCCCGCTCACGAGTACCCGGTTGTTTTCACTTCTGTCGGGAAGACCCAGAAGCCCCCAAACCATCCGGTTCTTGAGAATCTCTGCTCGAATGTCCGCGGCGCTGGTAAAAGTTGCGTAATCACAAGGAGCATCAGCGCGAACCCCCGCTTTATCCATTGCCGCGTGAGTGAAGGTGTGGTTAATGAAGCGGAAATTTCGTTTATAGACGACAACCGCACGCACCAGGTCGTCTGCGAAGTTTGCAGTCAATCTCACAGCTTTTGGATCAACCACAGCCCCCGCACCATTGAATGCAAAATCCAGCTTGAACGCCCCGGCTGCGGGGTGTGCGGCACGGAAGGCCGCCTGTTTGCTCACCGCGTTGTTAACATCAACGCTGTTCAAGCGGTACGTATTTGCGGGGTTAATCGCCTTGACGGCAGTATCCCAAACGGGGTTAGGAAGAAACAAATCGTCCACATGGACCGCCATATGAACAAAGCGTGCACCAACGAAGACCCCATGTGTCACCCAGTTGATGAACTCATAGGCAAGCACTTTTGAATGAACGAGGAACCCGGCGTTAGTAATCGTCGAGATCATCACCTCACGTACCGGCTGGATCTGGGGAGCCACCATATAACGAACGATCGATAGCAGGGCTTCCCCATTCTGTGTTCTGAGGAGGGGCTCGACCCGGGGCACAGAACCGTCCCGTAGCGCCCTAGCATCATTTCGAGGATTGGCTGCGAAGGCAAAATCCGTAATTGGAAATGGATTTGCGCGATTCACATACTCAAACACTTCCATGCCGTAACTGGCAGGCACCGTCCACCGGCCCTCGTAGTCCGTTCCACTGGACGAATAGACCAGACCGTAATCGAGATAGACCCCATAAGGGGTCTGCGGATCCGAATACGTGGCCGGCCATCCTGAAAGAACAGCTTGACGGACGCCAAAGTTCTTCTGGTAATTGTGCAGGATGTCCCATTCGGATGGAGTGAAGCCGGGCACCAGGTCGGCGTCGGTAAGAATGATGCCATTATAGTTGCCGACGCAACCCGCGTCCTCGGCTTTGCAGCTGCCTCCGGTGGAAGAAGAGGCGAGTACAGCAGCGGTCAGATCCTCTGTCGCGGCGTTTAACACGTCATACGGCACGCCTATTTCATCAAGGAAGGGTTTGATATACGCAAATCCCATATCTTCCGCGATTTCACCGGTCGTAATGACCAGTATCCTTAATCTGACGGCATTATCAGCAATCGCGGGCGGTGCCAAAGCAATTAACCCCAGCCACATAGCCAACGATACAAACCGCCAACCTTTAATGATCAAACGCTTTCCCATCTACAAAACCCTTTTTCGCAAAATTGGGCAAAGAAGATCAACAAAATCCTGATTAATAAAGAGGGGTTGTAGGAAATCGATTTCCTTTACCAATCACCTGGCTGTGCTTTGTGACTCAAGAAGAAGGGATGAACGTTTCAAACGCCAAAACGCTTACACAACCCGGGTTTTAAGGTAAGCTTAATTCGACACTTTTCCCGGCGGGTCGTCCGCTAGATAAGGGGGCGGTCTCGCGATCAGAGAGATTTTCGAAGCCTGCTCATCCAAGCGCGTGCGCTTATTGGCGATGCAGCGGGATAACAACGTAGACATCGCTCTAGCGGCGAGCGGCGTGGGGTGTTACACAGCAATATGCCGGGTATTTTATCGAAGCTGAAAAATGCAAATCTAGAGTAGGTTCAGCACGGCCTGGAGTAGGTTCAGCGCGGTCTGCAACAAGAACTCGATCCCTTGAAGTTGGCAGTCCTGCCAAACCTATTTCCGCTACCTAGGAGCGAAGAGGGACCGCTGGTCAGGGTACCTGGGAATCAAAGGATTGGATCTGGTGCTGTTGAGAGGAGTCGAACCTCCGACCTACTGATTACGAATCAGTTGCTCTACCGACTGAGCTACAACAGCCTTGAAAAGCGAAATGCGATTATAGAGGTTTGAACAACTACGGGCAAACGCGAGTTGTTTCCAGCAATCGACTCGTCCATGTGGAAGACAAGCGAGCCAATTTTTTTGCCTGCCAAGTTTATTGCAATCTGTGCTGAGACAAACCGGGGGCCAACGACCGCTTTACGCAACCAAAAGCCGTGGCTCGTAGTAAGTCTAGGCAAAATCCCGGTATATTCGGCTATTTTCGCCGATCAATCAACCGATGCTAGACATTTTCGCAAGTTTACGTCAAACTTGCCGCCATGAAAAAGGGCCTAACTCGAGCACGAAGTATTTTGGTCTTGCATGGCCCCAATCTGAATTTATTGGGAAACCGAGAGCCGAGCATCTATGGAACGGTTACACTCGACGAAATTAACAGCAATTTGGCGAACATAGCAGCAGAAGCAGGTGCCCGATTAGCGCACTTTCAAAGTAATGCCGAAGCGGAGCTGATCAATCGTATTCAGAGCGCGCGCCAGGAACAAATCGACTTTATTATCATTAACCCCGCCGCTTATACGCATACCAGCATCGCGCTTAGGGACGCGCTGGCCGCGACCGGGATTCCTTTTATTGAGGTTCATCTTTCCAACATCTTCTCGCGTGAACCATTCCGCGCAAAATCCTATTTCTCCGATTTGGCCCGTGGCGTGATCACCGGCCTCGGACCGAAGGGTTATGAGCTCGCCCTGGGTTATGTACTGTCCCGAGATGCCCTCGAAGGGGGTGGCTTGGAATGATCGGTCAAAACGAGATTTTTACAACCACGGCCTATAACGCTTAGTACTAACAGCAGATACTTGCGTTCATCGATGTTTCGACCAAACTGCAGTTAAAAATAAGCGTTATTGATTAGGCAAGATTACGAAAAATCTGGGGTGCTCCCCGGGAGGCTATATGGATCTTAGAAAGCTCAAAAAATTAATTGACCTGGTCGAGGAATCCGGTATCGCCGAACTGGAGATTACTGAAGGGGAAGAGAAAGTTCGTATCAGTAAATCGTCAAGTTCGGCGCAAGGCGCTGTCACCCAAAGGGTAACCACAGCTCCGCAGCAAGCTCCCCTTTTGTCTCCCCCCGCCGGTTCCCCGGAGCCGCAGGCTGCAGAGACAATTCCCGAGGGTCACATCGTAAAATCCCCGATGGTGGGAACGTTTTACCGCAGCTCTGCTCCCGGGGCGCCCGCGTTCGTTGAGGTGGGGCAAACGGTGAAAGAAGGCGATACGCTTTGTATCGTTGAGGCGATGAAGCTGCTGAATGAAATCGAGTCTGACAAAAGCGGAGTGATAAGGGCGGTCCTGGTGGAAAACGGGCAGCCGGTAGAGTATGGCGAACCACTATTTGTTATCGATTGATCTGGTCCCGCCTGAGTAATTAACGGTAAAACATGTTCGGAAAAATTCTAATTGCCAATCGTGGCGAAATCGCACTGCGGATACAGCGTGCGTGCCGCGAGATGGGTATCAAGACGGTAGCGGTACATTCGGAGGCGGATGCGGAAGCGAAATATGTCAAACTCGCCGATGAATCGGTCTGTATCGGACCAGCGCCTTCAGCCCAAAGTTATCTCAATATCCCGGCTATTATCAGTGCCGCGGAGGTAACGGACTCCGAGGCGATTCATCCGGGCTATGGGTTCCTGTCGGAAAACGCCGACTTCGCTGAGCGCGTGGAGCGGAGCGGTTTTGTGTTTATCGGGCCGCGGCCCGACACAATTCGGCTGATGGGCGATAAGGTCAGCGCCAAGTTGGCAATGAAAAAGGCGGG
Source organism: Nitrosospira sp. Is2 (assembly GCF_033095785.1). GTDB lineage: Bacteria > Pseudomonadota > Gammaproteobacteria > Burkholderiales > Nitrosomonadaceae > Nitrosospira. Next base: position 1,650,622 of record NZ_CP137134.1, on the reverse strand, counting down.
CGTGCCCTGCGTTCCCGGGTCGAATGGCGCGTTGCCCGATGCTCCGGAAGAAATCAAGGCGATTATGCGCGCTATTGGCTACCCCGTGATCATCAAGGCTGCCGCGGGCGGGGGCGGCCGGGGCATGCGGGTGGTACATACCGAAGCCGCATTGTCCAACGCGGTTATCATTACCCGGAACGAAGCCCAGGCGGCGTTCGGCAATCCGACGCTTTACGCAGAAAAATACCTTGAAAACCCTCGGCATATCGAGTTTCAAGTGCTGGCTGACGAACACCGCAATGCGATTCACCTCGGAGAACGGGAATGTTCGATGCAGCGGCGTCACCAGAAAATACTCGAGGAATCGCCCGCGGTCGGCATTCCTACGCGCTTGCGGGACAGGATCGGCACCCGTTGCGCGGACGCTTGCCGCCGTTTTGGTTATCGTGGCGTAGGCACGTTCGAGTTTCTTTTCGAACGAAACGAGTTTTATTTCATCGAAATGAACACACGCCTGCAAGTCGAACATCCCGTGACCGAAGCGGTAACCGGAATTGATCTGGTCCAGGCGCAGATTCGAGTGGCGGCTGGGGAAAAATTGAATATTCGCCAGCGGGACGTGACATGGAAGGGTCATGCTATCGAGTGCCGCATTAATGCCGAAGATCCTTATAAGCTTACGCCGTCCGCCGGCCGCATCACGCAATATCACGCGCCGGGCGGGCCGGGAATCCGTGTCGACTCCCATGTCTACCATAACTACTTCGTGCCCCCCAATTATGATTCAATGATCGGCAAAGTGATCGCGTATGGAGATAATCGCGATCAGGCGATCGCGCGGATGCGCATTGCCCTATCTGAAATGGTGGTGGGGGGAATTAAGACCAACATCCCCTTGCATCTTGACCTGCTATCCGATGCAGCATTCCTGAACGGTGGCACGAGCATTCATTACCTGGAGCAAAAGCTCGCCAACTACAACAAACCGGAATAAGACGGCCTTGCGGCGCTCGTTCACCCAGGAGCGGCTATCGATAGCATGTCAGGCCGGCCGCCAAAGGCATTAAGTTATTATTTATAAGGCTGCCGTAGCAAAGAATGTCCGGTAGCCGAAGCCTTGGTGGACACATTGCGCTGAGGCGGCGCGAATTTCCGGGAGGACAGACCTCGTCCCTCCAACAGTGAGGGATCCTGCAAGACAGGATACTCAGTCACATTCCCCTTGTGGCTGTGGAAACGGATCTCCGATAACAAGTCATCGTATCGCTGTTCGCGATATAAAATAAAGTAAAAGCGGGGGCTCCTGGACCGGGCGCAACCCTTGTGCTCGTCCGCGGCTCCTCAAACGCGCGTCGAAGACTTTTCTAGGTTATTGCGTATGCCATGGATTTTGCTCGCTATCGAAACTGATGACACTCATGCACAGGTTTTGAGCGACGCATTGCTGGAACTGGGCGCCTTATCCACGGACCTGCATGACGCGGCCGTCGGCACCGAGCGTGAACAGCCCTTGTTCGATGAAGCCGGGGAGGCTTCGGGGCAGATTTGGGTTGCTGCGGAGGTTACCGCCCTATTTGATGAAGCGGTAGATATCCCGTCTATTGTGCACGCTGCGGCGGGTTTGGCCGGACTCCCCTTCTCGACCAGCTACCGTATCACGCGGGTGGAAGAGCAGGACTGGGTCCGGACTACTCAGGCACAGTTCAGTCCGATCCGGATATCTTCGCATTTATGGGTGGTTCCAAGCTGGCATCGCATCCCGGATCCCGGCGCAGTCAACCTGATACTTGATCCGGGACTGGCGTTTGGCACGGGCAGTCATCCCTCCACGCAACTTTGCCTAGCCTGGCTTGACGAAAACCTGCGAGGGGGCGAAGATGTTCTGGATTACGGCTGTGGTTCGGGCATACTCGCCATTGCCGCTGTAAAGCTCGGCGCACGTCATGTGGTTGGAGTGGATATCGATCCCCAGGCGATAGACGCGAGCCGCCAGAATGCAGTGCTCAATCAGTGCGGCGATGCGCAGCTGAAATTTTATGAGACCCGCGATGCCCGTACGGGCGACATAGACGGGATGAGTGCAGATATGATTGTCGCCAATATCCTGGCCGGACCGTTGGTCATGCTGGAACCCATACTGACGCGGGCTGCGCGCCCCGGAGGTCGCATCGCCCTCTCGGGCATACTCACGGAACAGGCCGACGAAGTCGCGCTAGCCTATCGGCAGGGGTTTGATATCCGAATCGCACGAGAAAAGGATGGTTGGGTTTTGTTGACGGGAACGAGAACGTGACTTCATTTGCTCTAAAGCAGAACAGATATGGCCCTCATAACGCGGTGTCCTAGCTGTGCGGCTGCTTTCCGCGTAACGCCCCTGGATCTGCAGGCGCATGGCGGCGATGTGCGCTGCGGCCGCTGCGGGCAGATATTCAATGGTTATTCCATGCTCGCGACGGGGCGCGAGCCCGAAGCCGCGGAGCCGTCGCCTTCAGAGGCTGAGCAGCCGGCGCAAGGCGCCGCCAGCGGGGCCAGGATTGCGGGGCGAGATGATGGGTCCGAGCCCGCTTTATCAAAAGAAAGCTCGGTGCAAAGCGACGTTCCTTTGCGCCGACGCGATGAATCAATCCAGGAGGAAGTTACTGCAGAAGAGCCGCACGCGCAGGCAACAGCCCCCCCCCTGACGTCCGCCGAGCGCCTCGCGGCGGAGCAACCGGTCGCCGGGGAAGCCTTGGGAGAAGCACCCTGGGCCCGGGAACCGGTGATCAAAGACGAGGAAGCGGCGAACAGAGCCAGCGACAGCTCGATCGGCGAGACCGCTGGCAGGGAAGAGCCCGTCTGGCGGCCAGAGGAGGCCGACACACAGGCACAGGAAGACCTTTCGGACGAGGACTACTCGCCAAGACCCAATGCTTTTGAGAAAGCACAGCCGCGCCTGCACACCATTGTGTGGACCGTCGGGACCCTGTTTTTGCTTTTTGTCCTGGCAGCGCAGGCCACTTATTTTTATCGCGCCGAGTTGGCGTTTTCGGTGCCCGCCGCCAAGCCGTACCTTGAACGTTACTGCGAGCTGCTGGACTGCACGGTCCGGCTGCCTCAGCGAACAAAATCGCTGAATATTGAGTCCTCAGATATGCAGTCGGATACGCAGCGTCCCGGCGTGATTACGCTTAATGCCACGGTACGCAACCATGCTTCCTATCCTCAGGCATTTCCATTATTTCAGCTCACCTTAATTGACGCGAAAGACCGTCCGCTCGCTAGCCGCACCTTTTTGCCGGAAGCGTATCTCGGACACAAGGTGGGAGCGGCCGATGCCATTGCCCCAAATGATGAAATCAACATAAGTCTTCACCTGGACAGTGGCAACCTGAACGCAGCCGGTTATCGCCTGTCGCTGCTTTATCCAGGCAGCTGATCGATCTTGGCAGGTAAAAGACGCAGACTGGGGCACAGCAATTTCTACCTCTTCAAAGGGATTAACGCCGTCTCCGCTCGCGATAGAATTATGTGCTGCATGCGCATTTAGATTAAAATCGACATCCCCGAACGACGCATTCTCTTTCCAGAATGGCACCCGACGCTTTAATTGAAATCAGGGACGTGACCTTTTCCTACGGAGAGCGTCCGATTCTCAAGGGGATCGACATGGACATGCACCGCGGCCAGGTCATAGCCATCATGGGCGGCAGCGGCAGCGGCAAGACTACTTTGTTGCGCCTCATCGGCGGGGCGGTTCGGCCCTCTTCGGGATATGTCAAGTTCGCCGGTAAGGTCGTGCATGAGCAGACGCGGGACGAGCTTTTCCACATGCGCCGGAAAATGAGCATGCTGTTCCAGTTCGGCGCGTTATTTACTGATCTGTCCGTATTCGATAACGTCGCGTTTCAAATGCGGGAACATACTAATCTGCCGGAATCCATGATCCGCGACCTGGTCCTGATGAAACTGCAGGCTGTCGGCCTGCGCGGCGCGCACGACTTGATGCCCGCGCAACTTTCCGGAGGAATGGCGAGGCGGGTGGCGCTGGCGCGCTCCATTGCGCTCGATCCGGTCCTCATCATGTATGATGAGCCTTTCACCGGGCTGGACCCGATCTCGCTCACAGTCATCGGTAATTTGATCCGCCGCCTGACGGATGCATTGGGCATGACCTCGATCGTCGTCACGCACGATGTGCAGGAGTCCCTGAAAATCGTGGATTATGTGTATTTCATTTCCGATGGCGTGATTGCGGCACATGGCGCCCCGGCGGAAGTGCGCGAGTCAGTTGCGCCGTTCGTGCATCAGTTCGTGCATGGTGAAGAAGACGGACCCGTTACATTCCACTACCCGGCCCCGGCATATGCGAGTGATCTGAGACTGGAGAACGGTTTTGCCTAGACGCATTGTTGTCGGGATCCGCGGGGTCGGTCATCGCGTAATCGACAGTATTTGGCGACTGGGTTATGCCAGCCGCTTTTTCCTGCTGACACTGCTGAAATCCGGCACCAGCCTGCGGCGTTTCGGCCTGATCATCCGCGAGATATACTTCACGGGCGTACTGTCGTTAATCATTATTATCGTATCGGGGTTATTCGTTGGCATGGTCCTCGGCTTACAGGGCTACGAGACATTGCAGAGATATGGCGCCGAATCGGCCGTGGGCACAATGGTGGCATTGTCGCTATTACGCGAGCTGGGGCCGGTGGTGGCGGCGCTACTATTTGCCAGCCGCGCCGGATCAGCAATTACCGCGGAAATCGGCCTGATGAAAGCGACCGAGCAACTGGCGGCGATGGAGATGATGGCAGTCGATCCTATTGCGCGCGTAGTCGCTCCACGGTTCTGGGCTGGAGTGATCTCGATGCCGTTTCTGGCGGCATTGTTTTCCGCGATCGGCATATTCGGCGGTTATCTGGTAGCGGTAGTTCTTATTGGGGTGGACGACGGGTCTTTTTGGTCGCAAATGCAAAATGCAGTGGATTTCCGTTATGACATCGTCAATGGCGTCATAAAGACCTGCGTTTTCGGCGTGGCGGTAACTGCAATAGCGGTATTTGAAGGCTATGATGCGTCACCCACGGCGGAGGGGGTATCGGGCGCTACCACGCGTACCGTCGTGACTTCCTCGCTGGCGATTCTCGGTCTCGATTTTGTTTTGACCTCATTCATGTTCAGGGGAATGAGCTGATGCAGCGAACAACAATGGATTTATGGGTGGGAATGTTTGTCATAGCCGGAATCGGCGCATTGCTGGTATTGGCTTTCAAGGTGGGAAATCTGGGAACTTACAGCGCGGATGACAGCTATACCGTGACGGGAAGTTTCGAAAATATCGGCGGCTTGAAAGTCAGGGCGCCGGTAAAAAGTGCAGGGGTAGTAGTTGGGCGCGTGACGGATATACAGTTCAGCACGCAAACTTTCGATGCCCAGGTGATCATGAACATCGATAGCCGTTACCAGTTTCCAAAGGACACTTTCGCGAGTATCCTGACGTCCGGCCTCATAGGCGAGCAATACATCGGGCTCGCAGCGGGGGGTGACGAGGCAGTGCTGAAGAGTGGTGACAAGATCATGAAAACCAATTCTGCGCTGGTTTTGGAAGAGATGATTGGACGATTCCTGTTCAACAAGGCGTCCGAGAGCGACGGGAAGGAAAAGGCCGAGGCAGACTGACGAGGGTTTTCAGCTGGGCAGATTCAATCTTTGGTCTAAGTAAATTTTAAGCGAGGAACTTATGAAAAAAAATCTTGGTATCCCTCTAATGCTTTCTGCATGGTTGCTGGCGGTCCCGGCGTGGGCGGTCGAAACCAGTCCGGATACACTGGTGGACAATACGGCCCAGGAGGTGCTTGCAATCGTGAGGCAGGATAAGGATATTCGCGGAGGCAATAAAGCGAAAATTCTTGATCTGGTGGAAGCGAAGATTTTGCCGCACTTCAACTTTAACCGTATGACCCGTCTGGCGATGGGCAAGAACTGGTCCAAGGCCGCGCCCGACCAGCAACAGGAGCTTGTGAAAGAGTTCAGAACGCTCCTCGTCCGCACATATTCCAACGCGCTTTCTTCCTATAGCGACGCCACTATCAAGGTTGAACCCCTGAAAAACAAGGGAGGGGAGACCGATACCACCGTAAAAACCAGGGTAATACAAGATCAGGGTCAGGAACCGGTTCCCATCGACTACAGCATGGAAAAAACCGGTGACGGGTGGAAGGTATACGATGTGACGGTTGCCGGAGTAAGTCTGGTGACAAATTACCGAAGCACCTTCAATAACCAGGTGCGTGAGGGGGGCGTGGAAAAGCTCCTCAAGACCTTGGCAGAAAAAAATCGCTCTCTAGTTGCATCCGATAAGAAGGCGGCACTAGCCCAATAACATGAGCGCTGACGTGGTTTTAGGCGAGGGCGGCGAGCTGAGTGTCGAGGGAGCGGCCACGATCGATACTATTGTCGGGATGGTTGCGCGGGGCGCCGCCCTATTTAACGGCGATAACCAAGTGGTTGACCTTGGGGGAGTAACCGAAGTGGACTCGTCGGCCGTCAGTATGTTATTGGAATGGCAGCGCGAGGCTAACCGCAGCGGACGCCGGATGTGTTTTACAAATATGCCGCCAAAACTGCAAAGCCTTGTTCGCCTGTACGGGGTTGCGGACCTGGTTCATTTGGCATAAACGCCCGCAAAAGCTCAAGCGCGTGCTCGCACGCGGGGTTCTCCCAGCTCGCGGGTGGTGGCAAGCACCTGACCCGCCGCATCTTCCATAATCCTGCGTCCTCAATGGCACTGGCAATCGAAGTCAAACAGCTGCACAAGCGCTTTGGCAATTTTCCTGCTTTGGGGGGTGTAGACCTCGAAATAGAAGCAGGCGAGTTTTTTGCCCTGCTCGGCCCCAACGGTGCCGGTAAAACCACGCTTATCAATATCATTGCCGGGTTGACCCTCGCGAGCAGCGGCAGCGTCAGCGTCATGGGACACGATGTTGTTATGCATTATCGTCAAGCTCGCCGCATGCTGGGCGTCGTACCCCAGGAGTTGGTGTACGATCCGTTCTTTACTGTCCGTGAAACACTCGCCATTCAATCCGGGTACTACGGCCTGAAAAATAATGGGAAGTGGATAGAGGAGATACTCCACCATCTCGATCTTGTCAGCAAGGCGGATGCCAACATGCGTGCACTGTCGGGCGGCATGAAACGACGTGTCCTGGTGGCTCAGTCGCTGGTTCATAAACCACCGGTAATCGTGCTTGACGAACCGACTGCGGGGGTAGACGTGGAACTGCGCCAGGGACTCTGGCGTTTTATCAGGCAATTGAACCGCGACGGTCACACGATAGTACTCACCACTCATTATCTAGATGAGGCTGAAGCACTGTGTAACCGGGTGGCGATGCTGAAGCAAGGGCGGGTCGTGGCTCTCGACAGTATCAGGAATCTCATCGCCAGCATCTCCGGGTGCTCCGTGCGTCTGCGGTTATCGCCGGACATACTGCCGCCTACGCTGCAGCCCCTGGCAAGTCAGCAGGATGATGGATTTCACATTCTGGCACTCAAGGGCTATTCGCAGATCGAAGACGTATTGGCCGCCTTGCGTCTGGCAAAAACGTGCATTCTGGAAATGGAGATTCTGCAACCTGATCTCGAAGAGGTATTCGTGAACATCACCGGCCCCGGCACCAAGCCCTCCGCAGCTTTGGCGCCATGACCGGGTTTCTTACTCTGCTGCATAAAGAGTTGCTGCGATTCTGGAAGGTTGGGTTTCAAACGGTATTTGCACCCATGGTGTCCACGCTGCTTTATCTCATGATTTTCTCGCACGTGCTTGAAGCGCACGTGGAGGCATTCCCCGGCGTAGCATATGCGGTCTTTCTGATTCCGGGACTGGTCATGATGGCGATATTGCAGAATGCCTTCGCCAACTCGTCATCCAGCCTCATCCAGTCGAAGATCACGGGTAACCTGGTTTTTGTTTTATTGTCGCCGCTTTCCTACCGGGAGATCTTTTTCGCCTATGTATTGGCTTCAGTTGCGCGCGGACTCGCGGTTGGGTTGGGGGTATATATCGTTACAACTGGGTTTTTTGATATCCCTATAGCCTCATTTCCATGGGTATTTCTATTCGCCCTGGTAGGAAGCGCGTTGCTGGGTGCAGTTGGGATTATCGCGGGCATCTGGGCGGACAAATTCGATCAGCTGGCGGCATTTCAAAACTTTGTCATCCTCCCGCTGACTTTTTTATCGGGCGTATTCTATTCCCTTCATTCACTACCGCCTTTCTGGCAGCAGTTGTCTCACTTGAATCCGTTTTTCTATATGATCGACGGTTTCCGCTATGGTTTTTTTAATGCCTCGGATATCTCGCCCTATATCAGCCTCGGGATTGTAGCGATGTGCTTTATAGCGGTATCATGGGTGACGTTGAAGATGCTGAAGAGCGGATACAAGATTCGGCATTAGAGGACCTCTGACCAAGGGTCCCTGAAGGATTTATTCAGAGGTTTCTTGGATGACTTGATTACAGGGCGAAGAATGGTTACAGCAGAGAGCATAAAAAGTCAGATTGAGGCGGGCATGCCGTGTGAACTGGTGCACGTTGAGGGAGACGACGGTTATCATTTCAGCGCAGTTATCGTGAGCGCTGAATTCCGCGGAAAGAATATGGTGCGCCAGCACCAGATGGTTTATGGCGCCCTTGGCGACAGGATGAAGCAGGAAATCCATGCGCTTTCCATGAAAACCCTGACCCCTGAGCAGTGGAATGAAAGCAACCCAACCTGATATCGCGGCTCCGTATGGATAAATTGCGAAGTTACGCTACCGTATAACAGCTTGGCAAAGTCAAAACCGCGATTTTCTTTACGATCATCCGCAAGACTTAATATTCGGGGCAGTCCCCATCGCTCCTATGCAATCGACCCCATGGCTGTCCGCATTTTTTGCATCGCTTTGACTTCAATCTGTCGGATACGCTCAGCCGAAACGCCCAACTCGTCAGCAAGGTCGTGGAGTGTGGCGGTGTCTTTTTCCCGCAGCCAGCGAGCTTCGATAATGCGACGGCTGCGCGAGTCGAGGCTTGCGAGCGCGCGTTCCAGTCCTTCTCCTCGCACTCGCCGGGTCTCTTCTGTTTCCAGCTGTTGCTGGGGTTCCGAGCCATCGGTGAGATAGGCGATCGGGCTGAATGTATCGTCCTCGTCGTCATCGGACATCGGTTCGAGCGAGATGTCACGGCCGCTAAACCGCGTCTCCATTTCTACGACTTCTTCGGCCTTGACCCCCAACTGCCTCGCAATGGCATTGACTTCGTCGGGATTCATGGTATCGAGAACCGGCTTCATACTCCGAAGATTGAAGAATAGTTTTCGCTGGGCCTTGGTTGTGGCAATCTTCACCAGTCGCCAGTTCCGAAGTATGAATTCGTGGATTTCCGCCTTGATCCAATGTACCGCAAATGAGACGAGTCTCACCCCACGCTCGGGATCATAGCGTTTGACTGCTTTCATCAACCCGATATTGCCTTCCTGTATCAAGTCGGCCTGGGGCAGGCCATAACCTTTATAACCGCGTGCAATGGCCACTACCACACGCAAGTGTGACAGCACCAGCTGACGAGCCGCGTCGATATTTTCTTCATCTCTCAGCGAACGCGCCAGACGGATTTCTTCTTCCTGAGAAAGAATGCGAAAGCCATTAACGGACTGAATGTAGCTTTCAATGCTGCCGCTTGCTGAGGGTACGGCTAGAGCAAAAGTCATGTAACCTCCTTAGTTTTTAGCAAAGTTTAATTCTTTTCCTCTGAGAGCGCCAACAGCGTACGAAAGTTCCCTCTTTAGTGCTCTTAAGCTGATGAATTATCGAGGTTCTATGCGCCACAACTGATTTGTAGCTGACAACCACGCCCCAGTCCACCCCAGCAGCGCCGAAAACAGCAACAAGCTCAAACTATCTTCAAGTGAGAGATGGTATAGGCGAAAATTCACTTCGTAGAGTTCCATCAGGTCTTTCAGTTGCTCGTCCGCGAGATAGATTCCCCAAGAAATAATGAGCCACGCCGCCACGCCGCCGACCGCTCCCTGAATGGCGCCAAAATACAGAAAAGGCCGGCGAATGAAGCCTTTGGTTGCGCCAATCAACTTGGAAACTTCTATTTCATCCCGCATCGTCATTATTTGCAGCCGAATGGTGTTAAATGCCACCGCCACAAGCGAGAAGCTCAGCAAAGCGGCAAGCATCAGTACGCCCGCCCGCCCCAGCTTAAGCAAGGCGTCCAGACGTTTCGCCCAGGCCGAGTCGAGCTGGGCATGCTCGATCTGCGGCAGCTTCGTCAGTTCCTTGCGCAACGCTTCCAGGCGCTCCGGAGCAATGCTCTTGGCGCTTAGGACAAAAGCATCCGGCAGAGGATTGCGCTCGAGGCCATCCATTACATCACCAATTTCTGAGCTTTGCTTGAGCTGCTCCAGTGCGCTATTCTTGGGAATGAACCTGAAACTGGCGACATCCGGGTGTTGCTTCAAGCGGGATTCTATTTCGGCTACCGCCTCCCCGTCTGCGTCAAGCTTTAGAAACAGGCTCAATTGAGGCGTTGCGGAGAATTGCCCCGAGAGCGAATGAAGGTTTTCCAGCAGCACATAAATTCCTGCGGGAAGGCTGAAGGCGATCCCGATGACTGCAATGCTGAGCAGGCTGCCCAGTGGCGCACGCGCCAGGCGCTTTATTGCAACTGCAAAAGCGTAAAAATGATGAGAAAGCCAGACGCTCATGCCGCCAGCCCGCCGTGACTGAGCTTAAAGATGTGGGGCTGCATACTGCTGAGCAGCTGGACGTCATGGGTTGCAATCAAGACGGTGACGCCCACCTGATTAAATGATACGAACATGTCCATGATGTCTTTCGCATAATCCGGATCGAGGTTACTGGTAGGCTCATCAGCGATGAGTATTGATGGCCTGTTGACGATGGCGCGGGCAATGCACAGGCGTTGCTGCTCACCTCCCGAAAGAGTGATGGGACGTGCTTTTTCCCGGTTCAGCAGACCTACTTTATCCAGCGCCGCACGCACCCGTCCCGTTGCCGCCCTTGAGCTAAAACCGCTGATTTGCAGTGGAAGCAATACGTTTTGAAAAACAGTGCGGTCGAACAGGATTTTCTGATCCTGAAACACAAGCCCGAGGTTTCGTCGCAGGAATGGAATTGCGCCACTCTTGAGCGCGCTAACGTTCTGGCCGTTGACGATAATACTGCCGGTTGTGGGACGCTCGATGGCGGCAATAAGTCTTAGCAATGTCGTCTTACCTGCGCCCGAATGGCCCGTGATCAGGCCCATCTCCCCTGTCTCAAGGGTAAAAGAAACATTCTTGAGGGCTTCGAAGCCATTAGGGTAACGCTTGTAGACCTGACTGAAGCTAATCATTCTTTGTTACGATAATGGCCCGGGCTTTCAATCAAACAACGCCTCCACAAATTCCCTTGCAGCAAACGGCCTCAAATCGTCCAAGCCCTCGCCTACCCCGATAAAGCGGATGGGTAGTGGCTGCTTGTCCTGGCGTTGCCTGGCGATAGCGGCGATCACCCCTCCTTTGGCAGTGCCATCCAGCTTTGTGACGATGAGGCCGGTCAAACCAAGCGCATCATCGAACGCTTGAACCTGAGCAATGGCATTCTGGCCGGTATTTGCATCGAGCACCAGCAGCGATTCATGCGGCGCGCCCGGCTCTGCCTTGGCAATGACCCGCTTCACTTTCTTGATTTCTTCCATGAGATGCAATTGCGTTGCCAGCCGCCCGGCAGTGTCCGCGAGGACGATATCGATCCCGCGAGCTTTCGCCGCGTTGACCGCATCGAATATAACGGCGGCAGGATCCCCTTTTTGCTGCCCGGTATTTTCCTGCGCAATCACAGCGATATTATTACGCTCGCCCCACGCCATAAGCTGCTCGCGCGCAGCCGCCCGAAAAGTGTCGCCGGCCGCGAGCAGCACGGTTTTTCCCTGTAGCTGAAAATGATGCGCAAGTTTACCAATGGATGTTGTTTTTCCGGCGCCGTTCACACCCGCAAGCATAATGATGAAAGGCTTGCTGGCCCCAGTTTCAAGAGGTAGCGACAGGGGTTCAAGCAGCGCGATGAGTGCTTCCTGCAATGCTTCCTTGAGTTGCGCCGCCTGGGTCAGTCCATTGCGTTTGACTTGCCTGCGCAGTTCGTCGAGCAGCCAAGTGGTCGAGCTCACACCAGTGTCGGCCATGAGCAGGACGGTTTCCAGCTCCTCGTAGAGGGCTTCGTCGATTTTGCCGCTGCCGAAGAGACCGGATAAGTGTTTACCCAGGTTTTGGCGGGTGCGCGAGAGTCCGGATCTTACCCTTGCCGCCCAATGGGAAGGGGAGTCCGCGGTCTCGGTATTATTTTTAGAGTTGAAGAAACTCGGCATTCTGGTAGGCTGTTATATTAGTCGGAATTCAATACCGAAACCCCGCAATCGCGGTGTTATTTCCGATTTTATCTGTTTACCCGGCTTTAGGTTGTTAAAAAAATGATGAGTTATCGGTATTTCCTCCTGTTTCCGGCAGGCTTGCGGTCGCTCGCGATGCTGTTCGCTTTGTTGCTTCCGGGGAGTCTCCTTGCTGACACCGCTCAAACGCATGAGTACATGCTTGCCAATGGTCTTAGGCTGATTGTCAGGGAGGATCACCGTTCCCCAGTCGTAATTTCGCAGATTTGGTACAAGGCTGGAAGTATTGATGAAGTAAACGGCGTTACCGGCGTGGCCCATGTGTTGGAACATATGATGTTCAAGGGCACGAAAAAGGTTCCCGGGGGTGAGTTTTCTCGCCGCATCGCGGCCGCGGGGGGTCGAGAGAATGCCTTTACCAGCCGCGACTATACCGCCTATTTCCAGCAATTGCACAAATCCAGGCTGCCGTTGGCGATGGAGTTGGAGTCCGACCGGATGCGCAACGTGATACTGACGGAAGAAGAATTCGCGAAAGAGATCAGAGTTGTGATGGAAGAACGCCGCCTGCGTACCGATGACCAAGCCCGCGCTCTGGTGCATGAAAAAATGATGGCCACATCTTATCAGGCACACCCATACCGGCAACCCGTAATCGGTTGGATGAATGACCTTGAAAACATGACCGTTCAAGACGCGAAGTCGTGGTATGACCGATGGTATGCGCCAAATAACGCTGTTCTGGTCGTGGTAGGCGATGTCAACCCAAAGGAGGTCTTTGCCCTGGCGCAAAAGTTTTATGGACCTATCAAGTCGGGGGTGCCATTACCACTGGATAAGCGCAAGCCACAGATGGAGCCGAAACAGGTCGGGATCAAGCGGATCACGGTGAAGGCGCCGGCGCAATTGCCCTATCTTGCAATGGTTTACCATGCCCCGGCGTTGCGTAACCCGGCTACCGATTGGGAACCCTACGCGCTCGAGATGCTCGCAGGGGTGCTGGATGGAAACGAATCAGCACGTCTTAATAAAACGCTGGTGCGCGAGCAGCACATTGCGAGTTCAGCGGGGGCGAGCTACGATTCCACGGCGCGGGGCCCGGGCATGTTTTATCTGAACGGCACGCCAAGCGAGGGCAAAACCCCGGCTGATCTTGAAGCCGCGTTGCGTATCGAGGTGGAAAAGATTGTACGCGAGGGCGTGACCGAGGAGGAACTCGTCCGTGTTAAGGCTCAGGTCGTGGCCGCTCATGTCTTCCAGCTCGACTCGATGTTTTTTCAGGCAATGGAAATCGGCCAACTGGAAAGCATTGGACTGTCATATCGTGATATCGATACGATTCTTGAGCGGTTGAAAGCTGTCACCGCGGAACAGGTACGGGACGTGGCAAAGAAATACCTGACGGATGACGTCCTCACGGTTGCGGTACTGGATCCGCAACCGCTGGAGCAGAAAACACCTTCTGCCCCGCCTGCGTTATTGAGGCATTAAGGCTATGAAATCCTGCTGATCTATTCCTGTTTCCGTTTAGCTTTCAAGAGCGTTTTCTAAAGAGGCCGCAATGCATGTGATGCGCTTCATGTTTTTACTGCTGTTAAGTTGCTGTTCACAATGGGCCTTGGCTACATTGCCCATCGAGCATTGGCAAACACCTTCAGGCGCCCGGGTATATTTCATAGAAAGCCGGGATTTACCGATACTCGATGTCAGCGTAGATTTCGACGCAGGAAGCAGTACCGACACGGCGGATAAATCGGGCCGTGCCGGATTAACCCTGCATCTGTTGAGTCTGGGCGCCGGTGGATTGACCGAAGATCAGGTTGCGAAAGGTTTAGCCGACGTTGGGGCCCAGCTGGGGGCCCATTTCGATCAGGATCGGGCCGGTATTTCGCTGCGCACGTTGAGCAGCGCAAGAGAGCGCGGTCAGGCGCTGGATATATTTGGCCGCGTCATCCAGCACCCGGAGTTTGCTGGGAACGTGCTGGAACGGGAAAAGGCTCGGGTAATCGCGGGATTGAAGGAAGCCGACACCAAACCGGGCACTATTGCCGACCGCCTGTTGATGAAGATGCTCTACGGTAACCATTCCTATGGGTTGCGCAGTTCGGGCGAGGTTGACAGCGTAAGTGGGTTGCAACGCGACGATTTGGCTAATTTCTACCGTTCCCGTTATACCGTCGGCAACGCGGTAGTTGCGATCATGGGGAATGTAAGCCGCGCTGAGGCTGCCGCGATTGCCGAATCACTGACGAAAGAGTTACCGCAAGGAAAGCCGGCTGATGTTTTGCCTGAGGTGACGCCGCCGGCCCCCCACACCCGAAAGATTGCCCACCCTGCGACCCAGAGCCATATAGTGCTCGCTTATCCCGGACTCCGGCGCGTCGATCCCGACTATTTTCCGTTGCTGGTTGGTAACCATATATTGGGGGGGGGAGGATTCACCTCCCGCCTGATGGAAGAGATCCGCCAGAAACGAGGTTTGGCTTATAGCGTGCACAGCCATTTCGCGCCGCTCAGAGAAAAAGGCCCTTTCGAGATAGGACTGCAAACCCGGAAGGAACAGTCAGAAGATGCGCTCTTGCTAACTCGAAAAGTCCTCGCAGATTTCGTGGCTGGCGGCCCAACAGAAAAAGAACTTGTGGAAGCCAAACAAAATATTATTGGCAGTTTTCCTTTGCGTATCGACAGCAACAAGAAGATTATCGGATTTCTTGCGATGATTGGTTTTTATAATCTCCCCCTCACCTACTTGGATGACTACGTAAAAGCGGTGGAAAGGGCAACCGTTTCCCAGGTCAAGGATGCGTTTCAGCGACGCATCAACCCAGACGGGATGGTAACTGTCGTGGTCGGGGCTGTGGGAACCGAATAGAACAGCTATTTCCCTGGATCGTTCCAGTCGAACGCACCTCTATTCTCGACATTCGTATTGGTGAAAAATAAAGTTCGCATCATCGCCGGCGAGTGGCGAAGCCGCGTCCTCGCATTTCCCGACAAGATTGAGTTGCGGCCGACGCCCGATCGCGTGCGCGAGACCGTCTTCAACTGGTTGGGACAGGATATGAGCGGGAAATGCTGCCTGGATCTGTTCGCGGGGAGCGGCGCCATGGGCTTTGAAGCGGCGTCACGTGGAGCCGGGAAGGTCGTCATGGTGGAATCCAGCCCCGGCGTAATGACAACGCTGAGGGCTAGTTCGCTGAAACTTGGAGCTTTGCAAGTGGAGTTGGTGGCGATGGATGCGTCCCATTTTATCGACTTGGATGCGCGTCGGTTCGACGTAATCTTTCTTGATCCCCCCTATCGCCTGGGGTTGCTACCGGAGCTGCTATCAAGGCTCCATGGGCACCTTTCTCCGGGCGGGCTCGTCTATGTGGAAAGTGACAGCCTTCCTGAGGCGCGTGCGGAGTGGCAGGTATGGCGGCAGGGGCGCGCGGGCAAGGTATTTTACCAACTTTTAAAATCCTTAGAACATGGAAAAAGCGATCTACCCGGGAACGTTTGATCCTATCACCCGGGGTCACGAGGATCTGGTTAGGCGGGCGTCAAGCCTGTTTGACCAGGTGGTGGTTGCGGTGGCGGATAGTAGGAGTAAAGCGCCGTTTTTTACTCAGGACGAGCGGGTGGGGATGGTGCGGCAAGTACTGGTCGACTACACCAACGTCCAGGTAATGTCATTTTCGGGTCTGCTGATGGAGTTTGCGCAACAACAGGACGCAAGAGTCATCTTGCGCGGACTGCGCGCCGTTTCCGATTTCGAGTTCGAGTTTCAGATGGCTGGCATGAACCGTAGCTTATATCCTGATGTCGAAACCCTGTTTCTGACACCGTCGGAGCAATATATGTTCGTATCCGCCACTATAGTACGGGAAATCGCACTGCTCGGCGGAAGTGTGGATAAATTTGTGCATCCCTTTATAGCCGAGCAGTTGCGGATGAGAATCGAAACGCAATCTTGAGGTTGATATGGCTTTAATAATTACTGATGAATGTATTAATTGCGATGTGTGTGAGCCGGAGTGTCCAAATGACGCTATTTCGTCCGGAGAGGAAATCTATGAGATCGATGCCGCTCGGTGCACGGAATGCGTGGGGCATTATGAGGTTTCACAATGCGTGGAAGTATGTCCCGTGGATTGCATCGTCCTTAATCCGGACATAGCTGAGACAAAAGAGCAGCTGTACGAAAAATACCTCAGTCTTTCCGGGCAGCAAGTTCCTCAGGGATAAGGTAGCGTCTGGGACCGAAAATAGCGGTGCCCACTCGAACCATGGTCGCGCCTTCTTCTATCGCTATATCAAGATCCTCCGTCATTCCCATGGAAATCGTATCAAGACCATAACCCGCGTGGTTTAAGAGATCGAACGCTTCTCTTACCATCCGGAATTGGCTGCGCTGCAGGGCGGTGGCCCTGGTAAGTTCGGGAATAGCCATCACCCCCCTGAGTTTCAGCCGCGGCAAGGTGACAATATGCGCCGCGAGGCCGGCGACTTCATCGGGCGCTACGCCGCTCTTGCTATGTTCACCACTCACGTTTACTTGCAGGCATACCTGGAGGGGGAGTAACGATTCAGGCCTATCTTTGGACAGGCGGTCGGCAATTTTTTTCCGGTCCACGCTGTGGACCCAGGTAAAATTTTCCGCTATACGGCGGGTCTTATTACTCTGTATCGGCCCTATGAAATGCCACTCGATGGGTAAATCGGGGAGCGCCGCGATTTTTACCAGGGCCTCCTGGAGATAATTTTCCCCGAAAATAGTCTGACCCGCGGCAAAGGCTTCGCGGAGGCACTCGGCCGGATTGGTCTTGCTTGCAGCCAAAAGCGTAATCGACTCGGGTTGCCGGCCTGTTTTCTCCGCAACCTCCTTGATACGCCCTCTCACCTTTTGAAGACCCGAGGCGATGGTTGTCGTGTTTGGTTCCATTTCTTCCTTCTTGATTTACCTTACTTATCTTACCCCCTCGTACAACTCGCCCATGAGGAAAAAAGTTGATGGGGCATCAGCATAGTAGTGGCACTCATCTTTACGGTCAAGCCACCCTCGCGTTCACGAGGCACTTCAGTACTGTTCGATCACTCCGGCAGGTCAGTAGATCACTTTTACATGTTCTGGCCCGAAATGAGCTTCGAGCGATTGCAGCAAATCTTCATGGAGGCTCACCCGCCACGCCTCGCCCAGCGAGAGCTCGCATGTCGCGTTGTGGTTGCGATAGATCACGAAGACCGGGCAGGAAAAGTTATTTCCGCCGCTGACTCTACCCGCATTGCCGCGGTTACCGCGGTAGGGTCCTAGCAGTTCTCTCAGTCTTCGGGCATCGGAGGATCCGGTGCAACGAAGTTCAACGCGTTTTGCATAGCGCGAGCGGGCGCTGCTCAGATCGAACAGCTGATCGGCCGTAATCCGCAGTCCATACTCATCCTCTCCACCCTTGTTGTTCACTCTTGCCTCCACCACGAGCAACTGATCTTCCTTCAGCCAGTTTCGTGCCGATTCGAATAGCTCGCTATATACCACCAGTTCCACGCGTGCACTGCCATCATCCAATACGATCACTCCCATCCGGCCGCGACGTGTCACTTGCGTGCGCATTGCGTAGACAATGCCAGCAAGGAGTTGCGGTTCTCGCTGTGGGTTCAGCCGGTCCAGGCGGCAACGTACAAAATGTTTCAATTCGTCCGCGTAAGCGTGGAATGGGTGGCCGCTCAAATAGAATCCCAACGCCATTTTCTCGTTTTTCAGCTTTTCCTTCTCCGGCCACGCCGCCACATTCAGCAGGCTGGATCTTTCCAGGGGCGTATCGCGTTCTCCGAACAACGTGACTTGGTTGGCCGCACGTCCAGCCTGCTCGGCCGATTCGAGTGCAATGCCTACCGATGCGAGAAGGCCGGCTCGATGACGATCGATGGAATCGAATGCGCCCCCGCGAATTAGCGACTCAACCACGCGGCGGTTGACGATCCGCTTGTCCACCCGATGGCAGAAATCGAACAGGTCCTGGTAGGGACCGCTCATTTCGCGCGCTTTAATAATTGCCATAATCGCGGATTCCCCGGTTCCTTTTACCGCGCCTAACCCATAACGTATGGTTTTTGCGTCCACAGGAATGAAGCGATAACCGGACAGGTTAATATCCGGTGACAGCATGACCAGCCCATTGGCAATGCTGTCCTCGAAGAAGGAGTGGACCTTGTCCGTATCGTCCATATCAGCGGAAAGGGTCGCGGCCATGAATTCCGCCGGATAATGCGCTTTCAGGTAAGCGGTCTGAAAGGCGATGAGGGCATACGCGGCCGCATGCGATTTATTAAATCCATAGCCGGCGAACTTCTCCATCAGGTCGAAGAGCTCGGCCGCATTCCGCTCCGCCATGCCATTCTTGACCGCCCCGGCAACGAAAATGTCCCGCTGTAACGCCATTTCTTCGGGTTTTTTCTTCCCCATGGCCCGCCGAAGCAGATCGGCGCTGCCAAGGCTATACCCCCCAATAACCTGCGCGATTTGCATGACCTGTTCCTGATAGACCATCACACCGTAAGTGGGCTCAAGTATGGGCTGCAAGCGTGAATCGAGATATTCCACACGTTTGCCGTGCTTGCGTTCGGTAAACTCGGGAATAAGGGACATTGGGCCCGGTCGGTACAACGCCACTAGCGCGATGATATCTTCGAATCGGTCCGGTTTTGCCCGCTGCAGCAGATCTTTCATGCCGCGGGATTCGAACTGGAAAACGCCCACCGCATTACCCTGGCGCAATAACGCATAAGTGGCGGTATCGTCCAACGGCAGATTTTCGAGGCAAAAGGCAAGGGAAAAGGACTGGGCGCCCGTGGCCTGAGTCGAGCTACCTTCTTCACGCTGCCTGATATATCGTACCGTCCAGTCGAGTATGGTCAACGTCCGCAACCCCAGAAAGTCGAACTTTACCAACCCGATTTTTTCGACATCATCCTTATCCAACTGGCTTATTACCGACTCCCCGGAATCCGTGCAATAGACCGGGCAAAAATCGGTGATCTTCCCGGATGCGATCAGTACGCCCCCAGCATGCATCCCCACGTTGCGTGTAAGCCCCTCGAGACGCTCAGCCAGTTCCAGCAAATTACGCACCTCTTCTTCCGCTTCCGCTCGTTCATTCAGTTGCGGTTCCTCCTCACGCGCCTTCTTAAGTGTCATGCCCAGATCGAATGGCACCAGCTTGGCCAACTGATCGACGAAACTGTAAGGCAGATCCAGCACCCGACCGACATCGCGCACTACCGCCTTCGCTGCCATGGTTCCGAAAGTGGCAATCTGCGAAACGCTCTCGGCGCCATACTTCTGCTTCACGTATTCGATCACGTGTTCGCGTCCGTCCTGGCAGAAGTCGATGTCGAAGTCAGGCATGGATACGCGTTCAGGGTTGAGAAAGCGCTCGAAAAGCAAATCGTAACGAAGGGGGTCAAGGTCGGTGATTCCCAGCGAGTATGCAACCAGAGAGCCTGCGCCAGAGCCACGGCCGGGCCCTACCGGCACGCCGTTGCTTTTGGCCCAATTGATGAAATCGGCAACAATGAGAAAATAGCCCGCAAACCCCATCTGGACGATGATGTCAGCTTCGAAATCGAGCCGCGCCCGATAACTGGGCATTTTCACTTCTCGCTCGACAGCATCGGGAAAAAGCGTCTTCATGCGCGCTTCCAGGCCTGAGATAGCCTGATTGCGCAGGTATAGCTCCAGGCTCTCGTTGTTGGGGGTAGGAAACAATGGCAGGCGATTCACGCCTAATTCCAGTGTCAGGTTGCACCGCCTGGCAATTTCCACGCTGTTGGCGAGCGCCGCTGGCATGTCGGCGAACAGTTCGGCCATCTCGGCCTGACTTTTAAAATATTGCTGTTCTGTGCAATGTTTCGGTCGGCGACGGTCGCCGAGTACATAACCTTCCGCTATGCATACGCGCGCCTCGTGTGCGCGGTAGTCTTCGGGGTTAAGAAACTGCACCGGCTGCGTCGCAACCACGGGCAAATGCAGGGCCGAGGCCAACATCAGCGAGCGCTGCACGACTGCCTCCGTATTCGGGTGTCCTGCCCGCTGCACTTCGATATAAAAACGACCAGGGAAGAGACTGGCCCATTCTCTTGCCAGGGTATCAGCTTGCGCCGGATCATTCTGCATCAGCACAAGACCAATCTCGCCGAGATTCGCGCCCGACAGGGCGATAAGCCCATTCGTGCCGAAATTGTTTTCTCTTAGCCAGGACTTTCGGATCTCGGCGCGCCCGCGATGATAATTTTCACGGTAGGCGCGCGAGAGAAGACGGCACAACAGCAGATAACCGGGATGGGACTGGCATAACAGCAAGATACGAGAGGGTTTGTCGCGGTCCGTTTCATTGCTTATCCAGACATCGCAGCCGACAATCGGTTTAATTCCGTTGTTGCGAGTGGCCTGATAAAATTTTACCAGGCCGAACAGGTTGGAAAGATCCGTTAGCGCCAGCGCCGGCATGCCCTCGGCAGCTGCTTTTGCCACGGCCTCGTCGATCCGTACGATGCCGTCCACAACGGAATACTCGCTGTGCATCCGCAGGTGAATGAAGATTGGCTGTGTGGGCATAACGGGCATGACCGATTCACTGGCTGCTATTGATACCATCCCGGTTAAGCCGGTACGTCAGCAACAGATTTAATTCCAAGTAGAGCTAAAGCAGATTTCAATTTTACACCAAATGAAAGTACTAACTCCCGCCTGCTCGA
The DNA here is from genome assembly GCF_033095785.1 of Nitrosospira sp. Is2. Taxonomy (GTDB): domain Bacteria; phylum Pseudomonadota; class Gammaproteobacteria; order Burkholderiales; family Nitrosomonadaceae; genus Nitrosospira. The sequence continues at coordinate 1,629,489 of NZ_CP137134.1, read as the reverse complement.
AAAGCATCCACGTTATCTAGCTTCTCCCGGCATCGCGAGATAACCGCAAGATATTCCAGAATGAACTATGACGATATATGCGAGCCGGCCAGTGATGTGACGGAAGATGTACGGCCCGGGGGGTCGCTTCCGGGGGTCGCGCAGTGCAGATGGAAAGCCCCTAGGCCAATAGATAACTTGCGTTCAGGAAATTTGGAACTCAGGAACCGTATTAATGGGTCGGAGGGCAGTGCGGCCGCCCTGTTCGCCAAAGAAACTGACAATTCTCTCCGGGAGCCAGGTCAGTTTGCCTGGAAACGGCGAATGTAAAAATCCCGCGTGTCCTCCTTCCTCCGGAAATTCCAGAACAACGGCAGAGGAGACGTCATAAGGTTGTGGCAGCACGGAAGCCGGCATGAAAGGATCGTTCAAGGCATTAATGACCAGCGTGGGCACCTCGATATGCCTGAGCCAGGGCTTGCTACTCGATTGCTCCCAGTAGTCTTCAGTGTCGCGAAAGCCATGCAGCGGGGCTGTTACCAAATTGTCGAACTCGTACAGCGTCGTGCACCCCGCGACTGCGGCAGAATCGAAAAGGCTCGGAAAGCGCTCAAGTTTCCCAAGCGCCTTGTACTTCAACGTGTCGAGAAAATGACGGGTGTAGAGCAGGTTGAAGCCTGAAGCGAGGGCGCCCCCAGCAGCTGCAAGATCCAACGGTACTGAAACCGCTACGACGCCATCCAGCAATTGGGAGGCCTGTCGTCCTTGCTCGCCCAGCCATTTCAGTAATGCGTTACCACCAAGTGAAACCCCTACCGCATAAATCGGCAGCCTGTATCCCGGACGTTTGCTCTGCTGGCTTATCCGGCGGAGTATGAAGTCGATTTCAGTCGAATCGCCGGCATGATACGCACGCTCGAGCCGATTGGGCGATCCGGAACAACCCCGGAAATGCACCACTGCTCCCCGCCAGCCCAATTGCCTCAGCAGCGCCATCATGCTCAGCGCATAGTGACTGTATGAGCTTCCCTCAAGCCCATGAAATAGCACAACCAGCGGCGCATCGGCTACGTTATCGAGCCAGTCGATATCGATAAAATCGCCATCGTCCAATTCCCAGCGCTCGCGACGGTAAACGATCGCAGGCCGTGCCAGAAAGTAAGGGTAAATTGTTTGGGCATGCCCCCCGCGGAGCCAGCCAGGAGCCTCGTAGGGTCTGGCGCACAGAGGGAAAGATGAGATTTTCACGCTGAGTCGTAGTTAGGCTTTGCCGGGTTCGAGCGAACGCCTGAGAATGAAAAAGTCGTGTTAACCTGAATTCAACTATAACAAAAAAACCAGGCGTACAGCAAAATAACGTGAGCTTGAGTGTCCCGGCCGTTACCTAAAGATCGTCCCATTTTTTTTGAGCCAAGGCCCGATTCATCTTCGTCGTCCGCAGAATTTGGGCCACCTTGCCGATCAGGGTCTCGCGCTCGACGGGCTTCACGACGAAGTCGATCACGCCCGCCTGAAGGCTCTCGATAACAATATCGCCTTCACTTTTTCCCGTCATCATCATTACTGGCAGATTTGCGAAAGCAGGCATCGCTTTTAGCCGGCGCGTGGTTTCGATGCCATTAACATCCGGCATCATAAGGTCCATCAGGACAAGATCCGGTCGCACGTTCCGCAATATTTCAAGTGCAGCAAGCCCGCTCTCAGCATAAAGCACCCGATAGTTCAAGGGCTCGAGTATCTTCGCCACGATTGTTTGCTGAAAATCATCGTCATCCACAACCAACACAGTCGGTTGTAACCGATCAGCCATCTCATTAAGCGTACGGGCTGCTTTAATGTGAGGAACACACTCTTGACTGAAGCCATCGATCCAGAGCTTCAATGGTTGAGTCACTTCCTCGAAACTGCGCAGGCGCGGGTCTATTTCGTTCTGCTTAAACGAGTCAAATTTTTTTGTTAATCCGTGTTCGCCAACATCGGGCGGCCCCTCCTGCGCAAGCTGCCGGGAGAACTCGTCCAGAGCCGCGCCGATCTCTCGCTCCGCTTTTCGCATAGCCGAGTCGGCAATCTCGATTTCACGATTTCCGTGCGCCACGTGCTTATGCAAGAGTGTCTCCATTTCGCTCAAGCGCCGCGCTTGAGCCGCAAATTCTTCGGCTGTCGGGCTAGCGTCAAGCATGGTGAGTTCACGTATTGCCAGATGCAATGACATGAGCAAACGCGGCGCATCATGTGTCATCGGCCAAAAAAACACGTAGTCGTGAAAACGCTCCTTCTTGCATAGCTGGTAGGCACGCCCGATATTGTTCTTGTCGCAGAGAACGATCACGCGATGTTCCGTCGTCCCAGCCTCGTTGCTACGCGTTCTGAGAGCGTGATAATAGTGTTCTGACTTTTCCAGGGAATCGAACGCAAGCAGCAGCACATTCGGTCGCCGCAGCTCAAAATCTTCTACTATCCTGTCTGGAGCAGTCGAAATGAATACATTGTCAAACTCCGCATCAAGGATCGTTTTTATCAGTTCGCCATCTGCGATATTGTCCGACGCTATGAGTATTGTCGCCGCGGGTCTTGAGGGCTTACCCATCATAAAGGCCCTGCGACCATTCAGTCCCCGTCTGTTTTTGGAAGGCCGCAACATTTTCGTTATTACGAGCCAAGATACTCATCCAGGGCAGCTATTTCAGTCTCGAAGCGATGGATAAAACTATCCAGCTGCGCCGTCTTTTTAGTAGAACAGGCATCTTCCATACTGGCGCATAACTCACCCAGGAAAACAGCGCCGACGGAGCGGGCGGAAGACTTGAGCTTGTGCGCGGCTTCGCCGACCTGTGCCGTTTGTCCAGCGCTGTAAGCTGCCTTTAATTCACCGCTAGTCTTTGTCGCCGTTTTCCGGAAACTCTGCAGGCATTCTTTAATCACAGCAGGGTCGTTTCCCACCAATCTTTCAAGAACAGTAATATCGATGGGCACCGAATTCGTGTGGGGCGGCGGGGTTGGCGACGCATCAACAATCGCGGGAGCGTCAACGAGACCGGCGCGTGTGGCAAACGGCAGCCATTTTTCCAATGTTTTCTTCAAATCCTTTAGCTGAAGCGGTTTGCTCAGATAATCATCCATACCCATGGCGCGGCAGTGCTCCGCTTCGCCCTTCAGGGCGTTAGCCGTGATGGCTATGATAGGAGCATGGGCTGAGCCGGTCTCGCTGGCCCTGATGGCAGCGCAAAGCTCATAACCGTCCATTTCGGGCATATGCACATCGGTCAACAGCAGCGAATACTTGCCGGTTTTCCACAACTCCCATGCTTCGCGTCCATTTCCGGCCACGGCGATTGCATAACCGAGCAAGGCTAGTTGGCGTCGGATCACCTCCTGATTGGTCTCGTTGTCCTCGGCTACCAGGATTACCTGTGAATGCTCCCTGCTCTGGACATTCGGGGAAAAGCCAAGAACGTCCTCTTGAGCGGGAAACCGGTATATTTCTTCTTCTTGTGTCCTGTTTGCCGCAAGCGCCACAGCTTTGAACAAGGATTGACGGGGCAGCAGGTTCCCGTCTATGGTTATGACACCGTTTTCCCGCAGGCGCGGCGAGCGTCGCTTGCCGCGCCCGACAATGACAAAACGCAGGTCCAGGCCGGGCTTTGCGTAAAGCGCGGCACTCAGGCTCTCCAGCGCGGGCGTAGTGTTTTTCGCATCGATTACCGCTATCCATAGCCCAGGTCGGCAGCGGCCGATCCACTCGCTGATGTCCGAAAGATGCGGAACGCGCTCTACACATGCGCCCGCGTGCTCCAGGTGGAAGGCAAGGTCGGGCCCAACACCATCTGCGCTTCCTGCAACGAGACACGACAAGCCGGCAACCTCGGACGTTGGAGAGTCCATCTGGGGGTTTGCCGCCTTCCGTGGCTCGAACGGCAGGCGTACGGAAAACGTGCTGCCTTTTCCCACCGCGCTTTCGACACTGATTTCCCCTCCCATCAGTTCAATCAGGTTACGTGAAATGACCAGTCCCAATCCGGTACCGCCAAAGCGCCGCGTGGTTGAAACATCTGCTTGTGTAAAGGGGGTGAACAGCTTTGCCTTGGTCTCTTCATCCATCCCAACGCCATTGTCGACAACCAGAAATTCGACAAATATCTGCTTCCCGTTCTGTTGGACGGGCAATACGCGTACTGATACCTTTCCTTGCCGCCGCTGATCGGCCGAAAATTTTACGGCGTTGCTGATCAGATTAAGAAGGACCTGGCGCAGCCGTAACGCATCCCCTACTACTTCAAGGGGAACCCTGGGGTCGGTGAATAAGGCAAGTTCGACCCCCTTTTTCTGTGCCAGTTGATCTAACAGATTGCAGACTTTCTCTGCGACCTCGGCTATGGATACCGCGCCGTGCTCGATCTGAAGCTTGCCGGCCTCAATCTTGGAAAAATCCAGGATATCGTCAATGATCCTTAGCAACGCCAACGCTGATTCACGCATCAGATCAACCATTTCCACCTGGTCGCTCCGCAGGCTGGTGTAATGCAGCACATCGATCATGCCGATCACCCCGTTCATGGGCGTCCGAATCTCGTGACTCATCGCAGCGAGGAAATTTGATTTAGCTCGATTCGCCTGTTCAGCATCGCGCCGGGCATGCTCCAGCTCGGCAGTGCGCGACGCTACCATGGCTTCCAGCTCCTTGTTGTAGCGTTCTCGTTCGTGGTGCACCGTGGCTACGGTACGCGAAAGCTGACCAATCTCATCTTGTGCATCAAGGTCTAATTGAGGCGCGCCGTTCCCCTGGCTGGTATTTTTGGTATGGAGTTCGAGTAATTCCAGGCTATCAACCTTTCGCCTCACGA